>JBBDTK010000018.1:2089-56007 GCA_040904405.1 Solirubrobacterales bacterium | reverse complement strand
GGGGCGGCGGCGTCGAGGGCGAGGCCGAGCAGGAAGCGAGCGACCCGCCGCGCCTCGGGCCGGTAGCCGGCGGCGGCGAAGGCGATCGCCGCCGTGCCCGCGTCGCGCGGCCAGACGTAGGCCCAGCCCTCGCGCGCCCCGGCTACCGACGCGCCGCTGCGCGGGTCGGTCAGCGCCCGCAGCACCAGCAGCGACCGCCGGTGCATGCGCCGCGCCCAGGCCGGCGCCCCGGCGCCGAGCGGCCGTGCCCGGGCCAGCCAACGCCGCTCGCGGTGCGCGGAGCCGCCGGCGCCGCCCCGGCGGATCGCGCCCGGCCCGCCGGCCACGTCCTCCACCCCAACCGCCCGGATCGCGCCACGCGACCCGGGCCCGCCGGCCATGTCGACTGCCCGGATCGCGCTACGCGACCCGGCGAGGCGCTCCGTCCCCTCCAGCATGAACACGGGGACCGGCCCGGGAAAGCCCCGCGGCAGCGGTGGATCGGTGACCGACCCGCCCGAGAGGGAGACCACCGCCGCCAAGATCGCAACTGTCAGGAAAATCGCTTTCATATTGAGGAAATCAGCCCTTTTTCCTAAACATCATCTATCTTTGTGTCATGGCAAGCGTGGCTCAGACCACAGGGCTGATCGAGGACATCGTCCGGCTGCGCCGCGCCGAGTGCGTTCCCGGCGTCGCCGACGATGTCATGCCGGTGCGACGGGGCCTCGAATCCCAGGTGGGCCCGACTCTCTCCCGATCACGGGCAAGCCGGGTGCTCGGCGTCAGCCAAACTGCTCTCGACCGCTGGATCGGCGTGGGAGAGGTTCCGACTGTGACGACTCGCGACGGACGGCGCCAGGTCCCCCGCCAGCTCATCATCGAGCTTCGGGAGCAGATCGACCAGATGCAGCGCAAGGGAGTTACCCGACATCCATTGGCCGCCGCCCTTCGCGAGCGCCGGACGCGCGCGGAGCGCCTCTCGTTCGAGCAGCGTGGTGGAGAGCCGGCCAGCCGCGTCCCCGACGATCACCGGACTGCCGAGCGCCGCGCTCTCGCGTACCACGAGGTGGTGGCTAAGCGTCTCGATGACCGCTTGGTGGCGGAGGCCCGCGAGCGAATCGACCGCCTCGCCGAGGAGGGTCACCTGCACCCTCGTTACGCGGAACGCTGGCGCCAAGTCCTGGCGCTGCCGGTCGATCAGATCGCCGAGGCGATCACGGCGGGCGACCAGGACGCCCGCGACCTGCGCCAGAACTCCCCCTTCGCCGGCGTCCTCAACGAGCAAGAGCGCCGCCGGATCATCGAGGCGGTGCGATAGCAATGCGCAGGGTGGAGCTCGAACACATCATTCGGGCTGCCGCAGAGGTGGCCGGCGATGACGAGTTGGTCGTCGTGGGCAGCCAAGCGATCCTCGGGCAGTTTCCCGAGGCGCCGGAGCAGATGCTCACCTCCCGCGAGGCGGACATCTATCCCAAGAATCGGCCCGAGCAAGCCGACGAGATCGAGGGCAGCCTTGGCGACGGCTCCTACTTCGATTCGTCGTTTGGCTATTACGCTCACGCGGTTGGGCCCGAGACCGCCAAGGCCCCCGCCGGCTGGGAGGGACGGCTCGTGCCTGTCCGGAGCGAGAACACGGGGGGCGCGACGGGCTGGTGTTTGGAGGCGCACGATCTGGTCCTGTCCAAGTGTGCGGCGGGTCGTGAGCGCGACTGGGAGTTCGCCAGGGAAGCCCTGCGTCATGGGCTGGTCGATCCGGACGAGCTACAGCGCCGCAGCGCAGATCTGCCAATGCCATCCAGCGAGCTCGAGAGGATTGAGCGAATGCTGTCGGGAATCATCTAGCCTTCCATCCGTCGGCAGCGATTCCGCCGCCATCCGGGGCGAGGTAGCTCAGTTGGTAGAGCACACGACTGAAAATCGTGGTGTCGTGGGTTCGATTCCCACCCTCGCCATTGACGTTTTTCCTGTCACCGTTGTATTGAATGATCCTGAGTGATAGCGCTGGTTTGCGCCACCGTGTCCCAGACGCGCTGGATCTCCGGTGGGGCGCGACCCCAGCACGGGCGTCGTTAGTTCAGCGCCAGGTTTCGGCGCTGGGATCCCAGGTGCCGCGCGCGCTGCCGTCCAGTAGCGGATCGGCGAAGCGCGTCATCAGCCCCAGTGCCTCCTCCAGCGTGGTGGCCAGTTCCAGTAGCGAGCGCGCTGCTTCTGCCTCATATCCTCGCTTCCAGGCTTTGAGGTCTGGGACCGCGAAGGCGATTGGCAGCTCGATCGATTGGCGCTTCGCCTCCGAGTGCAGGGCGACGATCTGGGCCTGGGCCTCAACTGAGGCAGCGCTGGCGATCGCCACCAGGTCGACCAGGTCCTTGTAGCGGGTCGAGGGGGAGCGGGACTTGCCGTAGCGGGCGAAGGTGGCGGCGATCTTGTCGGCCACGTGGTCAACCAAGGGGTAGACCCGGTAGCCGCGCTGCTCGACGTCGGGCATCATCACCCGCGCCAGCGCCGGCATCTGCTCCGGCACCCCGGTCATCATCACCTCGTTGCCGACCAGGTCGATGTGGAAGCTCGCCCACTCGGTGGGGCCGATGAGTGCGCGGTTCGGCACCCGTAGCCCGGCTGCGCCGTCGCTGGCCGGCTGCGCTGGGCCCACCTCGAAGACGAACCAGTCACCGAGGTCGAGCGCGGCGGCTTCGCGCAGCTCGCGCTCGGCGACCTCGAGCGCTGCAGCTCGGAAGACATCGACATCGATCGAGGCGCGGACGCCGAGGTCACGAGCGAGCAGTGCCGTGGCGCCCTTGACGACCCAGCCGTCGTCGACCGCGTACAGGCGCTCCAGCAGACGGTCGTAGGAGATCTGGCGTTGCAACTGGGGCAGCGACCATTTACCGGTTCGCGCGACCGTGGCAAGCTTGTCGGTCAGCGCTCGCCGGAACGCTGCAGGGCTGGCATAGCCTCGCGCCGCCATCGGCTCAGGGAACGTCCAGGCTGGGCAGGGTGATGTCGGTCGACTTCGCTTCGGCCTCTTCGAGCCAGCGCTCGGGATCAGGGTCGCCACTCAGGTCGAGCAGCCAGGCGAGCACTGCCCGCCAGTCGTCGCGGCGAAAGCCGACCCCCGCGGCCCGCGGCGCCAGCGCGGAGGGGAGGTTGCCCACCCACTCCTTTTTCTCGCGCAGCGCCTCGGTGATGATCCGGGCGACGGCTTCGGGGCCCTCCTTGTCCGCGAGCAGGTCGCTGGCGGTGCGAGCGGGCGAGGTGACAGGGAGGCCGCCAAGGATCGCGGTTTCATCTGCGCCGAGCTGACCGCGATGCAGGCGGACGCCGCGCTGCCGGGTCTGGCGGCGCTCAGGAAGGGTGAATTCGTGTCGGTCGGGAGCCAGGTCGCCGAGTCCCCAAAGCGCGGCGGCGGAGCGATGGGAGACGGTGCCTTGGGCGGGCTTTCGTTCCCAGGCAAGGGTTCCTGGCGCTAAGGCCAGCCAGGCCGAGCGCAGGCCTGGGTGGGGGGGCAGCGGCGCTCCGGCCAGGTGGTAGACGCCGTGGGCCGTGCGCTCGAGAACGCCGCCGGGCCTGCTCAGCCGCTGTAGGGTAGCGGCCGAGACCCCCGCCGCTTCTGCCTGGCGGCGGGTGAGCAGCCCCCACTGGTCCTCAGCGATGCTGGCGAGCTTGTTGGCGGTCGTGGTTTGCAGATGCAAAACATATCAGTTTCAACCTATTTCGCAGCAATCCAAGCAAATCAACCTGCGAACTACCTCAAGATTGAGCTAATTCGCAGTACCCTACGTAAGGGTACGAAAGGCCGTATTCTCAGGTTCGCTGAGACCATGGCGCCGACATTTACAAGCGTGAGCGATGGCAGATGATGGATATGGGCATCGGGTAGCGGACGGCGCCGCCCAGGGTGTCCGGGCCTACTGGGTTCCGACTCCTGCGCGGTACCCTGAGCGAATGAGCTTCACGCGGATAACTGTGCGACCTGACCAGATGGGCGGAGTCCCGTGTCTTCGGGGACTGCGAATCCCCGTCGCGACCGTGGTCGGAATGGTCGCCGACGGCATGGGCGAGACCGACATCGTCGAGGCCTATCCGGATCTGGATGCAGACGACGTGCGTGAGGCGATGCGGTTCGCAGCCGAGGCCGTGGGGGAGCGCGAGCTGCCGCTTGCCGCCTCCGGGTGAAGTTCCTCATCGACGACGCGCTCTCACCGCGGCTTGCGGAGGGGCTGGTGGAGGCCGGTCACGACGCAGTGATCGAGCCATCCCGCATCCGGGTGCGCTCGCTTCCCCTGTTGTCGTAGTCGTAGCGCTACTTCGAGGTCTCCGGTGGATGAAATCATGTACATGTAGCTCCTAAGTGTGTAGACTTTTTGGGCATGCGACCGAGTGAAGTGCTCGACCTCGCGCGCAGCGCAGGCGGGATCTCCTCGGCTACGGAGCTGATCGAGAGCGGCGCCCGCTGGGACGATCTGTACCGGCTGCGCGACAGCGGGGAGCTGATCGAGCTCTCCCGCGGCGTGTTCCGCGTCGCCGATGCTCCAGCGACCGCGCACCTCGACCTGGTGGCCGTGTGCCGCCGGGCGCCGGAGGGGATGATCTGCCTCAACTCCGCCGCCAGCTTCTGGGACCTGAGCGATGAGATTCCCGACGCGGTCCATCTGGCGATTGCTCGCGGGAAGCATCGCCCGAGGATCGCCTACCCGCCGACGCGAGTCCATGTCTTCGCAGCCACGACGTTCTCGCTCGGGCGCGAAATGGAGAAGATCGATTCGGCTGAGACGATCGCGATCAGCTCCAAGGAGCGGACGGTCATCGATCTCATGCGCCTCCGCTCTCGCGTGGGCCGCGATCTGGCGCTGGGCGCGCTGCGCAGGTACCTGCAGGGCAACGATGCCAAGCCGGGCGAGCTGCTGGCGCTGGCCCGCCAGCTGCGAATCGCCTCGGTCGTTTCGGCCGCGATGGAGCCGCTGTTGGCTTGAGGACGTCGCTGGGTTAGCCGTGCGCGATGGCCAGCCATGAGCCGTCGATCTCATTCAGGTTCGCGGCGTCGAGCCGCTCGCTGACGAGCGTGTCGAAGGTGACGGAGACGACGGTGTTGCCTTCGTGCTCCCAGTGATACTCGTGACGGTCGGGAACGAGGTGCTTGTCGTCGGAGATCAGCAGGTCGGCGTCTGCAAGAAGGGCGGTATAGAGAATGGCGTCGTCCTTCCGGTCGGGGGTGAGGGCCGGCACGGCGTCTCGGTCAAAGGGCGGAGCGCCAATTGTGCAGACCACCTCGAGTTGGCGGCGAAGGGGAGGAATGTCCTTTTCGCGCAGGGCGGGATCGAGCCCCTGGCCGATCTCTCGCAGCTTGCGCTCGTACTCGTCGAAGAGGGGCACCGACCCGATCGCCACCCAATCGTCGGGCGTTCCGTCCGGGAGCAGCTCGATGAGCGCGGCTCGCCGATTTCTCGCTTCCTCGACGCGATCTCGGACCTCCTTCAGGCCGCCAACAACGCCCCCCTCCCGCTCGGCTCGTTGAGATAGCTCGTCGAGTTCGAGCTGGCTATGCTCGACCTCGTAGGTCAGCGCGCCGAGCGCCAAGACGACCCAGAAGCGGCGCATCATGCCGCCCGGGCTCAGGGTGGCCGGCAAGGAGACGCTCGTGTCGACGACGACGAATGGCATGGCGCGGGAGCCTATGCGCCGCACCTGTCGTCGAGATTACTTGTCTGCGAGTGCGGCTTTGACCTGCTCGTCGGTCAACGTCGCGTTGCGCTCGTCGAGCTCGCGAAGCTCCGCTGCGAGGTCGTAGTTGCCTCGTAGCGAGGCGACCAGTGCACCTTGGGGAATCCGGTAGGAGCCGCCGGGCAGCTCCAGGTAGGGAATCGACTCGGCGTCGATCCACCGTCGGACCGTCCGCTCGTTGACGTTGAGCAAGGTCGCAGCTTCATTCACGGTGAGTAGCTGGGGTCGCGCAGCAGTGGTAGCCATTTTGCCCCTTACCGGCCTTTGTTTGAATTTGAGGACAATATAGGATATTACGGACAGAAATGCAATAACACGACAAATGCGGGCAGCCGGGACAGCCCACCTTCAAGAATGTAGGGGGCGAGGCCCTTCTTTGCCTCGCTTTGGGTTAACTGCGCTGATAGACACAGGCCATGGGTCAGGAGCAATGGACGGCGGTTGACCGATACGTAGAGGGGTTGCTGGCGCCGCACGACCCGGCATTTGACGCCGCGCTCAAAGCGAGCGAGAGGGCGGGGCTGCTGCCGATCCAGGTCTCGCCGCCGCAGGGCAAGCTGCTCTATCTGCTGGCCGCCGCGATCCGTGCGAGGACGATCCTGGAGTTCGGCACGCTGGGCGGTTACAGCACGATCTGGTTGGCGCGGGCCCTGCCCGAGGGCGGCCGCCTGATCACGCTCGAGGCCGATCCGGGCTATGCCGCCGTGGCGGCGCAGAACATCGACCGGGCCGGGCTCGGCGACCTCGTCGACATGCGGGTCGGGCCTGCCCTCGACACCCTGCCCCAGCTTGCTTCCGAGGACGCCGACCCGATCGACCTGACCTTCATCGACGCCGACAAGGAGCACAGCCCCGAGTACTTCGCATGGGCACTCGATCGTTCCCGTCCCGGTGGCCTCATCGTCGCTGACAACGTGGTCCGTGCGGGCGAGCTTGCCGACGAGCAGAGCGCCGATCCCAAGATCCGCGCCCAGCGCCGTCTGCACGAGATGCTCGCCGCCGAGCCCCGCGTCGAGGCGACGACGATCCAGACGGTGGGCGGCAAGGGCTACGACGGCTTCGCCATCGCTTTGGTCGTCTGAGCGGGCTATCCGGATCCGTTCGCGAGGACGCGGCGGATGAACTCCGCCTTGGCCTCGGTGTAGGCCTCGCGGTCGTCGGCGAACCGCTGCGCCAGGTCGTGCTTCAGCACCGCGTATTCGTCGTCGGCCGTCCGGTCAGAGCGCAGCCGGTCGCGGAAGGCCAACTCCTCGCGGAATCGCTCCGAATCGGTCGGGACGAGATGCAGGTGATGGGTTCGCCGGCTCGGGTGCGGCTTGCAGAACCAGTGCATCTCCTCGGGCCGGTACGGCGCGTAGCGATAGTCGAGCTTTGCCAGGGAGTCGAAGCAGGCTCGGGAGGCTCCGAGATCATCGATGCCGACGAGGATGTCGATGATCGGCTTGGCGTCGAGACCGGGGACTGCGGTGCTGCCGACGTGGTGAATCCCACCCGTAGCCCAACCCCCTATCGCCGCATTCAGGACGGCCGCCTCCTGGTCGAATCTGTCAGGCCAAGACGGGTCGTGGGGAACAAGTCGGATCGGCTCGTCCAGGCGGGGCATGGCCAGACCGTATTCTCCACCGATGCCTTTCGCCGGGTCCTACCTTTGGCGGCTGCGTCAGGAGATCGGCGATGCGCTCATCCTTATGCCGGGGGCGATGGTCGTGCTGCAACACGCCGACGGCCGAGTCCTGATGACGAAACGGACCGACGATGGCAGCTGGTGCCTACCAGCTGGTGCCGCGGAGGTGGGCGGGAGCTTCGCCCGTACGGCGATCGAGGAGGTCCGTGAGGAGGTTGGGATCGCTCTCTCCGAGGACGACCTGATTCCCTTCGCCTGTCTCTCGGAGGCCGAGGCGCACACGATCCACTACCCGAACGGTGACGTGACGCACTGCTTCGCTCTCTGCTTCCTGGCGCGGGAGTGGGAGGGAGAACCGCGCGCCGACGGGGCCGAGTCAACCGAGGCGAAATTCATAAAGCCGGGGAACGTCCCCGAGCCTGCGCATTCCCCTAGCGTCCATGCGCTTGAGCTGTTGTCCGTCTATCTCGACTCCGGCTCGTTTCAGGTGCGCTGAAGCCCTTGATCACGGTTCCGCGAGAGCACCCTGACGATCTCCCTGGCCGTCGCTCTTCCCGGAACTGCGGCCCCTCGGGTTCCGGGTGTCTGAGAAATCGCCGGTAGACTTGAATCTCTTGGCAGGGGAGCAGGTCACATCAGGTCGGGCACTTCTGACCGTCTTTAGCGTGCTGCTCACAGCTACCCTGGCTTGCTGCGTCGGCCTTTCACCAGCGGTTCGAGCTGCATTCCCCGGTTCACCTGGGCTGATCGCCGTCCAGCGCTCCCTTGATTCCGGTAACACGTCCGCGATCTGGGTGCTCGACTGGCAGACGGGCGAAGCGCGCCGTTTGACTCACCGCGGCTATAGCCGTTCTCCCGACTTCTCGCCCGACGGCCGCTGGATCGCTTTTGTCAGCGACCTCCCCAGGGGTCGCCTCAACATTTGGGCGATCCGGCCGAACGGCAAGGGGCTGCGGCGACTCACCAAGGGCCGGGGCGAACTAGCGGCCGAGTCGCCCTCGTTTAGCACGAATGGCCGCTGGGTCGCATTCTCCGCCGAGTCGCGCAGCGGACGACGGCAGATCGAGCGCGTCGCGTTTGGCGGTGGGCATCGCCGGGTCCTCGTCCCTCAGCGGGGCAAGGTGTCTGCATTCAGCCCCAGCTACTCGCCGGACGGTCGACGCCTTGCTTGGGTCCAGTGGCGCGAATCTCGCCGTGTCGTACCCCATATCTACATAGGGCGACCGGACGGTCGGGGAGGCCGTCGTGTAACGACCGGCACCGAGCCCAAGTTCTCTCCGGATGGGCGCAGCATCGTCTTCCTTCGAGAAAGCAGGTGCGGGGAGAACAGGTTGCGCAGCGAGATCGACACCATGTCTCTCGACACCGGCCAACTGCGCCACGTCAAATCGGTCTGCGGCACCGAACTCGGTTCGCCGACCTACTCGCCTGACGGTGGGTGGATCACCTACACGGTCTATTCGGACGAAAGCTCCAAGATTGCCTTCAGCCCGGTTTCTCGCATTGTCTCCCAGATTGCGCCCTCGGCTGGATTCGGAGCAATAGGAGACGCCGCTCCAAGCTGGCAGCCGATCCCCTGAAGCTGGACCCGAGGTTTCGGGGCTTCAGGACGGCCGCCTCCTGGTCGAATCTGTCAGGCCAAGACGGGTCGTGGGGAACAAGTTGGATCGGCTCGTCCGATTGGCCCCTGCTCATTCCGCGTCCAGCAGCCGCTCGACGACCAGCACGTCGCGCCAGGCGCCGTCGAGTTGACCATGGCGGCGATGTCGACCAACAGACTCAAAGCCGCAGCGCTCTGTCAATCGGATGCTGGCGGTGTTGTCGGTGAAGAGCTTGCCGATCAGCTTGTGGAAGCCACTGCTGTGTGCAGCTCCGGCAAGCGCCTCCGTCAGCGAAGTGCCGACGCCCCGGCCACGCGCCTCGACCGCGACGTAGACGCTGCACTCGCCGATCCCCGTATAGCAGGGGCGGGCGCTGTAGGGGGCGAGTCCGGCCCAGCCGACGACTCCTCGCTCGGCATCCGCGACCAGGAGCGGTAACCGCACATCGTCGATCCGACCCTCGAACTCCCGAGGCGAGCGCAGCTCAGTCTCGAACGTTGACTTGTGTTCCGACAGCGCGGCGTTGTAGATGCGGCATATCGCCTCTGCGTCGGCGGGTGTTGCGCTTCGCACGGTTGCTCCGTTCGGTTGAGGCATGGCGGACATTCTCCCCGCAACCGACCGGCCAAAGCAATATTCCGCCTCGTTTCCAGGTGCGATAGCCGGGACCGCTGGGGGATACAGTCCGGATCGTCGATGGCGGATCAGAGACTTGCAACGCGCAGGGCAACCGGCCTCGCCGGATTGGGGGCGGCGGCGCTGTTCATCGTCGGCAATGCGCTGTGGGCGTTCGACCAACCCGATGCCGGCGCTCCTGCGCGCGAGGTCGTCACGTTCTACGCCGACACCTCCACCTGGATCATCATCGGTGGCAGCCTCAGTCTCTTTTCGATTGCGTTATTCGTCCTGTTCGCCAGCGGCGTTCGGAGCATCCTGCGTGAGCACGAGGGCGATGACCTGTTCGCGACCGTCGCGTTCGGCGGCGCCCTCCTCCTCTTGGCGGCCGGCCTCGCCGCCGAGACGATCAACATGGTCGGGGCGATGCGAGCCGACGATGGCCAGCTCAGCCCTGAGTTGGGCCGAGCCCTGTTCGAGATCTCCTACGTCTTCGGGTACAACGGCGCTGGGGTGGGCATAGGGATCTTCCTATTGGCAACCGCTGCGGTCGCGTTGCGCGGGTCGGCATTTCTGCCCCGCTGGGCCGCGCTCATCCTGCTCGCCGTCGGCTTGGCGTTCATGACGCCGCTGTCCCGGGTGCTGCTCGGGCCGGCGGTTCTGCTGCTGGTCGCGGTGTCGATACGGCTGCTCGGGACCTCGCCGCCCGCTCCGCAGCCCGATCCTCGCCGACGCTGAGAAGCGCCTCGGTAGGCCACTCAGGTGCGCCACTTGATCGAGCAGCCGACCGGCTCGGTCTCGGCGGGGTCGGGCTCGGAGCGGGTCAGGACCGCCTCCAGCGCCGAGCGCAGCCAGGCCGCGCCAAGGGACGGGTCCTGGTGGTCGGCATCGGGCGCGCCGCGGTAGCGCAGGCGCAGCTCGGAGTCGAAGACAAAGAGGTCTGGCGTGGTCTGCGCGCCGTAGGCCCTGGCGACCTCCTGGGTCGCGTCGTGGAGGTAGGGCATCCCCCACTCGTCGGCGTCGTGGCGCTCGGCCATCGCCCGCGGCGAGTCGGCCGGGTAGCGCTCGGCGTCGTTGGAGTTGACCGCGAGGAAGCGGACTCCACGAGCGGCGTACTCGCGGGCCGCGGCGGTCAGCCGGTCGTGCCAGGCAAGCGCGTAGGGGCAGTGGTTGCAGGTCCAGACGATCACCGTCGCCTGCGCCTCGCCGGGCGCCGGCAGTGTGGTGCTGTTGCCCTCGGTGTCCGGCAGCGCCAGCTCGGGCGCAGCGTCGCCGATCCCAATCCCATCCGCACTCATCCCAGCCTCCTTCGACCGTCTACGTAGCTGCTTCCCGCCCGCTCCGGGACCAACACATCTCGCGCCTCACGCTAGCGAGCCGGCGGCGCCGGCCGCAGCGCGTCGCGGACGTCCGCCCGGTCCGGCAGGGCGGACGTGCGCCCGTCGCGCAGCCGGTAGACACGGCAGCTGAGCCCGACCGGCTCCCCGCCGGGGTCCTGGATGTCGCGCCCATCGACCCGGACCGTCGGCGATCCGACGAACCCCTCCCGCTCGGCATCCTCGTCGGTTCGCAGCTCATGCACCTCGAGCCGCTCCGGGTCCAGCCCCGCCGCGGCCATCTCCTCGCGGACGATGCCGACCGCCCGCTCCCAGCTGGGGCAGCCCGACCACCAGAGCAGCTCGACCCCGACTGCCCGATCGTCGGTTCGTTCGGGCGCCGTCACGTCACGCTTTGCCCTTTGCCGCGACTCCCGGATCAGCCACCAGTCGACTACGTAGCCGCCGAAGGGCACGACCGCGCCGACCAGCACCCAGAACGTGGTCCTGCCCGACCAGCCGAGCTGCGAGCGGATGTTGAGGGCGACGATGACGTAGGCGATGAAGAGGCCGCCGTGGATCGGTCCGAGGACGTGCACGCCGAGCTCGCCGCCGCCGGTCCGTTTGACCACGGAGGCGATCAGCAGCGCGATGAAGCTGGTCGCCTCGGCCAGGGCGATGTAGCGCATCGGCTTGATGGCTGCGGACCCTAGCCGACAGTTCTGCTCGGCAGGCGTTGCGGCGTCCGCCCCCGCCTCTACCTTGGTCGCAGGATGACCCAGCAGTCACTGAACGGGACGCAGCAGCCGCTCGCTGACGCCTTGGCGGAGCCTGTCGCCGCGCCCGAGGCGCCGCCCGAGACCTCGGCCGCAGCGCTTGAGCGCGAGCCCGCCGCGCCGCCCGCCCGGGTGCCGCTGCGCGAGCTCGATGACGGCCAGCGGGTCGCCGGCGTCTACGCCGTGCGCGAGCGGGCGCTGCGCCGCAAGCGCAACGGCGAGCCCTGGCTGCGGCTGGTGCTGGGCGACGCCAGCGGCAGCGCCGAGGCGGTCGCCTGGGAGGGCGCCGAGGAGCTCTACGCGCTCGCGGCGCCGGGCAAGGCGGTCCGGGTCGGCGGCGTCTTCGAGATCAGCGAGCGCTGGGGGGCGAAGGTCAAGCTCGCCGACCTGCGCGAGGCCGATCCCGGCTCCTACGACCCCGCCGACCTGGCGGCCGAGTCGGAGGTCTCCTTCGAGCAGCTCGAGGGCAAGCTGCGCCAGCTGCTGGAGACCGTGCAGGATCCCCAGCTGCGCGATCTGCTCGACCGCTTCTTCGGCGAGGCCTCGCCGATCTGGGCCCGCTTCCGCGACGCGCCAGCGGCCAAGGTCTACCACCAGGCCTACCGCCACGGCCTGCTCGAGCACACCGTCTCGGTCGCGCAGGCGGTCAGCGCCGCGGCCAACTTCTTCCCCGGCATCGACCGCGAGATCGCCGTCGCCGGCGCGCTCCTGCACGACCTCGGCAAGACGATCGCCTACAACGACGACCCGCTGGCGATCGACCTCACCGACGCCGGCCGCCTGCAGGGCGAGATCCCGCTCGGCTACTACACGGTGCGCCGCGAGATCGAGGAGATCCCCGGCTTCGATCCCGGCCTCGCCCAGGCCGTCCTCCACATCATCCTCAGCCACCACGGCTCGCTCGAGTTCGGCTCGCCGGTCGCCCCCGCCACCCGCGAGGCCGTCCTCGTCCACATGATCGACAACCTCGGCGGCCGCCTCGGCAGCTTCGACCGGCTCGAGCGCGAGCTGCCCGCCGGCGAGTCCTGGTCGAGCTTCGACCGGGCGCTGTCCGGCTCCGCCTACTTCGGCGCGCGCGAAGCCGCCTGAGCCTCCAGCCGGGCCGCAAAGTGCGGCTTGAGGGCGGTCCGGGCGGGGAGCCCGCCGCCCCGCCCTCACTATTCTGGGCTCGTGGCAAAGGACACCGAGAAGCTGATCCGCCAGCTCTCGCTGATCTCCTTCCTGATGGCGCAGGGCAGACCGGTCTCGGCGCTGGAGATCAAGCGCGAGGTGGAGGGCTACAGCGACATGAACGACGACGCCTTCGCGCGCCGCTTCTACGCCGACCGGGCCGAGCTGGAGAGCCTCGGCATCGAGCTCGGGGTGGAGAAACCGGGCGAGGGGTTCTTCGAGGCCGAGCTCTACTCGCTGCCGCCGGAGAACTTCTACCTCGACCCGATCGAGTTCGCCGACGACGAGCTGGCCTCGCTGAGCACGGCGCTCTCGCTGCTCACCGACGGCGGCTTCGCCTACGCCGAGCCGCTGCGGCTGGCGCTGCAGCAGGTCGCCTGGGGACATCCCAACCCGATCAGCGAAGGCGAGCGCGCCCCGGTCGAGCTGGCGATGACCGCCTCCGCCGGCGGCCGCGACCTCTCGCAGCGCCTCTCCAAGATCGAGACCGCGATATCGCGCCGCAAGACGATCGACTTCACCTATTACACGATGGAGCGCGACGAGACCGAGAAGCGCAAGGTCGACCCCTACCACCTGGTCTTCCGCTCCGGCCAGTTCTACCTGATCGGCCACTCGCACGAGCGCGATGCGGTGCGGGTCTTCCGCCTCTCGCGGATCCAGGGTAAGGTCGGCTACGGGTCGAAGGCCGAGCACGACTTCTCGCCGCCGCAGGACTTCGACCGCCGCGACTACGGTCAGCGCGCCGACTGGCAGCTGGGCGAGATCCGCGGCACCGCGAAGATCTTCGTCCGCGACCGGATCGCCTGGCTGATCGAGCGCGACTTCGGCGAGTACGGCGAGCTGCGGCCGGCGCGCAAGGCCGACGACGCCCCCGGCAAGGGCTCGGTCTTCGAGACTGACTACGCTTCGCCGCGCGAGCTGATCGCCTGGGTCCTGCGCTGGCGCCAACACGCCGACGTGCTCGAGCCCGAGGAGCTGAGCAGCGAAGCGCGCGAACGGCTCGACCTGCTCCACGATCGCCACCAGAGCGACTTCGAGCCGGCCGAGGTCGTCGACCGGCCGCTGCGCGAGCCGCCGCCGCGCACGCGCTCCAACGGCCGCGGCGAGGCGGCGATCCGGCCCGAGCGCTTCGCCCGCCTGGTCACCCTCGCCGGCATGCTGATCGACTCGGCCAAGAAAGGCGAGCGGCTCAGCGTCACCGATCTGCGCCAGCGGCTCGAGCTGACCGCGGAGGAGCTGCAGGAGGACATCGACCTGCTCAACGTGGTCAACTTCGGCGGCGGCACCTACGTGCTCTACGCCGAGGTCCTCGGCGACGAGATCTCGGTCGACTCCGAGCCCTACGGCGACAACTTCGCCCGCCCGGCGCGGCTGCTGCCGCTGGAGGCGAAGGCGCTGGTGGCGGCGATCGACCTCTTCGGCGACCACCTGCCGCAGGGCGGCCTGCAGAGCGCCCGGGAGAAGATCGTCAAGGCGCTCGGCCACGATCCCTCGCACGAGGGCCTGGAGATCGCCTCGGGCGGCGGTGGCGACGTCGAGGTGGCGCGGGCGGTCAACGATGCGATCGCCGCCCGCCGCGTGCTGGAGATCCAGTACTACAAGGAGAACGAGGACCAGTTCACCAAGCGCCGGGTCGAGCCCTACCGGCTCGAGAACGGGCGCGAGGGCTGGTACGTCGAGTGCTTCGACCTGACCAAAGAGGGAATCCGCCACTTCAAGCTGGACCGGGTCAAGGAGGCGACGGCGACCGCGGAGGCCTACGAGCCGCGGCCCGAGGTCGAAGAGCTGGCCGGGGTCGAGGGCTGGATGAGCGACGGCGAGGTGCCGACCGCGCAGGTCGCCCGCGTCTGGGTCTCGCCCGAGCGCGCCCGCTGGCTGCGCGAGGAGCGCACCGTGGTCGAGGAGCTGGCCGACGGCGCGGTCGTGGTCGAGCTTCCCTATGCGGGCACGTCGTGGCTGGTGCGCGAGGTGCTGCGCGGCGCCGGCGACCTGGTCGTGCTGGAGCCGGCGGAGGCGCGCGAGGCTATTGCCGCGGAAGTCGCAGCGAGCGTTGCGTGAGGACTCGGCCCCTGGGCACGTCCCGGTAGGGGTTCCGCTTAACTTTTTTTGAAGACAGTTGGTGGTCGTCCGAGGATGTCGTCGCAAAAAAAGTACAAGACGCTCCACCCCTACCGGGACGTGCCCATCGAGAGCCCGGCGACGTGACGCAGGCTGGCGGAGATGATGTGACCGCGGCGCCCGGGCACGCGGAGATTCTGAGGTTCGTGGCGCCGAACCCGGGGCCGATGACCTTGGATGGGACGAATACCTATTTGTATGGGTCGGATCCCTGTGTGGTGATCGATCCGGGGCCGGACGACGCCGGGCACCTGGGGGCCGTGCGGGAAGCTGCCGAGGGACGCGGTGGGATCGGGGTGGTGCTGCTGACGCACAGCCACGGCGACCATGCGGACGGGGCCGAGCCGCTGGCGACTGCGGTCGAGGCAAGGGGCGGGGTCCGCCCGCCGGTCGTCCTGCCTGCGGGTGACGAGGAGCGTGGAGGCGACCTCCAGCATTGGTCGGAGCACGGATCCGGGGGGCTGCCCGTGGGCGAGGGGCGCCACGGGTTGCGGGCGTTGGCTACGCCGGGTCATGCTGCGGACCACGTCTGCCTGTTCACCGACGACGGGGTCTGCTTTGCGGGGGACCTGGTGCTTGGCGAGGGCTCGACCTTCGTCCCGCCCGACGGTGGCTCGCTCGCCGCCTACATGGACTCGCTCCGCGCCGTCCAGGCTGAGGCCCCCGAGCTGATCTGTCCCGGCCATGGCCCCTGGATCATCGACCCGGCGGCGAAGCTGGCCGAGTACGTCGAGCATCGCGAAATGCGCGAGCGCCGCCTGCTCGCCGCCCTCGACCGCGGCGAGCGCTCACGGGGGGCGCTGCTCGCCGAGGTCTGGGACGACGCTCCGGCGGAGGTGCGACCGGCCGCCGCCCTGGTGATGGAGGCGCACCTGCAGAAGCTCGCGGCCGAAAACCGCCTGCCCGGCGGGATCACTGAATAGCGGAGAGATCGCTCCACCGTCTCACGCGCATCCGACATTGACCCCATTCAGGTGTGGTCAATGTCGGATGCGTTTCCGTTGGGAGGGATCCTGGCTGGCCAGCCAGTAATCTGGGTGGATGAGTGGGAGAAGCGCAGCGCGTGCGGGTCTGTTCGCCGGAGCGGCGGGAGCCGGCCTGGCCGCGGCGGCGACCGCCGTCGCCTGGCACTTCCTCGCCCGGCGACCGCTGCCGCGAACGAAGGGGACGATCGAGCTCAACGGTCTGGAGGGGCCGGTGCGGGTGCGGCGCGACCGCTGGGGGGTGCCCCACGTCGAGGTCGAGGAGGCGACCGACCTCTGGTTCGCCGAGGGCTTCTGCCACGGTCAGGACCGGCTCTGGCAGATGGACTTCTACCGTCGCGTCCTCTCCGGTCGGGTCTCCGAGTTCGCCGGCCCGGAGGGGCTTCCGGTCGATCGCCTGATGCGGACGCTGGGCATGCGGCGCACGGCCGAGCGCGAGGCGGCCGAACTCGACCCCGAGCTGCTCGCCCTGCTGGAGCGCTTCTGCGCCGGCGTCAACGCGGCGGCCGGGAGCGCCCAGGCGCCGCCCTTCGAGATGCAGCTGCTGCGGCTCGATTTCGCCCCCTGGCGGCCGGCCGACATCCTCGGCCTCGGCAAGTTGCTCGCCTTCGGCCTCTCGACCAACTGGGAGAAGGAGCTGCTGCGCTCCGACATGACCCGGGCCCTCGGCCCCGACCTGGCCGCCCGCCTCGACCCCGGCTATCCGGCCGACAACCCGATCGTGACCCACGAACCGTGGAGCGGCGACGGACTCGGGCTGGCCGAGCAGATCGACGCCGTGCGGCGCTCGATCGGGATGGCCGCCGAGGCCAGCGGCTCCAACAACTGGGCGGTCAGCGGCGCGCTCAGCGCGACCGGCTCGCCGCTGGTCGCCGGCGACCCGCACCTGCCGCCGAGCATGCCCGGCATCTGGTACCAGGTCGGCCTCACGCTCGGCGATCGCTTCGTCCGCGGCGCCTCGCTGCCGGGGATGCCCGGCGTCTACATGGGCCAGAACAACGACGTCTGCTGGACCTTCACCAACGTGATGGCCGACGTCCAGGATCTCTTCGTCGAGCGGGTCGATGACGGGCGCTACCTCTTCGAGGGCGATTGGCGGCCGCTGGAGCTGGTCCGCGAGGAAATCGCGGTCAAGGGCCGCGACGCGCCCGAGCTGCTGGACGTCCGGCTCACCCACCACGGCCCGCTGGTCAACGATGCGCTCGGCGCCGACGAGGCGGAGCCGCTCGCCCTGCGCTGGACCGCGCTCGACGAGCCGACCGCCTTCAAGGGGATGTTCGACCTGCACGGGATCCGCTCCGGGTCGCAGCTGGTGGCAGCCCTGGAGGGCCACACGGCGCCGGCCAGCAACCTCGTCTGGGGCGACCGCCACGGCTCGATCGGCTACAAGCTGATCGGCCGCCTGCCGCGTCGCAAGGGCGGCTGTCCGGACCTGCCGAAGCCCGGCTGGACGGGCGAGTTCGAGTGGGAGGGGACGGTGCCCTACGCCGAGCTGCCGGAGGTCGTCGACCCCGCCTGCGGCTACCTGATCACCGCCAACAACCGGATCGTCGGCGACGAGTACCCGCACCACATAACCAGCGAGTGGCTGGACGGCTTCCGGGCGCGCCGGATCGAGGAACTGCTGCGGGCCGGCGGCGAGCACGACATCGAGGGCTTCGAGGCGATGCAGTCCGACAACCTCTCGCTGCCCGGGCTGGAGGCGGCGCGGCGGCTCGGCCGGCTGAAGCCGCAGGGGCAGCGCGAGCTGAGCGCGCTGGAGCGGCTGCGCAGCTGGGACGGCCGGCTCGACCCCGACTCGATCGCGGGCACGATCTACCAGGCTTTCCTGCTGCGGTTGGCGCGCGAGGTCGCCCGCGCGGCGATCGGCGACCGCGACCTCTGCGAGCGCTGGCTCGACCGCGCAGACAACGGCTTCACGCCGCACGTCACCTCGCCCTGGCGCTGGCACTCGCACCTGATGGGCCTCTGGGCGGAGGGCGACGAGGAGCTGATCGGCCGGCCCTGGGATGAGCTCGTGCTCGAGGCTCTGGCCGGCGCGCTCGACGATCTCGGCGAGCGCTTCGGCCCCGATCCCGAGGCCTGGCGCTGGGGACACGTGCATGAGATGGAGTTCCCGCACCCGCTCGGCGAGGCCAATCCGCTGCTGCGCAGGCTGCTCAACCGCCGCCTCAGGGCGGGCGGCGCGCAGGAGACCGTGAGCCAGATCGCCTACGACCCCAACGACCCCTACAAGGCCGTCTGGGCGCCGAGCTGGCGCATGGTCGCCGACCCGACCGATCCCGAGCGCTCGCGCTGGCAGATGTTCACCGGCCAGTCCGGCCACCCGGCCAGCCCCCACTACGACGACCTGCAGGCCGACTGGCTCGACGGCCGCACGCAGCCGATGGCCGGCGAGGGCCCCTGGCTGGAGTTGGACCTTGTGCCGGGGCCGTCCCGGTAGGGGTTCCACTTAGCTTTTTTTGAAGACAGTTGTCAGCCGTCCGAGAACGGTTTCGCAAAAAAAGTACAAGACGTTCCACCCCTACCGGGACGGCCCCGTCCCGGCAAATCTCTTGCGGCGGTAGCTGGATGGAGGCCGAAACGTTTGGCGGCTGGCATGGTTGGGGGGAGAGATGCGGCGCCTGGCCATATGTGTGCTGGCGCTGGCCACGGTTCTGCCCGCGAGCGCCGGCGCGAAAACCGTCCAGTTCCAGGGCGAGCATGTCGCCGTGCCCGCGGGCTGGCCGGTGATCAGGCTCGACCAGCGGCCGCGGACCTGCGTGCGGCTGGATCGCAAGGCGGTCTACCTGGGACGGCCGCGCGCCGCGCAGCGCTGCCCGGCCGAGGCGATCGGCCGCCGGCGGGCGATCCTGGTCGACCCCGGGGCCGCCGCCCGCGCCTCGCGCGCCGCCGCGCAGGCGAGCCGCGTCCGGCCGGCGCGAATCTCGGCCGCCTCGCAGTACACCGGGCTCGGCTTCGACGCCTGCACGGCGCCCTCGCGGCGCTCGATGACCGCCTGGAGGTCCTCGCCCTACCGCGCCGTCGGCGTCTACATCGGCGGGCTCAACCGCGCCTGCTCGCAGCCGAGCCTGACCGCGAAGTGGGTCGCCGAACACGTCGCCGCCGGCTGGCACCTGATCCCCACCTACGTCGGCCTGCAGGCGCCGACCTCCAGCTGCACCTCCTGCGCCAAGCTCAGCCCCTCCAGCGCGACGCTGCAGGGCACGGCCGCGGCCAACGACGCGGTTGCGCAGGCGAAGGCGATCGGGATCGGCCCCGGCAGCCCGATCTACAACGACATGGAGAGCTACACGCGCACCTCCAGCGCGACCAGCGCGACGCTCGCCTTCCTCGCCGCCTGGACCACCCGCCTGCACGCGCTCGGCTACGACTCCGGCGTCTACAGCAGCAGCGCCTCGGGGATCCGCGACCTGGTCAGCCGGATCGGCACCCCCTACCCGCAGCCCGACGACATCTGGACCGCCAACTGGAACGGGCAGAAGAACACCGCCGACCCCTTCGTCCCCGCCAGCGCCTGGAGCCAGCACCAGCGCATCCACCAGTACCACGGCGGTCACGACGAGACCTGGGGCGGGGTGACGATCAACATCGACAACAACTACGTCGAAGGCGCGACCGCCGGCTCCTCGGCGCCCTCGCCTGACGACCCCAAGGGGGCGTTGGAGATCGTCGAGTCGCCGCTGCCGGGGCAGGTCAGGGTCTCCGGCTGGGCCTTCGACCCGAACGCGCCGCGCAAGCCGCTCGCGATCCGCGCCCGGGCCGCCGGCGCCAAGGGGCGCGGCGGCGGTCGCTACGAGCTCGGGCCGGTCGCCGGCGGGCCGCGCACCGACCTGCTGGCCAGCTATCCGCGGGCGGCGGCGCCGGGCTTCGACGCCAGCTTCCCGATCGTCGGCAGCGGCAAGCAGCGGGTCTGCGTCTACGCGCTCAACATCGGCCGCGGCGCCGACCGCCTGCTCGGCTGCCGCTCGATCGGCGTGCCGGTGCCGCTGGCGCTCGCCGGCATCCGTCAGGCCGGCAACTCGGTCCGGGTCAACGTCCACTGCCTGTGGCCGCAGGGCACCCAGTGCCCGGGGCAGATCCTCGTCCGCGCCCGCATCCGGGAGCGCTTCGCGGTGCGGCGCCAGGGCCGGCGGCGGTTCCGCAGCAGGGCGGTCACCCGGGCGATCGCCCGGCGGCAGTTCCGCCTCGTCGGCGGTCGCTCCCATGCCTTCCGCGTCCCGCTCGGCGCCCGTGGCCGCAAGCTGGCCGCCGAACGCCCGGGCCTGGCCGCCAAGCTGGTCATCGCGATCCCCGGCGGGCGCGCCGTGCGCGTGGTCAGGCTGAGGTAGCGGCGACGGCGCCGCGGCGCCCGCCCAACTCAGTCCCAGACCGCCAGCGAGAGGTGCTTCCGGATCGTCTCGTCGGCGGTCACCAGCGGAGCGTTGGCGAGGATCGCGTGGGCCGCGATCAGGCGGTCGAAGGGGTCGCGGGTCCAGGAGAGATCTCGCGCGGCGGCGACGAGCTCGCTCAGGGGCGCGTCGGCGAGTTCGAGGCCGATGGACGCTCTCAGTGCTGACAACGGCGTCGAAGGCGGCTCCGACACCCGTTTGACTTCATACAGATAGGTCAGCTCCAGCTCGACGATCGGCGAGACCGAAACGGGCCCCGCCGCCAGCAGGGCGCGCGCATTCGTCGGGATGCGCCGCTCATTGCCCTCGTAGAGCCACGCGACGATGTGGGTGTCAATTTGGATCAGGGTTCCACTCCGAGGACCAATCCATGTGGATCAGCTCGTCGGGATCGCCGACGATGAAGCCCTCCCGGCGCGGCAGCCGCTCCCAGAAGGACGCGTCGTCCTTTCTAGGCTCTTTGGGGGAAATCACAAGAGTCTCGCCTTTTCGCTTGATCTCAAGCGGCTCACCCGTCTCGAGCACCCCGTCGAGAAGGCGGTAGATGTTGGCCCGTAGTTTCGATGCGCTGATCGCCATGTCGGTCCCCGGTCGAAGCGTACGTACGTTGTCGTGACTACCAATACGTACGATAGCAGGGGAGGGCGATGGGGCGGCATGACGATGCTTGACGACTTCCATTCGGCCACCGTAGCCGGCGCCGATGCACGGGTGGTGCGCGCAGGGGAACAATCTGCCGGCGGCAAGCGCGCGAATCAGTCAATCTTCGCCCCGGTGAGCCGGCGGGATCAGATCAGGTTGAGCGAGGTGGAGCTGCTGGAGCTGCTCGAGGGCGAGCGGATCGCGGTCGTCTCCTCCAACGGCCCGAACGGGTGGCCGCACTCGATGCCGCTCTGGTTCGTGCCCCGCGACGGCGAGGTCTGGATCTGGACCTACGCCAAGTCGCAGAAGGTCCGCAACCTCGAACGCGATCCGCGGGCGACGGTGCTGTTCGAGGCCGGCCACGAGTACGGCGAGCTGCGCGGAGCGGCGATCGAGGCCGAGGCGCAGATCCACCGCGACTTCGAGACCGTGATCGGGTTTGCGGAGGAGCTGACCGTGCGCTACGCGGAGGGGATCTCCTCGGTCGAGGGCGACGCCAAGGCGGCGCTCGAAGCCCAGGCGCCGAAACGGGTCGCGATCCAGTTCAAGCCGCTGCGGGTGGCAAGCTGGGACCACCGCAAGCTCGGCGGCGCCTACTGAGACAAGGAGAGGGAGACGAGCATGAGAAGCGCCACGATCGCCCTTGCCTTCGCCGCCGCGGCCGCCCTCCTCACCGGCGCCACCGCGCTGTCCGCCCCCGGCGTCGCCCAGGCCGCCCCGCGCAGCTTCTTCGGCATCGCCCCCCAGCACGTGCTGACCGACACCGACGCCGAATACATGCGCGCCGGCCGGATCGGCAGCGTGCGCTGGCCGCTCGGCTGGGAAGCCGTGCAGCCGAGCCCCACCTCCGGCTACGACTGGTCCGGATACGACGAGGTCGTCGCCACCGCGGCGCGGCAGCGGCTGCGGGTCCTCCCCTTCTTCTACGGCAGCCCCGGCTGGATCGCCGGCAAGTACACCCGGCTGCCGATCGACAACGCCCGCCAGCGGCGCGGCTGGTCTGCCTTCGTCGGGGCCGCGGTCGAACGCTACGGCCCGCGCGGCGAGTTCTGGCGCGAGCACAACCGCGCCTCGGGCGACTTCGTGCCGAAGCTGCCGGTGAAGGAGTGGCAGGTCTGGAACGAGGCCAACTTCTTCTACTTCGCCCAGCCGGCCTCGCCGGGCCGCTACGCGCGCCTGCTGAAGATCTCCAACCGCGCGATCAAGCGGGCCGATCCGCGCGCCAAGGTGATCCTCACCGGCCTCTTCGCCGAGCCCAACGCGAAGCCGCCGAACGCGATGGACGCCGTCGCCTTCCTCGACCGCCTCTACCGCGTCCGCGGGATCAAGGCCAGTTTCGACGGCGTCGCCCTGCACCCCTACGCCGAAAGCGCCACGGACATGGCGCGGATGAGCGAGGAAATGCGGCGGGTGATGATCCGCAACCGCGACCCTCGCGCCGGCCTCTACATGACCGAGATCGGCTGGGGGTCAGACAACAACCCCAACCTGGTCAGCTTCGAGCAGGGGGTCCGCTTCCAGCTGCGGGAGATGCGCCTCGCCTACCGCTACATGCTCCGCAACCGCGGTCGGCTCAACCTCAAGTCCGCCTACTGGTTCACCTGGAAAGACCTGGCCGGCTCCTGCAACTTCTGCGACTCGACCGGCTTCTTCCGCCGCGGCAACCGGCTCAAGCCGAAGCCCGCCTGGCGCGCCTTCGTCCGCATCAGCGGCGGCCGCGTGCGGCCGTAGCGGATGCCGGCGCCGCGGCGCCCTGGGTCTATCGAGGACCCTCGGGCTCGTAAGCCCGGCGGATGAATCGCCCCAGCAGCGGCACCGCGAACGAGTACCTCCCCTGCCGGTTCTTGTAGATCATCCCTCGCTCGGCGAGGCTGGCGAGCATCTGGTTTGCGTGGCTGGGGGAGAAGGCCTTGGGCAGAAGGGACCTTGCCTTCTCGGTGAGTTCGCGAATCGTGAATTCGTCGCCGGGGGTCGCCAGCTGGGCAACCACCCAGAGCAGCTCTCGCTGCCGGTCGGTGATCCTTGCCCAGCGTCCCGCAAAGAAGTCGGCATCCAGCTTGTGCTGGATCGCCTCGATCGGGACAACCTTCGACTCCTCGTCGGCGTGCTGGCGGATGAAGACGTCGTAGACCTCTCGACAGATGAACTGGATGAAGTACGGGTAGCCCGCCGACTCGTGGACGATCGTCTCGACCGAGTCGGGCGTGAGGCTCAGCGGGCATCCCGCGACCTCGATCGGCTTGAGGATCGCCTCGCGGCTCTCCTCCTCGGACAGCTTCGTCAGAGTCATCACCCGGAACATCCGCTCCGCGTAGGTCCGCGCGTCGACCAGCTTTGGGAACAGCGTCGGCAGGCCGGCGAGCACCAGCATGAACGGGATTCCCTTTCGCTGGATCGACTGGAATACGTCCAGGAGCACCGAAAGCGGGAACTGGTCCTTGCTCGCGTGGTCGGAGAGGTTCTGGGCCTCGTCGTAGGCGAAGA
Source organism: Solirubrobacterales bacterium (assembly GCA_040904405.1). Taxonomy (GTDB): domain Bacteria; phylum Actinomycetota; class Thermoleophilia; order Solirubrobacterales; family 70-9; genus VRUE01. The sequence goes on along the minus strand of JBBDTK010000018.1, from coordinate 32,584 downwards.
TCACCTTGTGCTGGCCCTGCCGGCGCAGGTGCTCCCAGGCAAACTCGAGGATCCCCTTGATCTTGTCGGAGGTGAGTCCCGGCGTTCGCGCGTAGACCGCCGCCAGAACCTCGTGGCTCAGCGGCACCTGCCGCGGCTCGTCAGCCGCTCCGAAGCCGACCGGATTGTCCGGCGCCGCGACCGTCGTCGAGGACGTGATCAGCGCGAGATCCGCCAGCAGGCGTTCGGCCAGCGTGGCCTCGCTGATGCTCGCCGACTCGGAGAGGTCGGCGGTCGCCCAGAGCCAGCCACGCTGGGTAGCACGAGGCTTGAAAGTCTCCAGAAGCACCGTCTTGCCGACCCCGCGCAGACCGGTCAGGACGAGGTTCTCGAGAATCTCGTCCTGATCCAGCAGCCGGTCGAACTCGGCGTACTCGCGCTCACGACCGGCAAGGTGGGGCGGCATATGACCCGCTCCGGGGCGGTACGGGTTCTTGAATTCGGGCCGGCTCACAGTTGCTTAGCCTCCTGGCTTAATTAAGGCAAGAACCTAAAGTTAGCAGACTAACTAATGAAAGGTTGCTCGACGCAGGGCGTCCTCGCTCGCCTAGGCTAGGACGCGATGAAGCTCCTGCTCGCCACGAATCACCTCGGTCTGGGCGGCAGCGAGTCCTACTTGCTCACCGTCGCCGAGCAGCTCGACCGGCTCGGGCACGAGGTCGCCATCTACGCGCCCGAACCGGGGGAGGGGGCCGGGATCGCGCGCGAGATGGGCATCCCGGTCCTCGACGAGGGCGGCCTCGGCGGCCTCGACGGCGACTACGACGCTTCGCTGGTCCAGGACGCCGGGGTCTCGCTCCAGATCGCCGATCGCTGTCCGGGTCTGCCGCAGCTGTTCGTCGCGCACAGTGCCAAGTTCGACCTGCAGGCGCCGCCGCAGCTCGATGGGGTGGTCAGCAAGATCGTCGCGCTGAATGACCGGGTTGCGCAGAGGATGAGGAGTTACTCAAGCAAGGTCGATGTGGTGCGCCTGCGGCAGCCGATCGATATCGAGCGCTTTGCTCCCCGGGGCGAACTTCCGGAGAGGCCGCGAACGGCGCTCCTGCTCAGCAACACCCCAAGCGAGGATCGGCTCGAGATGCTTCGGAGGGCTTGTGTCACTGTTGGCCTGGAGCTTGCGAGGCTCGGCGGTCCGTCCGGGCACGCAACCGACGTCAGGCCGGCTATCGCCGCCGCAGACGTGGTGATCGGCTACGGCCGGTCGATCCTAGAGGGGATGGCGATGGGCCGCGCAGCCTTCGTCTACGACTGGAAAGGCGGCAACGGGTGGGTCACCGCGGAGACCTACGAAGCGATCGAGGCGGACGGCATCGCCGGCGGGGCCGCTGTCGACGCGATCGGCATCGACCGGCTGGGAGAGCAGCTGCGGCGCTACGTCCCGTCGATGGGGCCGATCAACCACGATTTGGTGGCGATGCATCACAGGGCAAATGTTCACGCTCAGGAGCTGGTCGCGCTCTTCGACGTCCTTGCGCAGCCGTCCCCACACCCCCGAGGGCCGCTGCAGGAGATGGCGCGGCTGGTCCGGCTCGAGTGGCGGTCGCGGCTGGAGAACTTCGGGCTGGCGCACGAAAACGCGCAGCTGCGCCAGCGGCTGCGCGAGAGCGAGGCGCAGGCCGCCGCCGCTCGCGAGCAGGCGGCCCACCAGGAGGAGCGGGTCGAGGATCTGCGGCAGAGCTTCGAGTCCAGCGCGAGCTGGCGCCTGACCCGGCCGGTGCGGGCGCTCGCCCGACTGCGCAAGCGGTTCGCGCGGCGCCGCGACTCGTAGACTGGCGCCCATCGAGGTGGAGAGCACCAACTACAGGAAGTTCCAGACGGGGAACCCGGTTGTGCGCCGGCTGATCGACCGTTTCTACGGGCGCCTCTCCGAGGTCGTGGATTCACTGGGCGCCGCCTCGCTGCTGGACGCGGGATGCGGTGAGGGCGAGACCCTCGCCCGGATCGCCGCGCCGTTGCCGCCGCGAACAGCCGCGGTCGACCTCAACGCAGAGGCCGTCGCCTTCACGGCGAAGCGGTTCTCGCAGGTCGAAGTTACGCGCCAAAGCATCCTCGACCTGTCCTTTGGCGACGAAAGTTTCGATCTTGTCGTCTGCTTGGAGGTCTTGGAGCACCTGACCGACCCCCGGGCAGCGCTCGCGGAGCTTGGCCGGGTGGCGAGCAAAGACATCGTGGTCTCTGTCCCGCATGAACCGTGGTTCAGGGCGGGGAGCCTGTTGCGTGGCAAGTACCTGAGGGGATTCGGCAACCATCCCGAGCATCTCAACCATTGGACCCCGACCACGTTGAGGGCCTTCCTTGAGACTCGGCTTGAGGTGGTCAGCCTGGTGCGGTCGATGCCGTGGCTGATCGCGCACTGTCGCCGCTGAGGTTGTCATCGGCTTTGCTGAAGCCGACCAGTCTCTCGACCTGAGCGGCGCTGAGTGCCGCAGCGCCACGGTCCTGTCGGGCCAGGACCACCATCTGGGCGAGCAGGCCGAAGGTGAGAAGTTGGATGCCGACGACGATCAGGAGCACGCTGAGGAATAGCAGCGGGCGATCGCCGATCGCCTCGCCGCCGATCTTGAGGGCCGTGAGGTAGAGGCTGATCGCCGCGCCCAGCGCCGTGGCCCCGATGCCTAGCCCCCCGAAGAGGTGGAGCGGCCGGTACTGGTAGCGGCCGATGAAGATGACCGTGAGGAGATCGAGGGCGCCGCGGAGGTAGCGCTCCACCCCGAAGCGCGAGCGCCCATGACGCCTGGAGCGGTGATTGATGGGCAGCTCAGCGACCCTCCAGCCCTGCTGGACGGCGAGGACGGGCACGTAGCGGTGCAGCTCCCCATAGATGTTGAGCGAGCGGGCGCAATCTCCCCGGTAGGCCTTTAGGCCACAGTTCATGTCGTGCATCGAGACGCCGGTAAGCCACTTCGTAACACGGTTGAAGACTCGCGAGGCGAGGCGCCGGCTCAGAGGGTCGCGGCGCTGGCGCTTCCAGCCGCTGACCAGATCGGCTCCCCGGCTCAGCTCGTCGAGCAACGCCGGGATGTCGGCCGGGTCGTCCTGGCCATCGCCGTCGATCGTGACGATCGTCTCGCCGGCGCTGTAGTTGAAGCCGGCGGCCAATGCAGCGGACTTGCCAAAGTTGCGCCGCAGTCGGATGCCGCGGACCTCGGGGCGCTGCGCCCCCAACCGTTCTACCAGCTCCATCGAGCCGTCGGTCGAGCCGTCGTCGACGACGATCGCCTCCCAGCCGAGGCCAAGCGACTCGCAGGCCTGCGCGATTTCCCCCAATAGCCCGGGCAGAGCCTCGCTCTCGTTGAGGGCTGGGACGACGATCGATAGCTTGATGGCCTGCATTCTGGGGTGCGCCATGGGGCGGGCGGAGAGAGTATCGCCACCAGGTGGCGGCGCGACCCCGGCCGGCGGGGTGCCCTGTGTCCTCGTCGTCCCGAGGCGAAGGTCGGGGTGACCCCACGCGGTAGCTGCGGACCGGGAGGCCTCGGTCCGGACCGCTCCGCTGTGTATCGTCAGCCGGCCGTGAGGGCTGACAGCACCGCAACCCGTGCCGATCGGGGGGGACAGCACGGATGGCGCGCCGCGCTCGCCGATCCCGCGCTCGCCGCCCCGGGCCTCTACGCGCTGGTCGCGGTCGGCGCCGTGCTCGCCGCCTACTTCGCGATCTTCGCCTACTTTGCCCCCTACGACGACGAGGGCACCAGCCTGGTCCGGCTGCTCAGTTTCGTCGAAGGCGACGCCCTGTATCGCGACATCTGGTCGGCGTATGGACCCTTCTACTTCGAGCTGTTCGGCGGGATTTTCGAGGTCTTTGGGTTGAGCGTCGACACCAACAACGGGCGGACCGTGGTGATCGTGGTTTGGGTGCTCAGCAGCTTCCTGCTTGGCCTCTCCTGCCAGCGCCTGACCGGCAACCTGCTGCTCGGTGCGACTGCAATGATCGCCTCCTTCGGGATCCTCCAGGTTCTCGTCAACGAGCCGATGCACCCGCTGGGACTGTCGGCGCTGCTGCTCTCGCTCTTTACGCTGCTTGCCGTTACGGGCCTAGGCGGCCGGGGGGTCTGGGTGGCTATCGCTTGCGGCGCCACTCTCGCCGCACTCACTCTGACCAAGGTCAACCTCGGCTGCTTGGCGGTTGCCGCAGTCGCCCTTGCCGCGGTGCTCACAGTTGAGCCCCTGCAGCGGCGGCGCTGGGTGCGCTGGCCGACGATCGCTGCCTTCCTGTTCATGCCGGTCTACATAATGGCTCGCGACCTAGGAGAGGACTGGGTGCGTGATCTGGTGCTGTTGGAGGCGCTCGGAGCCACGGCGGTAATCGTCGCCGCTTGGCCCCTCCGTCCGCGCGGCGGAGAGGATCACAGTGAGCTGGTGCGGTGGCTGCTCGGGGCGGCCGGTGGCTTCGTCCTTGCTGCCCTTGCAATCCTCGCGGCGGTGCTTCTCACCGGGCCTACGCCAGCCGACGTGTACAACGGCGTCGTCCAGCAGGCAATTGGCATCCGCGACGTGCTCTTGCTCCGCTTGCCGTTCCCCAGGTCCGCGGTGGACTGGGGGATCGCCGCAGTGGCCGCCGCGGCACTCTCGATCCCGCTGCGCTCGGCGGCGAGCGTGGGAGCGCCCTCGCCATGGCCCGGGCTGTTGCGCGCAGCAGCCGGCTTGGCGATCTGGTACTCGGCGGCAAGGGCCGCTCCGGTAGTTCTCGGGCCTTCGGCCGAAAACCCCGACGTAGTTCCGCTCATGCTGGCGTGGGTCGCCACGATCCCTCCGGCCGGCGCCGACGAGACTTCCTACAAGCGATTTCTGCGTGTCCTCTTGCCGCTAATTGCGGTGGCGCAGACGCTGCAGGTCTATCCGGTGGCGGGCAGCCAGACTGGCCTCGCGGCTGTCACCTACATAGCCGTCGGTGCGCTCTGCCTCGGCGACGCCCTCACCTCGCTGCGCACCTGGGCCGCCTCGCGCGGCCCGGAAGCGCTGCGCCGCTTCGGCACTGTGGCGACCATTCTCACTCTCGCGCTTTTCGCCCAACTCGGGCTGGACAAGATCGTGCGTCCCGGAATCACCGCCGCTGCCGCCTACCGTGAGCTGACACCGCTGCCATTCAAGGGGGCCACGCTCGTGCGCCTGTCCGAAGGCGAAGTCGAAACCTATGTTTCGCTCGTCGATCTGCTCCAACGCTACGGCTGCACCACCTTCATCGGCTATCCGAACATAAACAGCCTCTACATCTGGTCGGGCATAGACCCGCCGCCGCCGTCGTCGCCCGGTGGCTGGTTGAACGCTGTCGGTCCCGAGCAGCAGCAACGCACGGTGGACGCGATGCGCGCTTCGCCCCGGCCTTGCGTGATTCGCAGCGATGAACGGGCTGAGCTATGGCTGCATGGCGAGCCGCCCCCTGACACGCCGTTGGTTCGCTACATCTTTGACGATTTCGTCTCCGTAGACCAGGTGGCCAACTTCGATTTCATGCTGCCCCGGCAGCGGGTTGCGCGGGCGCGCCGATGAACACCCTGCTCGTCACCGGCGGCGCCGGCTTCGTCGGCTCCAACCTCGCGGTCTCGCTCGCCGGCCGCCACCCCGACTGGGAGGTTCTCGCCTTCGACAACCTCTACCGCCGGGGCTCCGAGCTGAACCTGCCGCGGCTGGAGCAGGCCGGGGTCGAGTTCGTCAAGGGGGACGTGCGCGAGCCCGACGACCTGCGCCGGCTGCCGCAGGTCTCGGTCCTGATCGAGTGCTCGGCCGAGCCATCGGTGATGAGCGGCGTCGACGGCGACACCTCCTACCTCCTGCACACCAACCTCACCGGCGCCTACAACTGCCTCGAGCTGGCCCGCCGCGACGGCGCCTTCATGGTCTTCCTCTCGACCAGCCGCGTCTACCCGGTCGAGCCGCAGGTGGGGTTGAGGCTGAGCGAGGAGGAGACGCGCTTCGAGCTGCTCGACCAGCAGGATGTGGCAGGGGTCTCCGCGGCCGGCATCTCCGAGGGCTTCCCGCTGGGCGGCGCCCGCACGCTCTACGGCACGACCAAGCTGGCCGCCGAGCTCTTGATCGAGGAGTACCGGGCGGCCTTCGGCCTGCGCGCCGTCGTCGACCGCTGCGGCGTGATCGCCGGGCCCTGGCAGATGGGCAAGGTCGACCAGGGCGTGTTCACCCACTGGATGCTCGCCCACCGCTTCCGCAATCCGCTCAAGTACATCGGCTTCGGCGGGCGCGGCAAGCAGGTCCGCGACCTGCTCCACGTCGAGGACCTGGTCGACCTGGTCGAGCGCCAGCTGCTCGACCCCCAGGGCTGGGACGGCCGCGTCCTCAACGTCGGCGGCGGCCGCGAGTGCAGCCTCTCGCTGCTGGAGACGACCGCGCTCTGCCGCGAGCTGAGCGGCAACGAGGTGCCGATCGAGCCGGTCGAGGAGACGCGGGCGGGCGACGTGCCGGTATACCTCTCCGACTGCGCGAAGCTGTTCGGCCTCGACGAGTGGCGGCCGCGGCGCAGCGCCGAGCGTGTGCTGGCCGACATCCACGAGTGGGTCGAAACCGATCCGGAGCGGATCGCCGCGGCGCTGGAAATCGACACCCCCGCGGGGGGGAAGGAGTAGATACGGATGCCGGTTGCGATCGTCACCGGCTCGGGAGGGCTGATCGGCTCGGAGGCCGTCGAGCACTTCGTCGCCCAAGGATTCGACGTGGTCGGGCTGGAGAACGACATGCGGGCGAGCTTCTTCGGCCCCGAGGCCTCGACCGCCCATGTCACCGAGCGCCTGGTCGAGACCCACTCGAGCTTCGAGAGCCGCGAGGTCGACATCCGCGACCGCGAGGCCGTCGACAAGGTCTTCCGCGAGCGCGCCGGCCAGATCGAGCTGATCGTCCACACGGCGGCGCAGCCCTCGCACGACTGGGCGGCGAGCGATCCCCAGACCGACTTCGGGGTCAACGCCAACGGCACGCTCAACCTGCTCGAGGCGGCTCGCGCCCACGCCCCCGACGCGACCTTCGTCTTCTGCTCGACCAACAAGGTCTACGGCGACACCCCCAACCGCTTACCGCTGGAAGACCTCGAGAAGCGCCTCGAGCTGCCTGAGTCGCATCCCTACTTCAAGGGGATCGACACCTCGATGACGATCGACAACTCGACCCACTCGCTGTTCGGGGTCTCCAAGGCGGCCGCCGACCTGCTGGTGCAGGAGTACGGGCGCTACTTCGGGATGCCGACCGTCTGCTTCCGCGGCGGCTGCCTGACCGGGCCCCAGCACGCCGGCGCCAAGCTGCACGGCTTCCTCGCCTACCTGATGAAGTGCACCGTCACCGGCACCCCCTACACCGTCTTCGGCTACGCCGGCAAGCAGGTCCGCGACAACATCCACAGCGCCGACCTGATCGCCGCCTTCGAGGCCTTCCACAAAGCGCCCCGCCCCGCTGCCGTCTACAACATCGGCGGCGGCCGCGCCAGCAACTGCTCGATGCTGGAGGCGATCGAGATCTGCGAGCGGATCGCCGGCCGCGAGCTCGAGTGGAAGATGGGCGAGGAGCCGCGGATCGGCGACCACCGCTGGTGGATCTCCGACCTGGCGCCGTTCCAGGCCGACTACCCGGACTGGAAGCTGCGCTACGGGATCGAGGACATCCTCGAGGAGATGCACGAGCAGAACCTCGAGCGCTGGACCGCGGCAGCGGCGTGAAGCTCTCGGTCGTCATCCCGGCCCAGAACGAGGAGGGCTCGGTCGGCAAGACGGTCGAGGGCGTCGTCGCCGTGCTCGAGCGCGAGGGAGTCGACTACGAGGTGGTGGTCGTCGACGACGGCAGCGAGGACTCGACCGCCGCCGTGGTCGAAGCGATCGGCGCCGGGAACCCGCGGGTGCGCTGCCACCCCTCGCACTACGAAAAGGGCTTCGGGATGGCGATCCGCGCCGGGCTCGACGTCTTCGAGGGCGACGCGGTGGTGATCACGATGGCCGACGCCTCCGACGACCCGGAGGACCTGGCTCGCTACCACCGCATCCTCGAAGCGGGCTGGGACTGCGCCTTCGGCTCGCGCTTCGTCCCCGGCGCCGAGATCCACGACTACCCGCGGCTGAAGCTGACGATCAACCGCCTCGCCAACTGGTTCATCCGGGTCCTCTTCCGCCACCGCTACAACGACACGACCAACGCCTTCAAGGGCTACCGGCGCGAGGTGATCGAGACGATCCAGCCGCTGCTCTCCAAGCACTTCAACCTGACCGTCGAGATGCCGCTGAAGGCGATCGTCCGCGGGCACAGCTACGAGGTGATCCCGACCTCCTGGACCAACCGAACCAGCGGCGTCGCGAAGCTGGCGATGAAAGAGATGGGCAGCCGCTACCTCTTCATCGTGCTCTACGTCTGGCTGGAGCGCACGCTCAGCCGCGGCGACTACCGGCGAGCCTGAGCGGGCGCGGGAGCCTGCGCCGTGCCCAGGCGAGCGGGGCGCTGAGGCGGGGCACGCCGCGGTGCAGGTTCGGGTTGCCGAAGGGGTCGACGGCGGCGAAGCGCCGCCAGCGCTCGGTCAGCAGCTCGAACTCCCATTTCTCGACCTCGGGCGAGCGGCTCGAGGACTCGAAGTGGTAGAGGATCAGGTCGGGGTCGTAGACGATCCGCCTGCCGCTGCGGTGGACCTTCAGGCAGTAGTCGACGTCGTTGAAGTTGACCGGGAACTCGGTGGTCAGGCCGCCGACCTCCTGGAAGACGTCGCGCCGGGTCATCAGGCAGGCGCCGGTCACCGCGAGGCAGTTGCGCGCGATCAGCACGGCGTTCATGTAGCCGGGGAAGTCGCCGGCGAAGCCCCGGTAGAGGTGTCCGGGCAGTCCGTTTTCGAAGCTGACGCCGACGTGCTGGAGGCGACCGTCGCCCCAGACCAGCCGCCCGCCGACGACCCCGATCTCCTCGCGCTCGGAGTACATCACCATGCGCTGGAGCCACTCGGGCGCGGTCACCTCGATGTCGTCGTTGAGCAGCAGCACGTGCTCGCCGCGGCTCTGCACGACGCCGCGGTTGACCTTGGCCGAGAAGTCGAACTCGCCCTCGAACTCGACGATCCGCAGCCGCTCGCCGGCGATCGCGCGCAGCTCCTCGATCGTCTCGGGGTCGATTCCCTCGTCGACGACGACGACGATCTCGTAGTTCTCGTAGGAGGAGCGCTCGATGATGCTGCGCACGCAGTTGGCGATCAGCACGACGGGCTCGAAGCGGACGTCGCGGACCTGGCCGCCGGTCGGGATCACGATGCTGACCGGCGGCTGGCGCTCGAGCTTGGGCTGCAGGTGCAGCACGCCCGGATCGGCGCCGTCGAGCTCGACCTCGGCGGGCAGGCCGATCCGCTCGCAGTGCGCCTGCACCGCCCGCCTGCCCGCCTCGAAGGCCCATGGCTTGGCCTCGGCAGCGCTCGCGGCGGAGCTGTCGAGCATGCGCCAGTGGTAGAGCACCCGCGGGACGTGGACGATCGCGCGGGCCCGCTCGGTCACCTTGAGCACCAGGTCCCAGTCCTGGGCGCCGGCGAGCCCGGGGTCGAAGCCACCGACCTCCTCGACCAGCGAGCGGCGCAGCACGCTGAGGTGGCAGGTGTACATCTGGGTCCGCATCCGCTCGGGCGACCAGTCGGGCTTGAAGAAGGCGGCGGAGTGGCGCCCGCGGCCGTCGATCTTGTCCTCGTCGGTGTAGAGGTAGTCGGCCTCGGGGTTGGCTTCGAGCGCCTCCGCGACGAGCGCCAGCGCGTCCGGGTGCAGCTCGTCGTCGTGGTCGAGCAGGGCGACGAACTCGCCGCGCGCCATCGCCAGCGCGTCGTTGGAGGCCTCGACGATGCCGCCGTTCTGCGCCCGGTGTTCGACCCTGATCCGCGCATCCTCGGCCGCGGCCTTCTCGAGCAGGGCACGCACCTGCGGCTGCCGCGAGCCGTCGTCGACGAGGCAGAGCTCCCAGTCGCCGTAGCTCTGCCGCCGCACCGAGCGCAGCGTCTTGCGCAGCACCTCGGCCGGGGTCTCGTAGACAGGGGTGAGGATCGAGAAGCGCGGCGCGGCCATCAGCGCGCCTAGCGTCGCTGGCTGCGCATCGCCCGCACCGCCGCGCCGACCAATCGGCCGAATCCAGGCACGCGGTTTTCGATCCGCGCCGCAAGGCTGGCGAGCCGCGCGGAGCGATCGTCGAGCTCGGCCAGGCGACCCTTCGCGGCGCCGAGTTCGACGTCCTTGCTGATCAACAGGTCGCGCAAGCGAAGGATCTCCGCATCCTGGCGCGCAAGCTTCTCGCGCAGCTCGGTGTCGGTCGACTCCTCTGCCCCCGGGCTAGGCTCGGCCGAAGTGGTCGGGTCGGACATCGCGCGCAGTGTAGCCGCCACCCTCGTGCGGCCCGGGGTTTGACAGCGATGGGAAGCTTTCCGGCCATGTTGCTCCGCCCGAGGACCTTTTCCGTGGGGGCATGGGGCCCCAGCTGTCGATGAGCGCCAACCTCGAGCTGCTCGGACTGCTGGTCGAGCACCTGGCGCTGACCGCGCTGCCGGCGGCGTTGGCGGTCTTCGTGGCGATGCGGCGCGGCTTGCGCAACCTGCCTCTGCTGCTCGCTATCGCGCTCGCCGTCTCCGGGGCAACCGCGATGCTCGCCTTCTGGGCCTTCTACGCCGACCCGCTGATCGGCCAGGTCGTCGCGTTCGTCGTCGTGCTGGGCTCGATCCAGGGAATCGTCCTGGCGCGCCCCGACCGGCTTGATCGCGCTGTCCTTCGGCAGCTGGCGACGCCGGCGGCGCTGTGGGCGCTGGGCAGCGCCTTCGTTCTCTACCTCGGCTTCCTCCACGGCGGCGCCGATCAGCCCCTGGCGGTGGCCACCACTCGCTTCTCGCATCAGCTTCCAACCGACAACGAAATCCCACTCTTCTTCGCCGATTGGTTCTTCGATCGCGGCAGTGGGGTCGGCCCGCCGTCGTTCGCGCCTCTGTTCGGGGATTGGCTCTCCAGCGATCGGCCGCCGCTGCAGATCGGCTACGTGCTGGCGCAGCGACCCTTCGGCTGGGACGGGGACGGGCTCCACTACCAGGTGCTCGGGGTCGTGGTCCAGCAGCTCTGGATCGTCGGCATGTGGGCCGTTCTCTGCGCCGCCCGGCTGCGGCCGCTCGCCAGGGGCCTGGCGATCCTGGCGGCGATGGTCAGCGACATCGCGATCGTGCATGGGTTCTTCGTCTGGCCGAAGCTGATCGCCGCCGCCTTCATCCTCGGCGCGCTGGCGATGGTCCTCTCCGAAGATTGGCCGCGCCTGCGCAGCAGCCCCTATGCCGCGATCCTCTTCGCGGCGCTCTGCGCCCTGGCGCTGCTCGCCCACGGCGCCAGCGCCTTCGGCATCCTGCCGCTGCTCTTGGTGGCGGCCCTGCGCGGCCTTCCGACCTGGCGCTGGCTCGGGATCGCCGCCCTGGTCGGGATCGTCCTGCTCGGCCCCTGGACGGCCTACCAGAGGTTCGCCGATCCCCCCGGCGACCGGCTTGTCAAGTGGCAGCTGGGGGGTTCGCTGGCGATCGACGAGCGCGGCGCCCTGGAGACGATCGTCGACGGATACCGGGAAGAGGGGGTCGACGGCACGCTTGCCAACAAGTGGGGGAACGTGACGAAACTGGTCGGTCAGGGGGACGTCGAAGGGGCGTTCGCCGGCGCGGCCGATCGGATCGAGGAAGGTGACGCCGGGGAAGCCCTGACCGCCCTGCGGCTGCCCCGGTTCTTCTCGCTGTTGCCCTTGCTCGGCATCTTGCTGGTCGCACCGGTGGCGATGCTCGTGGCCCGTCTGCGCGGACCTCGCGACGGGCCTGAGTGGCGCTTCGCGCTGCTCTCCTTCGGCTACTGCGCGCTGGCCGCTGCCACTTGGGCGCTGCTGATGTTCGGCAACCCCGAGTCCCCGACCCTGATCCACGTCGGCACCCTGACCCTGCCGCTGCTGGCGATCTGCGCCTGCGTCGCCGGCGCCTACGCGGTGGATCCTCGCCTGGCGGTCGGCATGGTCGGCCTCAACGCTCTCTTGGTCCTGATCCTCTACCTGCCGGCGCTGACCCCGCAGCCAGGGACGTCCTACTCGGCGTCAGCCGCCGTGCTTGCCGCCATCAGCCTCGCGGCGTTCGCGGCGGTCGCCTTGCGGAAAGCCTCGCCCTGAGCTGACGGGGGGTCCCGCCAATACACTCCCGCCCCGCCATGGAGAGGATCAATCGCAACGCTCCCGCGGCGCTGCTCGGCCTCGCGATGGCCTTCTCGGTGGCGCTGCTGGTCTACCTGACCCGGGAGATGACGTTCATCCAGGACACCTGGGAGTTCCTGATGAACCGCCGCCAGGTCACCGCCGACTCGCTGCTGGCGCCGCACAACGAGCACATCGTCGTGATCCCGGTCGCGATCGAGCAGCTGCTCATCCGGCTCTTCGGGATGAGCGACGCGACGCCGGAATACGTGCTGCTGGCGGTCGCTCTGGCGGCCACGGCCTGGCTGCTCTTCCTCTACGTCAGGCGTCGCCTCGGAGCGTGGCCGGCGCTGTTCGCCGCCGTCCTGCTGCTCTTCCTCGGCCCGGCCTGGGAGGTCCTGCTGTGGCCGTTCGAGCTCAGCTTCGTCGGCTCGGTCCTGTTCGGACTGGCGATGTTGCTGGCACTCGACCGAGACGACCGAAAGGGCGATCTCGCCGCTTGCGCGTTCCTGCTCCTCTCCTTCGGCTTCTCCAGCGTCGCGCTCCCCTTCGCGGCGGCGGCGGCGGTCGACGTCGTGCAGAAACGACGCGGCCGCGGTCTGCGGCGCGCCTACCTCGTCGCGCTCCCGGTTGTGCTCTACGCGTTCTGGTATCTGGGTTGGGGCTCGGATGCGGAGACGCATGTCTCGCTGCGCAACGTGCTCGCCTCGCCCCGCTTCGTGCTCGAGTCGGCGGCGATCGCGACCGGCTCGGTATTCGGCCTCGGCACCAACCCGTTCGACAACTCGACGGACCCCGTCTGGGGCCGGGCGCTGCTCGTCGCGCTGGTCGCCGCCTTCGCCTACCGCCAGGTGCGCAAGCCCGGTTTCGCCGTCGGTTTCTGGCCAGTGGCCGCCGCCGCCGCGGCCAACTGGTTCCTGACCGCCTTCAACCAGATCCCGGGCCGCGACCCGACCTCCAGCCGTTACCAGTACATGGGCGGCGTGCTGGTGCTGCTGCTGCTGGCCAACCTGCTCCAAGGCGTGCGCTTCGGCAGGCGGGCGCTGGTGGTCGGGGCGGGCGTTACCGTCGTCGCCGTGTCGGTCAATCTGGTGGTTCTGGAGAACGGCAGGGACTCGCTGCTGCGGCAATCCGTTCTGACCCAGTCCGACCTCGCGGCGATCGAGATCGCGAGGGGATCGGTGGATCCTGAGTTCCGGCTCAGCCCCGAGGTCGCCGGCACGACGACGCTGATCGACGTGCAAGCACGCAAGTACCTGACGGCGGTCGACGAGTACGGCTCGCCCGCCTACAGCCCCGAAGAGCTGGGAGAGGCGCCCGACTACGGACGGCGCCAGGCCGACATCGTCCTCTCGCAGGCGCTGCCGCTCTCGACCTCGACCGATCGCGACGCCTACGACCCCGGCGGCGGGAGCGAGAACTGCGTCGAGTTCGCCCCCGCCGCCGCACCGGCCCGCGAGATCCGGCTCGCCCCCGGCCCGACTCGGATCGAGGTCGCGCCGGGCCCTCAGGCGATCTTCTCGCTGCGCCGCTTCGCCACCGGCGAATACCCCGTGCCCACCGAAGGCGCCCCGGGTGGGTCGGTGACCTTGCTGCGGGTTCCTCCCGACCGCGCGCCGCAGCCCTGGCGCCTCCAGGTCGAGGCCTCCCAGGCCGTTCGCGTCTGCCGTTAGGCCGTTAGAGGTTCTCGGCGATGCGCGGCGCCTCGCGGTTGAAGGCCCACACCGCGAGCACACAGACGCCGACGAAGATCGCGGTGGCGGGGATCAGTCCCGCGACGCCGCCGACCACGTCCACGGCGGTCGGGGCGCTGGGGTCGAGGACCCAGACGCGGATCTGCTCGAAGATCACCGCCAGCGGGTTGACGAAGAGCCACTGCTGGTAGCTCTCGGGGACGATTTCGATCGGGTAGAGGATCGGCGTGGCGTAGAAGAGGACCTGCGCCGCGACCGCCCAGATGATCAGCACGTCGCGGAAGCGCACGAACATCACCGAGAGCAGCATGCTCATCGCGGTGGTGATCGCGAAGAGGAACACCAGCGCGGGGGCGAGCAGCAGCCAGGTCCAGGTCGGGTCGACTCCCCAGGCAAGGATGAAGACGAAGACGACGAGCAGGTTCAGCGAGAGGTTGAAGGCCGCGGTCAGGACCACGACCAGCGGGATCACCAGCCGCGGGAACTGCGTCTTGCGGACGATCCCCTCCTGGGCGACCACCGAGCCGACCGAGTTCTGCGTCGCTTCGGAGAAGAAGGTGAAGAGGACGATGCCGAGCAGCAGCAGCACCGGGTAGTTGGGCACCTGGCTGCCGATGCGGAAGATCTGGGTGAAGACGAAGAGCAGCACCCCGAACAGCATCAGCGGGCGAACCAGCGACCACAGGTAACCGAGCACGGTGCCGAAATAGACGCGCTTGAACTCGGTCACGGACATCAGCCAGAGCAGGTCGAGGAAGCGCTGCCGGCCGCCACCGAGCGCCGACGGGCCGTGCACCTCGCGCAGCTCTGGATCCGTGGCGGATGCTGCGTCAGCCATCAGGCCTCCTCGACCACGGCCGAGCCGGAGAACGGGATCGAGACGATCCCGCGCGACTGCGACTCGCCACCGAAGACGATGAAATCGACCGCGTTGTGGACATAGAGCGCGACGCCGGCATTGTCGACCTTGTTGACGCCGGTGTGGAAGAAGTACCGCCCGGGAGCGAGCGGGTTCTCGAGGTCGACGCTGACGTTGACGTGCTCCCCCTTGGCCAGATTCTGCGAACCGTCGGCACGGTGCACCCCGACGCCGAACTGGAAGACGCCGACGCCGTCGGCGTTGGCAAGGATGAAGCCGAGGCCGATTCCGTCCAGGTCACGCAGCGCTTCCAGCCCGACACGCAGCCGAACCGGCTGTCCGTGCTCGACATTCGTCTGACGGGCGCCGTCGGCGTCCTCGATCCAGACTTCGAGCAGGCGGACCTCGCCGCTCGCCTCCGCGGTCGCCCCGGGGACGACCTCGCTGCCGCGTTCGAAGTTGAGCCGCAGGTAGCGCCTGCCGACCTCGGACGGCTCGCCGAGATGCTGGACCCGGCCGTCCTCGATCAGCATCGCCCGGTGGCAGAAGCGCTCGACGGTCGACATGTCGTGGGTGACCAGGACGATCGTCTTGCCCTGCGCTTTCATCTCGCGGAAGGCATCGCCGCACTTCTGCTGGAAGGCGGCGTCGCCGACCGCCAGCACCTCGTCGATCAGCAGCACGTCGGCGTCGACCTCCATCAGCAGGGAGAAGGCGAGCCGGACCAGCATGCCCGACGAGTAGTTCTTCAGCCTCAGGTCGACGAACTCGCCGAGCTCGGCGAAATCGAGGATCGCGTCGAGCCGCTCACGGCTCTCCCGCGGGGTGAGGCCCATCATCACGCCGTTGATGACGACGTTCTCGCGCGCGGTCAGCTCGAGGTTGAAGCCGACCCCGAGCTCGATGAACGGAGCCAGCCGCCCGGCCATGCGGATCCTGCCGGCGTCCGCCCGGTAGATGCTGGCGAGCAGCTTCAGCAGCGTGCTCTTGCCGGAGCCGTTGCGGCCGACGATTCCGAAGAACTCGCCTCGCGCAACCTCGAACGAGACACCGTCGAGGGCGCGCAGCTCTCGGTATTCGCGCGGCGCGAAGGGCCTCACGACCCGCTCTTTCAGCGAGTCGATCCGGTGCGTCGGGATGCGGAACGCCTTGTGCAGTCCCTCGACCTGGATGGCTGTCGCAGGCGACGGCACGGCGCGAAACGCTAGCGCGGCCGCACGACGGGCGTAGCCTGGTCGCGGTTCGTCGGTGCGCCCAGGCGGGCGCAGGAAACGGTCATCGTCCACCCCTCGGGAGCGACGAAGACCGGCACCTCGGCGAGGTCCGGGCGGGCGGTCGTCGAATCACTGCCGGTTCCGCGCCTGGGCGATCACGATGTCCTGGAAGCTCCGCGCCCCGGGCGTGCCGGCCCACTCGCCGGGGTGGATCGGCTCGAGCGCCGAGAGGCCGGCCTCGCCGAGCATCGGCTCGATCTGCTCGAGTGAGAAGGCGACGGCCTCCTCGGGCAGGCGGGGGTCGATCGTCAGCGCCCCGTCGCTGTCGGGCTGGAATCGGAAGGCGGCGCGCCCCGCCTCCATCGCCCGTTGCGAGTCCGGGGTGACGAGAAAGAAGGTGAGAAGCGACTTCGCGCCGGGCCGCAGCACGCGACCGAGCTCACCGAGGTAGTGCCGCGCGTCGGCCGGCGTCAGGTGCGTGAACAGCGACGTCGCCAGCGCGAAGTCGAACGAGTCGTCGTCGTAGGGGAAGCGGAACTCGGTCGCAGAGATCGAGCCGAAGGGGTTGTACTTGCGGTTGTAGATCGGCACCCAGGTGAAGCGGAAGTCGGGGTGGCGGGGCGTCACGTGGCGCCGGCACCAGCGGATCATCTCGCGACCGACGTCGAACCCCTCGTAGGAGCCCCCCTGCAGGTAGCCGGTGAGCGGGATCGCCATCCGCCCGATCCCGCAGCCGACGTCGAGCACCCGGTCGGTCGGGGCCAGCCCGCCCAGCTCCCGGAAGTGCGCGAGGAACTCGGCGCCGGTCTGCTCGAAATCGCTGCGGCCGACGAACGAGAGCCCGCGCGGGGGCAGCCGCCGACCGTCGGCGCGAAGCAGCCGGAGCAGGTCAGCGGGCGCCCAGGCGAGCCGCCGCCCCGCCGCCTTGGCGACGTAGATCGCCTGCGCCCGGGTCCGCCCGCGGCGGTCCGGCCCGGTCACGATCGCCCGACCCGGAGGCGCTGGCCGAGCGCGAACAGCGGGGCGCTGAGGCGACCGGTCCGCGGGTGGTGCTTCTCGAGATAGCGGCGCAGCCCGGCGAGGCGCGCCGCCTGGCGCTCGGCGTCGCTCATCGAGTCGGCGGCGAGGCCTCCCCTGTGGCTGACCACGGCCGCCCCGCAGACGTAGTTGCGCAGCCCGGCGTCGCGCAGCCGGCGGGCCAGGTCGACGTCCTCATACCAGAGGAAGAAGCCCTCGTCGAAGCCGCCCACCTGCTCCCAGGTCCGCCGCCGCATCAGGAAGCAGGCGCCGGCCGGTTGCCCGACCTCGATGCAGCTGCCGTTGCCGGGCGAGCGAACCGAGCGGTGGCGGAAGCCCCCGATCAGCGGCCTCAGGGCCAGCGCCCCGGGCGAGGGCAGCCGCGCGTGGTAGGCGCTCTCGTCGGCGAACGCGGGGCCGACCATGCCGGCGTCGCGGCGCTCGGCGGAAGCCTCTGCCAGGGCGGCGAGGGCGCCGGGCTCCGGGACCACGTCGGCGTTGCTGACGCAGACCAGCTCGGCATCGCCGTCGCGCAGGGCCAGATTCGCCCCGGCGCCGAAGCCGAGATTGGCCTGGCTGAGGATCAGCCGCGCCTGCGCCGGCAGCCGGGACTCGAGCTCGGCCTTCGCGTCGGCCGCGGAATCGTTGTCGATCACGGTCAGCCGCGGCGTTACGTCGGTGGAGGCGAGGAAGGCCCGCGCCGAGGCGCCGGCCGCCTCGGGCGTGTTCCAGTTGACGATCGCCACGTCGACCGCCGGCGGGTCGGGAGTCGTGCTCACCGCCGCGACGATATCCGCCCCCGCCCCTCCGGCGGGCCGGGGGCGGGGGACGCCTCGGCGCGGACCCGGTCGGCGAGGGCGGCCAGCGCACGGTGGCGAAGCGCGGCGGTCTCGTCTTCGCCGGGATCGACGTCGAGGCGCTCGGCGATCGCGCCGACCGCCATCCCTGTGGGCAGGTAGGTCCGCCCCCGGGTGCGCCCGGAGGCCTCGAACGCACCCGCGGCGACCAACGCCGCGAGGTCGTTGCGAGCCGTGGCCGGGCTGACGTCGCAGACTTCGCCGTAGTAGCGCGCCGACACCTCGCGACCGAAGAACGCCTCCCAGAGCGCGTTGCCGGCCCGCTCGGGGAGGCTGTGGCTCTCGGCGAGGACAGCGCAGAGCCGCCAGAGGCGACGCTCGGCCGCCTCGCGCAGGTCGAGCGCCCGCGCCTGGGCGAGCTGCGCCCGCAGGTGGGCGGCGACGAACGGAGTCACGTCGGCGTCGTCGTCGAAGCGGCTGCCCAGGCACCCGAACGCGGCGTAGTAGTCGGTCGTGTGGTTGCCCCACCACTCCTCGAGCGAGGAGGCGAACGGCGCCGGGCGACCTCCGCGGCACATCGCGAGCGTCGTGCAGAGCCGCGCCGTGCGGCCGTTGCCGTCGGCGAAGGGGTGGATCGCCGCGACGGCCACATGGATCCAGGCTGCCGCGAGCGCCGGGTGCGCGCCGGCGCCGAGCGCCTCTGCCCGCTCGCAGGCGGCGTCCAGCAGGGCGGGCACCTGTGTGGCCGGGGGCGGCGTGAACACGACCTCGCTCCCCCGCGCGATGTAGACCTCGCCGCCGCGCAGCGCCCCCGCGACCGGGGTGCCGCGCATCGCGCTGCCCTGAAGTGCGATCAGCTCGGCACGATGCCAGACGAAGCCGGGATCGTCGGCGCGGCGTTGAGCGAGGACCACCGCGTCGCGGTACCCCTCGACGAGATCCCGGTCGGAAGCCGCCACCTCCGCGGGCGGGTCGCCGCCGAGAATGCGCCGCACCTGGTCGACGGTCACCGGCACCCCCTCGATCCGGGTCGAGTGGGCGATCGCCTCGGCCTCCAGCTCACGCCGCAGCCGTTGCGGCCAGCCTCGCTCGGCCCAGGTCTGACGCGCGGCAAGCCGCTCGTACCAGGCGTCGAGCTCGACGACGTCGTCGTGGAACTGGCGGGGATCGAAAGGTAATAGCATTCGCTAGAAGATTAGCGAATCATTCCCGTCGGCGACGGCGCAGGGCCAACGCCTCGCGCAGGGAGATCTCGAGCAGGGGGGCCTCGCCCGCGTCGCGCCGCTCCAGCCCTCCGCCGTCGCGCCAGCCGCGCAGGCGGCCGGTCAGGCCGGCCGCGGTGCGGTCGGCGAGCAGCTGGCCGGCGCAGATCGCCGCCTCGGCGGCGAGCGCCCGCAGCGCCCGGCGCGGGCTCGAGAGGACGCCGTAGCGGCGCAGCATGTAGCCGCGGCTCCAGCCGGTGTGGGCGTACTTGCCGCCGCTGCCGGCGCCGAGGCTGGCCGAGTAGGCGTGGACGGCGCGCGCCTCGGGGGCGAGGCGGCAGTGGGCGCCGGCGGCGCGCAACCGCAGCGCCAGGTCGAGGTCCTCGTAGTAGAGGAAGATGCGCTCGTCGAAGCCGCCGGCGGCGCGGAAGGCATCGAGCCGGTAGAGCGCCGCGCCGCCGCTCGGCCCGAGCGGGTCGGGCGCCGAGTCCGCCGCCGCGACCGGCTCGCCGTGCAGGTAGTCGAAGCCCATCAGCGTGCGGTCGGCGACGACCCCCGCGGAGTCGATCAGCCCCGGCGCGGTCTCCTGCGTGAGCACTCCGGCGACCGACTCGGCCCCCTCGGCGGCCGCGTCGAGCAGCGCCTCGACGAAGCGCGGCTCGCACTCGACATCGTCGTTGAGCAGGATCAGCGGGTCGGCGGGGTGCTGCGCGACCGCGCGGTTGATCGCCGGGCCGAAGCCCAGGTTCCGTCCCAGCTCGACCAGCTCGACCTCGGGGAACTCCTCGCGAGCCAGCTCACGCGAGCCGTCGCAGGATCCGTTGTCGACGACGACCACGTCGACCGGCCGGCTCTGCCCGCGCAGGCTGCGCAGCGCCCGAGCCAGCCGCTCGGCGCCGTTGTGGTGGGGGATGTAGATCGCCGGTCGCATGCGAGAGAATTTGGGTAGCTCTGGGGAGCAAGCCTCCGTGAAATGAGCTGGTAAGGGTCCGTGAAACTGTATGGCGAGGGCTTGGCTGCGGTGGGCGCAGTAGGGTTGCAGCCTCGCATGGAGCCGCTCAAAGGCCTGATCCTCTCCGGCGGGGCCGGCACCCGGCTGCGCCCGATCACCCACACCTCGGCGAAGCAGCTGGTGCCCGTCGCCAACAAGCCCGTGCTCTTCTACGGGATCGAGGCGCTGGTCGAGGCCGGGGTCAAGGAGATCGGGATCATCATCGCGCCGGAGACCGGCGACGAGATCCGCGCCGCGGCGGGCGACGGCGCCGGCTTCGGGGCCGAGATCACCTACATCGTCCAGGACAAGCCGGCCGGGCTGGCGCACGCGGTGCTGACCGCGGAGGAGTTCATCGGCGACTCGCCCTTCGTCATGTACCTCGGCGACAACCTGCTCGCCGACGGGCTGCGCGGCCTGGTCGAGGCCTTCCGCCGCGACGAGCCCGACGCGCTGATCCTGCTCACCCCGGTCGCCGACCCCGAGCACTACGGGGTCGCCGAGCTCGACGGCGAGCGCATCGTCCGCCTGGTCGAGAAGCCGAAGGAGCCGCCCTCCAACCTCGCCCTGGTCGGCGTCTACCTCTTCCAGCCGGCGATCTTCGAGGCGGCGCGCGCGCTCGAGCCGTCCTGGCGCGGCGAGTACGAGATCACCGAGGCGATCCAGGCCCTGATCGAGGACGGCCACAAGGTGAACTCGGAGGTGGTCAGCGGCTGGTGGAAGGACACCGGCCAGCTCGCCGACATGCTGGAGGCGAACAGGCTCGTCCTCGAGGAGATCGAACTGCGGATCGAGGGCGAGGTCGACCAGGCCTCGCGGGTCGAGGGGCGGGTGGTGGTCGAGAGCGGCGCGGTCCTGACCGGGTCGGTGGTGCGCGGCCCGGCCGTGATCGGCGCCGGCGCCCGGATCGAGAACGCCTATGTCGGCCCCTACACCTCGATCGGCGAGAACGTCCGCATCTGCCGCTCCGAAATCGAGCACTCGATCGTCCTCGCCGGCTCGGTCGTCGAGGACCTCGGCACGCGGATGGAGGCCAGCCTGCTGGGCCGCGAAGTGAAGCTGACCCGCAGCGAGGGGATGCCGAAGACCCTGCGGATGCTGGTCGGCGACAAGTCCGAGATCAAGATCATCTGATGAAGCTGCTCGTGGCAGGGGCCGCCGGCATGCTGGGCCGCGACGTGATGCTCGCCGCAGGCAACGCCGGCCACCAGGTGGTCGGCTTCGGCCACAACGAGCTCGACGTCGCCGAGGCGGAGACGTGCGCGGCGAAGATCGAGGCCGAGCGGCCCGACGTGGTGATCAACTGCGCCGCCTGGACCGACGTCGACGGCGCCGAGGAGCACGAGGAGGAGGCGACGGAGATCAACGGCGGGGGCGCCGGCAACGTCGCCACCGCGGCTGCCGCCGTCGGCGCCTCGGTCGTCTACGTCTCCAGCGACTACGTCTTCGACGGCAGCAAGGACTCGCCCTATGTCGAGACCGACCAGACCGCGCCGCTCTCCGCCTACGGCCGCTCCAAGCTGGCCGGCGAGGAGGCGACCCGGGCCGCCAACAAGCGCCACTTCGTCGTCCGCTCCTCCTGGCTCTTCGGCACGGCCGGCCCCAACTTCGTCGAGACGATGCTGCGCCTCGCCGCCGACCACGGCGAGGTTCTGGTCGTCCGCGACCAGGTCGGCTCCCCCACCTACACCTGGCACCTCGCCTACGGCATCGTCCGCCTGATCGAGGGAGTCGAGTTCGGCATCCACCACATGGCCGCAGCCGGCGCCTGTTCCTGGTACGAGTTCGCGCGTGAGATCTTCGAGCAGGCGAAAGTCGAGTGCAAGGTGATGTCGGCGACGACCGAGATGCTCGGCCGCCCGGCGCCGCGGCCCGCCCTCTCGGCGCTGGCGAGCCAGCGCCAGCACCCGATCGAGCTGCCCTCCTGGCAGGACGGCCTCGCCGCCTACCTCGCCCAGCGCCGCAGCGAGAGCGAGGCCGCGGCGTGAAGATCCTCGTCACCGGCGCCGCCGGCTTCATCGGCTCCACCTACGTGCGCCTGCTCGGCGACGAGCACCAGGTGCGGGTGCTCGACAAGCTCACCTACGCCGGCCGCCGCGAGAACCTGCCCGAGGGGACCGACCTGGTCGAGGGGGCGATCGAGGACCCGGCGGTCGTGCGCGAGGCGATGCAGGGCTGTGACGCCGTCGTCAACTTCGCCGCCGAGTCCCACGTCGACCGCTCGATCGACGACCAGGACGCCTTCGCCCGCACCCACGTGATCGGCACCGGCACCTTGCTCGACGCCGCCCGCGAGCTCGGCGTCGCCCGCTACCTGCAGGTGTCCACCGACGAGGTCTACGGCTCGATCGAGTCCGGCTCGTTCACCGAGACCTCGCCACTCGACCCCTCCTCGCCGTACTCGGCCACCAAGGCGGCCGGCGACCTGCTCGTCACCGCCCATGTCCACACCTACGGGATCGAGGCCTCGATCGTGCGCGGCTCGAACAACTACGGCCCGCGCCAGTACCCGGAGAAGCTGATCCCGCTGATCGTCCTGAACGCCGTCCACGGCGACCCGCTGCCGGTCTACGGCGACGGCCGCCAGGTGCGCAACTGGCTCTACGTAGAGGACTTCTGCCGCGGCATCCACACGGTGCTGCTCGAGGGCCGCCCGGGCGAGGCCTACAACGTCGGCGGCCCCGACGAGTGCGAGAACATCGAGGTGGTCAAGCGGGTGATCGAGCTGACCGGCGCCGACGAGTCGCTGATCGAGTACGTCAAGGACCGCCCCGGCCACGACCGCCGCTACTCGCTCGCCTCCGACAAGCTGCGCGAGGAGCTCGGCTGGGAGGCCCAGGTCCACTTCGCCGAGGGCCTGGAGCGGACGGTGGCGTGGTACCGGGAGAACGAGCAGTGGTGGGGGCCGATCCGCTCCGGCGAGTATCGCGAGTACTACGAGAAGCAGTACGGCCAGGCGCTCGGCTGATGCCGAAGCGGCTGCCGACGAAGCTCGACGGCGTCGTCCTGCTCGAGCCGGCCGTGCACGGCGACGAGCGCGGTTTCATGGTCGAGACCTACCGCCGCGACTCCTGGGCCGAGCTCGGGGTCGAGGTCGAGTTCGTCCAGCACAACCACTCGCGCTCGGCGAGGGGGACGCTGCGCGGGCTGCACTTCCAGACCGAGCCGGGCCAGGCGAAGCTGGTCCGCTGCCCGCGCGGGCGGGTCTTCGACGTCGCCGTCGATCTGCGGCGCGACTCGCCCACCTACGGCCAGTGGGAGGGCCATGAGCTCGACGACGAGCGCCACCGCCAGCTCTTCGTCCCGGCCGGCTTCGGCCACGGCTTCGCGGTGCTCAGCGACGTCGCCGACGTCGCCTACCTGCTCTCCAGCGCCTACGACCCGGCGACCGAGGCCGGCATCGCCTGGGACGACTCCGACGTCGGCGTCGAGTGGCCGGTCGAGGAACCCCTCCTCTCTGAGCGCGACAAGCAGGCCCCGAGGCTGGCCGAGGTCGCCGAGACTCTTCCCTTTTAAGTCAAAAGTCACATACTTGTGACGGCTTACAAGCGAAAGTGAAAAATTAGTGTGCCAATTCGGTGCAGTGCGGTTTTTGGCCGGATTTCACTGTTAGCTTCGGCTGCAGGAGGGTGAAGGCGCACAGGTGTGCCCGGACGGCTGACATCCGTCTGTCCGCCTTACCAGCGGATCCGGTTCGAGTCCGGCGCCCTCCGCAGATAGATCCAAAGAGGTGGGTCGAGTCAGGGCGGTCCGTGGTAGCCTAGGTTCTACGGGTGTCAGCCGTCCGCGGGGGTGGTTCCCCGCTTCGCCAGACTCGACCCGCTTCGGCGGGTCTTGTCGTTTCTAGCCTTAGCGGTTTGCACTGCGGTAATCGCGAGGCTGGTGGCGAGCTTGGCGCCGATCCCGGCGTAGACGGCGAGATTCAGCAGCGGGTTGTGTTCGGCTGCCTCGTGCTGACGGTAGAAACGACCCATGCCGCGGTGGAAGGCGATCTCTTGGCGCGGCGCCCGCCGCCCGGCGCTGGAGCCGCCCTTCAGATGGAGGGCGGTGCCGGCCGGCTCGTAGAAGACCCGCCAGCCCGCGTCCCAGAAGCGGCGGCACCAGTCGAGGTCCTCCATGTAGAGCCAGTAGCCCTCGTCGAGTAGGCCGACCTCGCGCACCGCCTGCGCCCGGCAGAGCATGAAGGCGCCGTTGACCGCGTCGACCTCGCCCGGCTCGTCGTCGCCGAGCTGGGTCGCCCGGTACTGGCTCAACGCCGGGCCGGCGCCCTCGCCGCGGCCGACGCCGGCGAAGTGGGCGAGGGCGGAGAGCGGGGTCGGGAAGGAACGCTTGCAGGCGTGGTCGAGCTCACCCGACTCGGTCACCAGCTTGACCCCGACCATGCCGATCCGCTCCTCGCCGCGCAGCCGAGCCAGCGCGGCGTCGAGCGTCCCCGCGTAGACCTCGGTATCGGGGTTAAGCAGCAGGTAGGCGTCCGCCTCGTGCTCGCGCAGGATCAGGTTGTTGGCGGCGGAGAAGCCGATGTTCCCGCGGCGGATCAGCCGCACCGCAGGGAACTCGCGCTCGACCATCTCCGGGGTCGAGTCGGGGCTGCCGCTGTCGACCACAGTCACCCGCATCGTTCCCACCGGCGGGTGCCGCTCGAGCGAGCGCAGGCAGCGCCGCAGCAGCCCCTCGGCTCCGTGGGCGACGATGACGACCCCCAGGTCCACCCCCGCTGCCCTGTTCCTCTGCCCCGTCGTGTGCGGATAGGTCACAGCGGAGCGAGCTCAGTAGGCGCCGTCGCCGCGGACGATCGCCGTCGGCGTGCGCAGCAGGATCGCCAGGTCGCCGGCGACCGAGATGTTGTCGAGGTAGTCGCGCTCCATCGCCAGCCGCTCCTCGAAGGTGAGGTCGCCGCGGCCGTAGACCTGCATCGGCCCGGTCATCCCCGGCTTCACCGCGAGGCGCATCCGCTGTCGCTCGTCGTAGAGCGCGACCACCGCCTCCTCCTCCGGCCGCGGTCCGACCAGGGACATGTCGCCGCGGACGACGTTGATGAACTGCGGCAGCTCGTCGAGGCTGAAGCGCCGCAGGAAGCGCCCGGCACGGGTGACGCGGGGATCGTCGGCGATCTTGAAGGCCGGCTCGTCGAGCTTCTCCAGGTCGACCAGTTCGCCCAGCTGCTCCTCCGCTCCCCGAATCATCGTGCGGAACTTCAGCACCGTGAACGGCCTGCCGTCTTTGCCCGCCCGCCGCTGGCGGAAGAGGACGGGACGGCCGGAGTCGAGCAGGATCAGCGCCGCCAGCGCCGTCAGCAGCGGTGAGAGCGCGACCAGCAGCGTGCCCCCGATCGTCAGGTCCATGCCGCGCTTCAGCGCCACGGTCGAGCGCGGCGGATCGGAGAAGCGGAAGTCGAGCACCGGCAGCTCCGCCAGCCGGTTCAGCTCGATCCCGGGCCCGAGCAGGCCGTAGTGCTGGGGGAGGAAGGTGAGCGCCAGGCCGGCGCGCTTGCACTCCTCGATCAGCCGCTCGGCCGCCGGCTCGCTCATCTCCTGCTCGGTGACGATCACCCGCTCGACCCGCTCCTCGCGCGCGACCCTGGCGATGTCGTCGACCGAGCCCAGCCGCGGCAGCTCACCGCTCGCCGCGCGCTCGCTCTCCTCCCGCGGGGCCAGGTAGCCGACCAGGTGCAGGCGGGTCTCCGGATGGGTGGCGACGCGGCGGGCGACGACCGCGACCGCCGCGGCCGGCCCGATCACCAGGCCGGTGGCGACGCCGGCGAAGCGGTGCCAGAGGGAACGCAGCACGGCGCGCGAGACGAAGCTGCCGAACAGGGCGCCGACGCCGACGCCGATCGCGCTGGTGGCCGCCAGCGGGCCGGCTGGGCTCAGCGCCAGCAGGCCGTCGAGGGCGAGGGTGCCGAGCGCGGCGGCCGAGATCAGGCTGGAGATCTCGTCCAGGGTGCTGTGGCGGATGCGGCGATGGTCGTTGTCGTAGAGGCCGTGGAGCTTCAGGACCAGGATCCAGACCGGGCTGAACATCGCCGCGAAGAAGAGCGTGCCGACGTCGGTCTGGGGGCTGGCGGCGGTGACCACGCAGAGCGTCGCCAGCAGGGTCAGCCAATCGCTGGCCGCCATCAACCGGCGCAGCAGCGAGCCGCGGCGGCGGGCAGCAGCCGCCCCGTGCTCGCCGGCCGCGGCGCGACCGCGCCGTCCGCGCGGGCCCGGCTGCGCCCGCTGCGGCGGCGTTGCCTTTGACGATTTGGTCTCCTCGGCCTTGCTGGTCATGGTCGGCCTGCCTGGAGCTCGGGGGCGCGCGGGTTCAGGCGCCGGGCCTGCGCGAAGTCGGCGCCCGCGGCGGCGGCGTTCCCCGCCTCCCCCTCGACTCTAGAGCGTAGGTAGTAGAGCTGCCAGCTCCGGTCTTCGCGGTCGATCGCTTGCGTCAGCCGTTCGGCCGCGGCCGCGAAGTCTCCCTGCAGCTCGGCGATCAGCGCCAGCTGCACGTAGGGCGAGGCGGCGAAGGGCTCGATCGAGCGGGCCGTCTCGGCGTGGTCGATCGCCTTGGCGATGTTGCCCTCGGCGGCGGCGCTCTGGCTGGCATCGAGCTCGCGCTCGACCAGCAGCGGGCCGATCAGCGCCACCATCGCGATCCAGGCGACGGCGAGGCCGGCGACGGCGAGGCCGAAACGGCCCTCACCCGAGTCCGGCGCCGCGGCGCTCTGCTCCGCTCCGGGCACGAGCTGCGCGCATCGGGCCGCGACCAGCAGGCCGGCGAGAAGCAGGAAGACGGCGCCGAGGGCGGCGATCTCCCAGAACCAGTCGAGCCCGGCGCCGACGGCGAAGGCAAGCGCTGCCGCGAAGAGGACTCCATAGAGCTCCCGCTGAGGGTGGGCGGCGGCGCGCCAGGCCGCGAAGCCGGTCCAGAGCACGGTTGCGATCAGGGCCAGGGTGAGCAGGCCGCCGAGCAGGCCGAGCTCGGCGAAGGCCTCGAGGTAGAGCGAGTGGGCGTCGTGAAGGGGGATCTCGATCGTGCGGTTCTGCTCCCAGGCGAACTCGTAGGTGCCGGCGCCGCTGCCCAGGACCGGCTTCTCGCCGAAGGCATCGATCGCGACGCGGTAGAAGTCGCCCCGGCCGGCGCCGCTGAGGTTGGAGAAGTGCTGCTCGGGCCGGTCCGGGAACTGGATGTCGGTGCTGTTGAACTGGTCCCAGGCGCGGCCGCCGATCGCGATCGTCACCCCGATCGCGACCACGGCCGCCGCCGCCGCGACGGCACGGAGCAGGCGCGGATCGCGTGAGAGCTCGATCGCGCGTCGGGTCCGCCCGCCTCCACGCGCCTCCAGCCGGCGCAGGGCCGCGAACAGCGCCAGGGCGAGCCCGACGCCGGCGAGCAGGAAGAGCAGCACGGTGACGCCCTGGTCGACCGCCGCCTGGCCGGCGACGTTGTCGGCGATCTCGCGGCGCGCCTGCACCGCGAGCACCGCCGGCAGGGCGCCGAGCGCGCCGATCGCCAGCGTCGCCAGGATCCAGAGGCGGTCGCGGGAGAGGGCGATCGTGCAGCCGGCGGCGATCGCCAGCGCCAGCACGCCGCCGCGCGAGTAGGTGAAGTAGAGCGCCAGCAGGAGCACCGGGATCGCCGCGACCGAGAGCCGGCGCAGGGCGTCCCAGGCGGCTCTGCGGCTGCTCCAGAGCAGCAGTGCCACGCCGATGCCGAAGAGCGCCCCGTCGGCGTTCCAGTAGCGCAGCGGATAGCGCAGGCGCGCCCCTTCGCCTTCGACCCCGGCCTCGATCAGCCCCGGCGCCAGGCGGCTCCCCAGCGCCAGCAGGGCGACGAGCGCAATCGCGATCGTCAGCCCTTCAGCGAAACGTTGGCGCCTTTTGCCGGTTTGAGCGATGAGGAAAGTGGCAAGGAAGGCCCCGAGGTAGACCAGCAGCCGGTCCGCCTCGATCACGCTCAGCTCCGCCGACCCCGACCAGAGGGATGACATTGCAGCCAGCAGGGAAAGACCGCCGACCAGCCCCGCCGTCAGGTAGAACGGCCGTGCCAGCGCCGTCCGCGAGGAAGCGCCGAGCACGATCAGGGCAATCACGACCAGCCAGACCGCGAGGCCGGCGATGTGGCGGGTCGTCACGTCGAAGCCCCCGCCCGGCAGGGCAAGGCCGAGAACGAGAGCCGCTGGTGCGAGCAGCGCCGCGCTTTGCTCTAACCTTGCGCGCCATGCCTGCGACCGATCGACTCCAGTCCCGGATTTCGGGCCGCCCGATTCTCGTTCTGTCAGTGCTGGCTCTGCTCGCATCTGCTTGCTTCCCGATCGCCGCCCAGGCGGCTTCCAATGGGGTCCCAACCTACGAGGACGCGGTGCCCACGGTACCCGGAGGCAAGGCGCCTGGCGACCGCGATCCCTCGGCCGGCTCCTCCAACACGGATGGTGGCGGTGGCGCCGCCGGTCGAGGTTCGGGTGGCTCGGGCTCGTCCGGCGATGGCTCGGGTTCCTCCTCAGGGGCGGGCGGCGCCAACGGCAACGCCGACAAGCAGGGTAGCCCGGGCAGCGGTTCCGGCAAGGGAGCGATCGGAGGCGGCACGCCGATCGACAGCATCGCCCAGCCGGCCGACGCCGACGCTGGCGGCTCCTCGCCGCTGCTGCCGATCCTGATCGCGATCGCCGTGCTCGCCGCGATTTCCGTCGGCGTCGTCATGGCCAGGCAACGCCGCCGCGGCGGCGACCCAGCCGCTCCAGGATCGAACTCCTCCGACTCGTCCGTCTCGCCTGAGGCGGGCTGACCTCATGCGGAGCGCTCGGATTCGCCCGGTAGCACTGGTGCGCGCTTGGACGGTCACGCTGGCGGTCGCCGCGATAGGGCTGGGCATCGCCGCAGCGCCGGCGATCGCGGTCCCCGGCAACTTCTGGGGAGTTGTCCCGCAGGCGACGCCGACGCTCGAGCAGTTCGAACGGCTCAAGCGCGACGGCGTCGACAGCGTTCGCATCCCGGTCTCCTGGGGCGTCGTACAGCCGACCCCGGGCTCGCCGATCGACTTCTCGGGGACCGATCCGGTGATCGCCGATGCGGCGGCGGCCGGAGTCGACGTGCTGCCGTTCCTCTTCTGGGCGCCGAGCTGGGTTCTGCCGCACGCCCCCGTCCCCGGCACTGGCGGGGCCGCACAAGCGCCGCGCTTCCTGCCCGTGCGCAACGCCGGGCAGCGCTCCGGCTGGCGCCAGTTCGTGATCCAGGCGGTCAGGCGCTACGGCCCCCAGGGGACCTTCTGGGCGGAAAACCCCGGCCTGCCGAGGCGCCCGATCCGGGTCTGGCAGATCTGGAACGAGGCGAACTTCAAATACTTCGTCACCCGACCCAACCCAGCCGAGTACGGCAAGCTGGTGAAGTTCTCCTACGCGGCTGTCAAGGCGGCCGATCGCGGCGCCCGGATCGTTCTCGGCGGTCTCTTCTCTCGCCCGGCCGAGTCGCTGATCCGGCGCGGTCCCAAACAGGCCTACTTCGCCTCTGAGTTCCTCGACCTGATGTACAAGCGGACGCCGGGGATCAAGACCAAGTTCCACGGCGTCTCCCTGCACCCGTACACCGCCAACTTCAAGCGCCTCGTGCCCTACACCGAAGAAGTGCGCCGGGTGCTCCGGGCGCATCGGGACGCCGGCAAGGGCCTCTGGGTCACCGAGCTCGGTTGGAGCTCGCAGCGGCCGAACCGCCGCAACAGCTTCGCCAAAGGCCTCAGCGGCCAGGCCGCGCAGCTGCGCGGCGCCTTCCGCCTGCTGCGCAACCGGCAGCCCGCCTGGCGCGTCCAGCGCGTCTACTGGTTCTCGGTCGACGACCAGGAGGGCAGCTGCAACTTCTGCGACGGCTCCGGGCTCTTCCGCGACGGCTTCATCCCGAAGCCGGCCTGGCGGGCATTCGTCGGCTTCGCCGGCGGCCGCGCCGGCTGAGCGGCGTAAGATCGGTGGGTTGGCCGCCGATCGAAAAGCAAGCGCGAAGCCTGACCCGCTGGCCCCGTTCAGCGCCCCGGTCAGGCGCTGGTTCGAGAACTCCTTCGAGGAGCCCACGCCCGCCCAGGCGGGCGGCTGGGGGGCGATCGCCGGCGGCGCCAACGCGCTGATCTGCGCCCCGACCGGATCGGGCAAGACGCTCGCCGCCTTCCTCTGGGGGATCGACAAG
The DNA here is from genome assembly GCA_040904405.1 of Solirubrobacterales bacterium. Lineage (GTDB taxonomy): Bacteria > Actinomycetota > Thermoleophilia > Solirubrobacterales > 70-9 > VRUE01. The sequence continues at coordinate 2,488 of JBBDTK010000018.1, read as the reverse complement.
CTCTCGCGCGACCCCGACCTCGGGGAGGGCGTCAAGCTGGTCTACGTCTCGCCGCTGAAGGCGCTCTCCTACGACATCGAGCGCAACCTGCGGGCGCCGCTGCGCGGGATCGGGGCGGAGATCTCGGTCGGGCTGCGAACCGGCGACACCAGCCAGAAAGAGCGCCGGGCGATGCGCAAAACGCCGCCCGACATCCTGATCACCACCCCCGAGTCGCTCTACCTGATCCTCTCCTCCGGCGCCCGCGAGATCCTCACCGGCGTCGAGGCCGTGATCGTCGACGAGATCCACGCTGTCGCCCAGTCCAAGCGCGGGTCGCACCTGGCGCTGACGTTGGAGCGGTTGGACCATCTGGTCAGGGACCAAGCGGGTAGGCCCGCGGGTCCTGTCGCGGGGGAG
>JBBDTK010000018.1:0-2079 GCA_040904405.1 Solirubrobacterales bacterium | reverse complement strand
CCGCCCCCCCCCCCCCCCCCCCCCCCCCACGCCCCGCGCCTCCCGCGGGAGATTCGCAGGGGATCCAACGGATAGGGCTCTCGGCGACCCAGCGGCCGTTGGAGCGGATAGCGAAGTTCCTCGTCGGGCCGAAGCGGGAGTGCGAGATCGTCGATGCCGGGGTCGCCAAGGAGCTCGATCTGAAGATCGTCGTCCCGGTCGAGGACATGAGCGAGCCGGGGGCGCCGAACTTCCCGAACTCGGAGGGTGTGCCCGCCGATGGCGAGCCCAACGCCCACGTCCGCTCGATCTGGCCCGCGATCTACCCAGAGCTCCTCAAGCTCGTCCAAGAGCACACGTCAACCATCATCTTCGTCAACGCCCGCCGGGCCGCGGAGCGCTTGGCGAAGCGCATGAACGAGCTGGCATGGGATGAGCTGCCGGCGACTGAGCAGGCGGGCAACGGCTCAAACGCCTCTCCCGCGGGTGGCGGGGGGGGGGGGGGGGGTTCGGCCGGGTGAGGCCGCTAACACCCCCCTCCCCTCCGACAGGACCCGCGGCCAGGAGCATGATCCCTTGCCCGAGATCGCCCGCGCCCACCACGGCTCGCTCTCCCACGAGGAGCGCACCCTGGTCGAGGAGCTGCTCAAGTCGGGGCAACTGCCCTGCCTGGTCGCCACCTCATCGCTCGAGCTGGGCATCGACATGGGCGCGGTCGACCTGGTGATCCAGGTCGAGTCGCCGAAGTCGGTCAGCCGCGGCCTGCAGCGGGTCGGCCGGGCGGGCCACTCGCTGGGCGCGGTCAGCCGCGGACGCATCTTCCCCAAGTTCCGCGCCGACCTGCTCGAGTGCGCCGTCGTCGCGCGGCGGATGCGCGAAGGGGCGATCGAGGAGACGGTCATCCCCCAGAACCCGCTCGACGTGCTCGCCCAGCACCTGGTCTCGATGGCGGCCCTGGACGAGTGGGAGGTCGACGAGGCCGAGCGCCTCGTCACCGCGACCGAGCCCTTCTCCGAGCTCTCGCGCGAACAGCTCGAGAACGTGCTCGACATGCTCGACGGCCGCTACCCCTCCGACCGCTTCGCCGAGCTGCGCCCACGGATCGTCTGGGACCGCACCCGGGGCACGATCCACGGCCGCAAAGGCGCCCGCCAGCTGGTCGTCACCAACGCCGGCACGATCCCCGACCGCGGCCTCTACGGCGTCCACCTGCCCGACGGCCGCCGGGTCGGCGAGCTCGACGAGGAGATGGTCTACGAGGCGCGCGCGGGCCAGACGTTCCTGCTCGGCGCGACCACGTGGCGGATCGAGGAGATCACCCGCGACCGCGTCATCGTCAGCCCGGCACCGGGGGTGCCCGGCGCCGTGCCCTTCTGGCGCGGCGACGGAATCGGCCGTCCGTCCGAGCTGGGCAGGGCGATCGGCGCGTTCTCACGCGAGGCGGTGGCCGCCGAGCCCGAGGCGCTCGCCCGCGACTACGACCTCGACCGCCGCGCCGCCACCAACCTCGTCGCCTACCTGCGCGAGCAGCAGGCGGCGACCCGCGTCGTCCCCTCCGACGAATCGATCGTGGTCGAGCGCTTCCGCGATGAGATCGGCGATTGGCGGCTGTGCCTGCTGTCACCGTGGGGAGGGCGGGTGCACGCCGCCTGGGGGCTGGCGGCCGCGGCGCGCATCCGCGACGAGCACGAGCTGGAGGCCGGCGCGATCTGGTCCGACGACGGGATCGTGGTGCACCTGCCCGACGCCGACGAGGCCCCGTCCTCTGAGCTGCTGATGCTCGATCCCGAGGATGTCGAGGACCTGGTCGTCCGCGAGCTCGCGGGCTCGGCGCTGTTCGGCGCCCGCTTCCGCGAGAGCGCAGCCCGAGCGCTGTTGATCCCCCGTGCCTACCCCGGCAAGCGCACGCCGCTGTGGCAGCAGCGGCTGAAAGCGCAGAGCCTGCTCGAAGTCGCGAGGGACTTCCCGCGCTTCCCGATCGTGCTCGAGACCTACCGCGAGTGCCTGCGCGACGTGCTCGACCTCCCGGCTCTGGAGCGGGTGCTGCGCGACGTGCGCTCGCGGCGGATCTCGCTGGTCGAGGTCGAGACCCCGACCGCC
>JBBDTK010000017.1:0-11163 GCA_040904405.1 Solirubrobacterales bacterium | reverse complement strand
CCGACGATGAAGTGGGTGGCGCCGTAGTTGCGGCGGACGATCGCGTGCAGGACCGCCTCGCGCGGGCCGGCGTAGTGCATCTTCGCCGGCTTCACCCCGAGCACCACGCGGTCCTCGGGGTAGTACTTCTCCATCAGCACCTCGTAGCAGCGCATCCGCACGTCGGCGGGGATGTCGCCGGCCTTGGTCTTGCCGATCAGCGGCTGGATGAAGAGCCCGTCGCAGGTCTCCAGCGCGGCCTTGGTCAGGTACTCGTGGGCGCGGTGGATCGGGTTGCGGGTCTGGAAGGCGACGATCTTCTTCCAGCCGCGCGCCTCGAAGTCGGCCTTGTGCTCGGCCGGCGTCTTGTAACGACGCATGAAGGCGTCCTCGTGGTCGGGCAGCGCGTCGACCTCGATCGGGCCGGCGATGCAGCGGTTGCCCTCGGCGTAGATCGCGGCGACGCCCGGGTGGGCCTCGTCGGCGGTGCCGTAGACCCGCTCTGCCTCGCTCTTCGCGTCTCGCTCCCAGATCTCCTCGACCCGGATCCGCCCCAGCGGCTTGCCTTCGTCGCTGGACAGCGCGACCGTGTCGCCGACCTCGCACTCGAGCTCGGTCGCCAGGGTGATCGGGATCGGCCAGTACTCGCCGTCGGCGGTGCGCATCTCGGCGCAGACGCGCTCCCAGTCGGCGGAGCCCTGGAAGCCGGTCAACGGCGCGAAGCCGCCGTTGCCGATCATCTCGAAGTCGGCCGTGTGGCGCTCGTCAAGGGTCAGGGAAAGCTCAGTCATCGTCTCGCTCATGCGGGGTATCACCAATCGTTCGGGGAGTTCAGGGTCAGAAGGTGGGTCGGAGGCGCGCGTGGAGGCCGCTAGTTGATCCCGCACTCGGTCTTCTCGGTGCCCGCCCAGCGGCCGGCGCGCGGCGAGCCTCCGGGCCCCACCGGCTTGGTGCAGTGGGTGCAGCCGATCGACGGGTAGCCGCGGTCGTGCAACGGGTTGTACGGAAGTTGGTGCTCACGGATGTAGTTCCAGACGTCGCGCTCGGTCCAATCCGCGATCGGGTTCAGCTTCCACAGGTCGAACCGCTTGTCCCAGGTGAACTTGGGGGTCTTGGCGCGGCTGGCTGAGTCCTCGCGGCGGACGCCGGCGAGCCAGCAGTCTACGGAAGAGAGCGCGCGCCGCATCGGCTCGACCTTGCGCAGGCCGCAGCAGGCGTCGGGGTCGCGCTTCCAGAGCTCGTCGCCGTGCTCGGCCGCCTGCTCGGCCAGGGTCAGGTTGTGGAAGCGGTCGAACTCGACCCCGAGGTGGGCGGCGAGCTTGTCGCGCGTCTCGTAGGTCTCGGGGAAGAGGACGTCGGTGTCGAGGTAGAAGAGGCGCGCCGCCGGGTTCACCTGGGTAGCCAGGTGCGCGGTCACCGAGCTCGTCTTCTGGAACGAGCAGGCGATGTAGTGCGACTCGCCGAAGGTCTCGAACATCCACTCGATCGCCTCGGTCGCGCGCTTGCCCTCCAGCGCGGCGGCGACCTGCTCGGCGTCGAGCTCCGGGATTGTGGCGGCGAGCGGGCTCATATCGCGCACTCGCCCTCGCCCCGCTCCACCTTGTAGGGGCTGGAGCGGCTCCAGTCGATGAACTGCTGCATCGTCTCGAGGCTGAACTCGGCCGGCAGGGTCAGGTCCTTGACCTCCGCTTCGAAGCGCGGCGCGCCGACCCGCTCGGCGAACGGGTTGAACTCCTCGCCCTCGGCCCGCTCGCCCTCGTAGAGACGCAGCCAGCGCTCGACCGCCTCGGGGACGCGCTTGGCCGGCAGCCGCGATTTCAGCCGCGTGCCGAAGACCACCTCGCCGCCCTCGTAGTTGCCGCCGATGTGCGGGATGTAGGCGGGCATCTGGCGGCCGCCGACCTTCAGCGAGGCGCCGTAGAAGCCGATGTTGGCGATGTGGTGCTGGCTGCAGCCGTTCGGGCAGCCGCTCATCTTGATGTGGACCTTGCGGGTCAGCGGGTCGGAGATCTCCATCTCCTCGAGCCGCTGCTTGATCGCCCGGTTGAGGCCCATCGAGCTGGTGATGCCGAGTTTGCAGCTGTCGGTGCCGGGGCAGCTGACGACGTCGGTGATCTCGTCGGCGCCGGGCTCGGCCAGGCCGAGCGCCTTGAGCCGCTCCCAGACCTCGTACAGGGCCTCGTCGCGGACCCAGCGCAGAACCAGGTTCTGCTGCACGGTGCTGCGCGCGTAGCCGCCGGTGTGCTCGCGCATGATCGCGGCCAGGCCGCGGAACTGCTCCGGGGTCAGGTCGCCGCGCTCGATCTTGACCTCGACCGCGACGAAGCCCTCCTGGCGCTGCGGCTGCACGTTGCCCTCGAGGAAGCGGTCGAGCTCGGAGCGGTCGCCGTTGGGAGAGGCCGGTTCGGCCGGTCGCTCGGGCGCCCGCTCCTCCTCCTCGTCGTCGAAGCGCAGCCGCTCGACCAGGTCCGGGCCGAACTCGCGCTCGCCGACCCACTCACCCTCGAGCTCCTCCTCGACCTGCTCGCGGAGGGCGTCGATGCCGATCTTGTCGACCAGCACCTTGATCCGGGCGCGGGCGCGGTTGACCCGCAGCCACTCCTGGCGGTCGAAGATCCGCAGCACCGCCTCGGAGACCTTGAGGTAGTCGCCGTTGTCGGCCTCGACGAAGTCGTAGAGCGTCGGCGCGACCCGGGCCATGATCGAGGTGCCGCCGCCGACCCGGACCTCGAAGCCCTTGACCCCGTCGCGCTCGCGGCTGAGGAAGGCGATGTCGTGGATGCCGGTGATCGCCCGGTCCTCGTCGGAGCCGGTGAAGGCGGTCTTGATCTTGCGCGGCATCAGCTGCGTCGTCGGGTGGCGGACGAAGTAGCGCACGTAGGCGCCGGCGTAGGGCGTCGGGTCGAAGACCTCGTCGGCGGCGACGCCGGCCCAAGGGTCGCCGGTGACGTTGCGCACGGTGTTGCCGCAGCCCTCGCGCGAGGAGAGCCCGACGGCGGAGATCTCGCGGATCAGCGCCTCCATGTCGCGCAGCGGCACGTGGTGGATCTGGATGTTCTGGCGGGTCGTGATGTGTCCCTTGTCGAGCGGCGCGTAGCGCTCGACCACGTCGCCGAACGCCTCCATCTGCTCGGGGGTGACGCCGCCGAAGGGGAGCTTGACGCGGACCATCTGCACGTCGGCCTGGCGCTGCCCGTAGACGCCCTGTTTGAGCCGGAAGCCGATGAACTGCTCCTCGGCCAGCTTGCCGGCGAGGAACTGCTCGGCTTCGTTGTCGAAGTCGTCGAACTCGCGCTCGATGATCGGGATCACCTGGCCGGGGACGTTCTCGTACGTCTCCGGATTCTCCAGCGTGCCGGTGCGGCCCTTGCCGCGCTGCTGCTTGTCCTGGTCGACGGCTACCTCCACCTGAAGGAAAATAGCAAAACCGGACCGGGATTAGGGTATTTAGCTCCGGGGGCTGCCCGGCGGCGCTCAGCCGGGGCGCTTGGCCGGGGGCAGGCGACCGCCGGCATGCAGGGCCTCGGCCGCCTCGCCGGACTCTGCGACCCTGCCGCTCTCGGGCTCCAGCGGCAGGCCGACCTCGGCCCAGCCGATGATCCCGTCGCTCAGCTTGGCCGCGTCGAAGCCCGCGGCCGCAAGCGCCTCGGTCGCCATCGTCGAGCGGTTGCCGCCGCGGCAGTAGAGGACGACCGGCCGCTCCCGATCCAGCTCCCCCGTCCGCTCGCTCAGCTCGGCCAGCGGCAGGTGGGTGGCGCCGGCGATCCGGCCCGCCTCCCACTCGTGGCCGGCCCGCACGTCGATCAGCTGCGCCCCATCCTCGATCAGCCCCTGCGCCTCCTCGCGCGAGACCTCGCGGGTCGTTCCCTGTCCCTCGTCGGCCATCCGCGCGAATCCTACCAACGGCCCCAATGGGATCGATCGATCTCAGCTCACCGAATCTGGCCCCGAAATGGCGAAGTGCGATCGATCGATCCCAGTCGGGATATCCCGACATTACGAGTTGCCGGAATATCCCGACAGCGCTACAGTGTCTGCTTATGCCGACAGACGATACGCAAACTCCAGGCAGTCGCTTCCGCATCTACACGCCCGCCTCGCTGGGGAATGCGATCCGCCACTACCGCAGGGAGGCCGGCCTGACGCAGGCGCAGCTGGCCGAGATGGCCGGGTTGCAGCGCAGCTACCTCTCCGAGCTGGAGACCGGGAAGGAAACCGAGCAGCTGAAACGAGCCCTCCGACTGCTGCGACAGCTTGGCGTGCGGATGACGCTCGACAAGGCCGACTGGTGATGGCGGACGAGCTGGCCGTCTGGCTCTATGGCGAGCGCGTGGCGACCGTCGATCGCAAGCGGGGCCGCCCGCGGCTCGCCTACACCGAGGAGGCGCTCGGCCGTTACGACCTGGGCACGCCGCTGCTCTCGCTGGCGTTGCCGGTTGGCGCCGAGCGCTACGCGCAGGGCGTCGCTCGCCCCTTCCTCGACGGCCTCCTCCCCGAGGGCGAGCCGCGGAAGTCGATCGCCAGGGATCTGGGACTGCGGCCGGACGACACGTATGGCTTGATCGAGGCGCTGGGGCGGGACTGCGCCGGCGCCGTCGTCATCCAGCCGCTCGGTGACCCTCCTCCCCCCGTTCCGACCACGGCCACCGCCGACCGGCTTGCCCCCGAGGAGCTCGAGGCGCTGGTCGAGGATCTGCGCAGCGCGCCGCTCGGCGCCGGTGGAAGGGTCCGTGTCTCACTCGCCGGCGTCCAGGAGAAGCTTCTCCTCACCCGGATGCCGGATGGCTCCTGGGGACGACCGGTGGATGGAACGCCCTCGACCCACATCCTCAAGCCCGAGATCGCCGCCTACCCGCAAACCGTTGAGAACGAGGCGCTCTGCATGCGGATCGCCAAGCACCTCGGTCTCGATGTCGCCGCCATCGAGACCACCGAGATCGCCGGACGCAAGCTGATAGTCGTCGAGCGCTACGACCGAGCCGTCGGCGCCGACGGCTTGGTCGAGCGCATCCACCAGGAGGACTTCTGCCAGGCGACGGGGACGCCGCCCGACACGAAGTACGAGGAGGACGGCGGGCCGTCCCTGCGGCGCCTCGCCGGCATCCTCCAATCGGTAGCTGCGCCCGACTCGCTGGAGAGACTGGCGCAATCAATCGCCCTGAATGTCGTGCTGGGCAACGGCGATGCGCATTCGAAGAACCTCTCGCTGCTCCATCCCCCGTCGGGCGGGCTCTCGCTGGCGCCGCTCTACGACCTGATATGCACGCTGCACTACGGGGACGACAGGCTTGCGATGTACGTCGACAGCGTCCAGCGCACCGACCGGGTCACCGCGGAGAGGATCGTCAACGAGGCGATCCGATGGGGGATGTCGCCGAACCGCGCGACGGAGATCGTCGGCGACCTCCTCGAGCGCGCTCCCGGGGCGATCGCCCTCGCGGGAGAACAAACGTCGGGCGTCCCCGAGGATCTGGTAGCGACGATCGAGCGCCGGCTTGCGCAGCTGCGAGCCGGCGCCTGAGAGCGGAAAACGCTAGTCGACATCGGTCCCCTCGACCAGGAACGCGACCCGCACGTGGGCGCGGTACTCGTCGAGGTTCTCGCCGCGGATGCCGGCCGAGACGATGTCGACGGCGCGGATGTTGCGCAGCGTTCCCTGCGCCTGCGCCAGCGCCTGTTTCGCCGCGTCGTCGGTCGAGGTCTTGGAGCTGCCGACCAGCTCGATGATTTTCACGACTGCCATTGGACTCCTCCTTCTAGATGCTGCTGGACGGTGCCCCCGCGCCGACCCCCTCGACCAGCGCGGCCCGCTGCCAGGGGCCGATCGCCGTTCCCTCGGCGACGCCGACCGGAGCGCTCTCGGCGAGGAACCGCTCGACCGCCGCGGCGATCGCGGCGGCCTCGTCGGCACTCGGGCTCCGGTCCATTCCCAAAGCCTATTCGCTGACGCGACCGGGGACCCAGATATGCGCCGCGCCAACCTGGCGTCACTCAGCCGGGATTGTGCAGGCCCTTGATCGGCTCGCCCTTTTTGCGGATCGCGCAGGCGGTCGGGGCGGGGTCGATCGCGTCGATCAGCGCCCGTCCGCTGGGCCGGCCGCGGCCGCACCGGACGACGAAGTCGCGGACCCCGTCGCGGGCGTCGATCACGTCATCGCCGCCGCCGCCGTAGAAGCGGTCCCGGCCCGGCTGGCCGAGCATGTTGTTGGCGCGCCTGTCGCCGACCAGCACGTCGTCGTCGAAGGAGCCCTCGATGTCCTCGACCGTGGCGCTGTCGATCCGCACCGGCGGGCAGTCCCTGCCGACGAGCACGTCGATCCAGGCTTTTCCCGCCGGCAGCGAGATGATCAAGAGGCCGGGGTGGGCCTGGGTCTCGGCGAAGGAGGCGTTGTCGCGGCCCGGGCCCCCGATCATCGCACCCCCCGCGCAACCGCCGCCGGCAGCCAGCAGGTCGCCGTCGGGGCCGCCGTCGAGGATCGTCGGCCCGGGCAGGCCGCCGATCAGCGCGTCGGCGCCGGCGCCCCCGTAGAGGCGGTCGCTCCCGGGGCCGGCCTCGATCAGGTCGTCCTCGGGCCCGCCGCGGAGCACATCGTCGCCCGGGCCGCCCGCCAGGCGCACGAACGGGATCGCGCTCAGCGAGCCCTCGACCCGGATCCGATCGTCGCCGCGGCCGCCGTCCGCCATCAGCCACGGGCTGTTGCCCGCGGCGGGGCAGACGGCCTGCGCCAGGTCGGCGCTCGGCCTGGTGCAGCCGGGGCCGAGGGCGATCCCCTTGGCTGCGGCCACCCCGTAGCTGCTGCTCGCCTCGTCGAAGGAGAGCGTGATGTCATCGACTCCGTTGCCGCCGACGACCACCAGGCCGCCGCCGCTCATCACCTCCACGTAGGCGGAGCCGGTCGGCGCTTTCTCGGGGCCGCAGGAGAGCGTGTTGCCCTTGGCGCCGCTGCAGCGATCGCTGCCCTGACGGCCGATCAGCAGGTCGCGCCCGCCACCGCCGCGGATCGTGTCGTCGCCGGGGCCGCCGTCGATCGTGTTCGCCCGTTTGTTCCCGATCAGCACGTCGCGGAAGGCCGAGCCTTCGAGCGCATCGAAGCGGAAGAGCCGGTCGCGGCCGTCGCCGCGGGCTTTGCCGGCGGCGAGCGAGGCCCAGACGCCGGCGCCGTTGGCGGCGGCCACGGCGGTGGCGAAGGAGGCGATGTCGCCGCGGCCCGGGCCACCGTCCATGCGGTCCCAGCCGTAGTCGCCGCGGACGCGGTCGAAGTTGCCGGGCCCGCCGTTGACCATGTCGATGCCGAGCCCGCCCGACACGTCGTCGCCGTCGCCGGAGCCGCCGAGCACCGTGTCGTCGCCGAGACCGCCGAAGGCGAGGTCGGTGCCGGGACCCCCGTCGATGAAGTCGTTGCCGCGCCCGCCGGAGATCAGGTCGTCGCCCGGCCCGCCGCAGAGGATGTCGTTGCCGCGGGTGCCGTAGATCCGGTCCTCGCCCGGCCCGCCCCAGATCACGTCGCGGCTCGGCGTGCCGCGCAGCAGGTCGTCGCCGTTCGTGCCGACGATCGTCGCCAGCGCCCCCCGGCAGCGAACCTCCTCCTCGGCCGACGGCGCCGCGCCGGTGAAAACAAGCGCCGCAACAGCCAGCGCCACCCCTGCGAAGACGACCCTCATCCTGAGACAGGATAGGGCGTGGTCCAGGCGCCGCCAGGCAAGGACGCAAGGAGCCGGAGTAGCAGCGCTACTTCGGCGACTGAGGACGCCGCATGGCGGCGATCTGGGGCCGCCATATCCTGTCTCATTCCAGGTTGATCATTACATGCTTAATCTCGGTGTAGTCGTCGAGCGCGTAGACGGAGAGGTCCTTGCCGTAGCCGGATTCCTTGAAGCCGCCGTGGGGCATCTCGGCGACGATCGGGATGTGGTCGTTGACCCAGACGCAGCCGAACTCGAGCGCGTTGGCGACCCGCATCGCGCGGCCGACGTCGCGGGTCCAGACCGAGGAGGCGAGCCCGTAGCGGGTGCCGTTCGCCCACTCGATCGCCTTCTGCTCGTCGCTGAACGGCTGCACCGTGATCACCGGGCCGAAGATCTCCTTCTGGATCATCTCGTCGCCCTGCTCGAGGCCCGCGACCACGGTCGGCTCGAGGAAGTAGCCGGGCAGATCGGGCTGAGCGCCGCCGGTCACCACCTCGGCGTTGCCGGGCCGGCGCTCGAGGAAGCCCTCGACCCGCTCGCGCTGGCGCTGCGAGTTGAGCGGCCCCAGCGTCGTCTCGGCGGCCAGCGTGTCGCCCAGCACCAACCCCTTCGCCTCGCCGGCGAGGCCGTTGACGACGTCGTCGTAGACGTCCTTGGCGGCCAGCACGCGGGTCGCCGCGGTGCAGTCCTGGCCGGCGTTGTAGTAGCCAGTGCCGGCGATCGTCTCCATCGCCGCCTCCATCTCGACGTCGTCGAAGACGACGACCGGCGCCTTGCCGCCGAGCTCCAGGTGGACCCGCTTCAACGTGTCGGCGGCGGCGGCCGCAATCCACTTGCCGGTCTGCGGCGAGCCGGTCAGCGAGACCATCCCGACGTCGGGATGGGTGACCAGCGCCGCGCCCGCCGGCTCGCCGTGGCCGCCGATCGCGTTGAGCACTCCCGGCGGCAGGATCTCGCCGCACCACTCGGCGAACTTCAGCGTCGTCACCGGCGTCGTCTCGGCCGGCTTCAGCACCACCGTGTTGCCGGCGCCCAGCGCCGGGCCGATCTTCCACACCGCCATCATCAGCGGGTAGTTCCAGGGGGTTATCTGGCCGACCACGCCGATCGGCTCGCGGCGGATGAAGGAGGTGTGCCCGGCCATGTACTCGCCGGCGGCGCGGCCCTCCATGCAGCGGGCGGCGCCGGCGAAGAAGCGCAGCTGATCGGCCATCACCGGGATTTCGTCCTCGACCACGGCGGCGCGCGGCTTGCCCGCGTCGGCAGCTTCGAGGTCGGCGATCTCCTCGCCATGCTGCTCGATCAGGTCGGCCATCCGCAGCAGCGCCCGCGCCCGTTCGCCCGGTGGCGTCGCCGCCCAACCGTGGAAGGCGGCCTTGGCGGCGGCGACCGCGGCGTCGACGTCGGCCCCGGTCGAGAGCGGCGCCTCGGCGATCGCCTCGCCCGTCGCCGGGTTGACGACCTCCTCCGTCCCTCCCTCGGCCGGGTCCACAGCCTTGCCGCCGATGAAGTTCCTCAGTCTGGTCTTGCTCGCTACCGCCACGGCATGCCTCCTGTCTCAGTTCCGCTGTTCCCTTGCACCGCTGAATCGGGCAAAGGAACAGCGGAGCGGGTTTTCATGCTGGGTTGGGGTCGGGGATCATTTCCAGGGCCTGCTCGACCGGCACGCAGCTCATCCCGACGCCCTCGGCGACCGCCGGATGGGTCAGCTTCCCCGCCGCCACGTTGACCCCCGGCCGCAGGCCCGGGTCGCGGCGGATCGCCTCCTCGACGCCGCGGTCGGCGAGCGCGAGCGCGTAGGGAAGGGTGGCGTTGGTCAGCGCCTGCGTGGCGGTGATCGGAACCGCGCCGGGCATGTTGGCGACGCAGTAGTGGGTGATCCCGTCGAGCTCGAAGGTCGGCTCGCGATGGGTCGTCGGGCGCGAGGTCTCGAAGCAGCCCCCCTGGTCGATCGCGACGTCGACGAGCACCGCGCCGGGCTTCATCAGCGGCAGCTGCTCGCGCCGCACCACGTAGGGCGCGCGGGCGCCGTGGACGAGCACCGCGCCGATCACCAGGTCGGCGATCGGCAGCATCTGCTCGATCGCCAGCGTGGTCGAGTAGACGGTCGAGCAGCTGCCGGAGAAGGCGACGTCGAGCTCGCGCAGGCGGTCGATCGACTTGTCGAAGACGAAGACGTCGGCCTGCATGCCGATCGCGACCGTGGCGGCGTTGATGCCGACCGCGCCGCCGCCGATCACGAGCACGTTGGCGGCGGCGACGCCGGGGACGCCGCCGAGCAGGATGCCGCGCCCGCCGAGCGGCTTCTCGAGCATGAAGGCGCCGGCCTGGGTGGCGATCTTGCCCGCGATCTCGCTCATCGGCGCCAGCAGCGGCAGCCGCCCGTGCGAGTCCTCGACCGTCTCGTAGGCGACGCAGGTGGCGCCGGAGCCGCACAGCCCGCGGGTCTGCTCGGGGTCGGGGGCGAGGTGCAGGTAGGCGAAGAGCAGCTGGCCCTGGCGCAGCATCTCGATCTCGTCGGCCTGCGGCTCCTTCACCTTCAGCACCATCCCGGCCTCGGCGAAGACCGTGGCCGCGTCGGCGGCGATGCGGGCGCCCTGCGACTCGAACTCGGCGTCGGCGATCGCGCTGCCCTCGCCCGCCCCGGCCTCGATCAGCACCGAGTGCCCGTGCTCGGCCATCTCGCGCACCCCGGCGGGGGTGATCGCGACCCGGTACTCGTCGACCTTGACCTCGCTGGGGACGCCGACGATCACCGGCAGCTCACTTCCCCACCAGCTCCCTGGCGCGCAGCGCCAGCCAGAACTCGATCCGGTCGTGGGCGCGGGAGAGGTCGCGGCCGGTCAGGTCTTCGACCTTGCGCATCCGGTAGCGCAGGGTGTGGCGGTGGCAGTAGACCTCGCGGGCGGCCCGCTCCCACTGGCCGTTCTGCTCGATGAAGGCCTCCAGCGAGCGCAGCAGCTCGCCGCCGTACTCCTCGTCGCCGCTCTCGATCGGCCCGAGCACGCTGTCGCAGTAGAGCTTCAGCGCCTCGTCGTCCTGGATCGAGAGCAGCAGGGTGAAGGCGCCGAGGTCGCGCCAGGAGGCGACCTCGGGCTCGCTGCCGTCGGCGAAGGCGGTCGCCTCGAGGGCGCAGCGCGCCTCGTGGAAGGAGTGGCGCAGCTCCTCTGGCGGCGCCGGCCGGCTCGCCGCGGCGCGCACCGTGCCGCGCTCCTTGACCAGCGCCGCGCGCGCTTCGGTGGCGAGGTCGACGGGATCGCGGTCGGCGGCGTCGACGACCGCGCAGAGCAGCTCGTGGCCGCCGTTGGCGTGCGGGGCGACGACCGCGGGGCAGGCGTCGGCGGCCAGCGCCCGCTCCAGCGCCGGCTCGGCCGCCGAGGGGTCATCGAGGTCGAAGACCAGCACCGCCGCCTCGTCGCCGATCCCGAACGGCTCCAGACGCCGGCGCAGCTCGGAGGGGTCGAGCAGGCCGCCGAGCGCGCCGCCGCCCACCTCGCC
>JBBDTK010000016.1:0-11338 GCA_040904405.1 Solirubrobacterales bacterium | reverse complement strand
ACTCTTGCAAACGGAGGTGCCAACGGCAAAGTCGACTTGACTTTCATCCGTACGCGCGCGAGGCGGGAGGGGACATCCCGGTAGGGGTTCCACTTAACTTTTTCCGAAGGCAGTTGGCGGCTGTCCGCGGGCCTCGCTGCGGAAAAAGTACAAGACGTTCCACCCCTACCGAGATGTCCCCTCCACCGGGATGTCGCCTAGAACAGAGAAGCGGCGGCTTGCTTCGCGAACTCGACCAGCGGCTGGGGGATGACGCCGAAGAAGATCGTTGCCGCGGCGGCCAGCAGGGCCGGGACGAGCAAGTAGGGGCGGCGGCCGGCGTCGGGGTCGACCGGGTCGGCCTCGGGCGAGGCGCCGGCGATCGCCGCAGCGGCCCCCGGCGCTTCCTCGCCCGGCCGCATCCACATCGCCGCCACCACCCGCAGGTAGTAGGCGAGCGAGATCATCGTGCCGACGGCGATGAAGACCGCGAGCCAGGTGTAGTCGCCCTCGACCAGCGCCTCGATCAGGTAGAGCTTGCCGATGAAGCCGACCGTCGCCGGCAGGCCGGCCAGCGCCAGCATCGAGATCGTCAGCGGCCAGGCCAGCAGCGGCCGCTCTCGGCCGAGGCCGCGCAGCGCGCGGATGTCGTCGCCGAACGGCGTCTCACGCTCCCGCGCGACGACGACCGCGAAGGCGGCCAGGTTCATGAAGACGTAGCCGGCGAGGTAGAAGACGAGGGCGCTGACCCCGGCCTCGCTGGCGACGACCAGGCCGCCGAGGATGTAGCCGGCCTGGGCGACCCCGGAGTAGCCGAGCATCCGCTTCAGCGAGTCCTGGCCGAGCGCGCCGACGTTGCCGATCACGATCGTCGCCGCGGCGAGCACCGCGAGCGCCGGCTGCCACTCGTCCGCCTGGCCCTCGAGGGCGACGAGGAAGAAGCGGGCGAAGACGGCGAAGGCGGCTGCCTTGGTCGCCACCGCCATGAAGGCGGTGATCGGCGTCGGCGCCCCCTGGTAGACGTCGGGCGTCCACTGGTGGAAGGGGGCGATCGAGGCCTTGAAGGCGAGCCCGACCGCGACCAGGGCGACCCCGACCAGGACCAGCGGGTCGGCGAGCAGGCCCGCCCGCTCGATCCCGGCGGCGATCTGGGCGAAGTCGGTCGACCCCGAGCCGCCGTAGAGCAGCGCCATCCCGTAGAGCAGCGTCGCCGAGCCGAGCGAGCCGACGATCAGGTACTTCAGCCCCGACTCCAGCGAGCGCTCGCCGCGCAGGTTGGTCGCGCAGAGGATGTAGAGGGGGATCGATAGAACCTCGAGCCCGACGAAGAAGGAGACCAGGTTCTGCGCCTGGGTCAGCAGCGCCATCCCCAGCACCGAGCCGAGCAGCAGCGCGTGGTACTCGCCCGATCCGGCCTGCTCGGCGGCGGGCTCGCGGACCGAGAGCGCGACCGCGAAGGCGGCGGTGAGGATCGCGATCAGCGAGATCGCGATCGCCAGGTCGTCGAGCCGCAGCGCCCCGGCGACCAGCGTCTGCGGGTCGCCCCACTGCCAGATCAAGAGTCCTGCGGTCGTCGCCAGCACGACCATCGTCAGCTCCGGCGCCATCCGCTTCAGCGGTGAGACCCCGCTCATCAGCACCACGCAGACGCCAACCGTCAGCGCGATGATCGGCGACAGCCCCGCGTAGTCAATTTCCGGCGCGACAAAGGTCACTGTCTCGCGCCTTCTCTGTGTGAGTCGGACGTCGGGGGCGCCTCCCAAGTGACTCTGCACGGAGCGGGCCCCGCGCATCCGAGCGCCACAGCCTCTTTCCCGCGGAGGTGCCACTTGGGAGGCGCTGCCGAAGGTCGACCGACGGCGGCGACGGTCTCGGACACCGAGCGGTCGGTCCGCTCAAGGATCAGCTGCGGGTAGAGCGCGAGGGCGACGATGCAGAGCACCAAGGGCACCAGCACGAGTCCGTCGCGCAGGCCGATCTCCCGCGACTCGACCCCTTCCGGGAGCCGGTTGTGCATCGTGCGCTGGTAGAGGCGTAGGGCGTAGAAGGCCGCCATCGCCACCCCCGAGATCGCCACCAGGGCGTAGACGACCTTCGCCTGGAAGAGCGCGTTGAGGATGTAGAACTCGCCGATGAAGTTGGCCGAGCCGGGCATCGCCAGGGTCGCCAGGGTGACGATCAGGAAGAGCGCCGCCAGGATCGGGGCGCGCAGCGCCATCCCGCCCATCTCGCGCAGGTCCTCCGTGCCGCTGCGCTCGACCAGCAGGGCGACGATGACGAACAGCGGCGCCACCACCAGCCCGTGGTTGACCATCTGCAGCACCGCGCCGTCGGCCCCGTCGGCCCGCAGCGCGAAGATGCCGGCGGTGATGAAGCCGAGCTGGGCGACCGAGGAGTAGCCGGCGACCAGGCGGATGTTGGTCTGCGTGAAGGCCATCGCCGAGCCGTAGAGGATCGAGGCCAGCGCGATCGCCAGCACCACCTCCTGGAACTGCACGGTGGCGTCGGGGAAGAGCGGCAGCACCACCCGCAGGAAGCCGTAGGCGCCGACCTTGGCCAGCACCCCGGAGAAGACGACCAGCACCGCCAGCGGCGCCGCGCGGTAGGCGTCGGGCATCCAGCCGTGCAGGAGGAAGGCCGGCATCTTGACCAGGAAGGCGGCGGCGAAGAACCAGAAGATCCAGCGCTGGCTGCCCTCGCCGATCGGGTCGCGCGCCAGCTCGGCGATCGAGAAGCTGATCTCCCCCCCGTCGGCGGCGATGATCGCGGTGGCGATCGCCGCGACCAGCATCAGCAGCGAGCCGACCAGGGTGTAGACGATCATCTTCAACGTCGCCGCTGCGGCGGTCGGCCCCCCGTCGGCCCGGTCCGTCCCCCAGACGCCGAAGAGGAAGTAGAACGGGACCAGCATCAGGTCGAAGAAGAGGACGAAGAGCAGCAGGTCCTGGGCGAGGAAGGCGCCCAGGGTCGCCGTCTCGGCCAGCAGCAGCATCAGGAAGAAGAGCTGCGGGCGCTCCTGCTCGCGCAGCGCGGCGAAGGCGGTCCCGCCGAGCCAGAGCAGCGCCGTCAGCAGGACCAGGAAGACGTTGAGCCCGTCGAGGCCGAGGCTGTACTCGACGCCGAGGCCGGGGATCCAGGCGACGTCGACGGTCTGCTGGAGCCCGGCGGCGCCGGAGTCGAAGCCGGCGAGCGCGGCGATCGCCAGCGCCAGGGTCACAGCCGCCCCCAGTGCTGCCCACCAACCGGTCAGCCGTCGCGGCAGCAGCAGCCCGGCGAGGCCGAAGGCGAGCGGGGTCCAGAGCAGAGAGTTGGTCATCACAAAACCTTCCGCTCTACTCCCGGCGCGAAGAACCAGAGATGCGCGCTTGGCCGTTCCGCGCTCATTGGCTGACGATCAGGAAGTAGAGGGCGAGCCCGGCGAAGCCGGCGATCACGAGCAGCGCGTAGCCGCGCACGAAGCCGCTCTGCACGAGGCGGACGATGCCGCCGGCGCCGCGCACCGTCTCCGCCGTGCCGCTGACGATGCCGTCGACGACGAGCCGCTCGAAGCTGCGGTCGGCGAAGCGGCCGATCGCCAGCGCCGGCCGCACGACCAGCAGGTCGATCGCCTCGTCGAAGTACCACTTGTCGACGGCGAGCAGGTAGACGGGGCGCAGGCGCGCGCGGAAGGCCGCCGGCAGCTGCGGCCGCGCGCCCCAGAGCAGCCAGGCCAGCCCGATCCCGCCCACCGAGATGACGGCGCCGATCGCCAGCCCGCGCCACTCGTGCGCGACCGAGGGGTGGATCGCGGCCAGCGGCGAGTCGTGGAAGGCGGGCTCGAGGAAGCCGAAGAGGACGTTGGTGACGCCGGGGACCTGGACCAGCCCGGCGAGCAGTGCGCCGGCGGCGAGCGCCGCCATCGCCACCG
Source organism: Solirubrobacterales bacterium (assembly GCA_040904405.1). Taxonomy (GTDB): domain Bacteria; phylum Actinomycetota; class Thermoleophilia; order Solirubrobacterales; family 70-9; genus VRUE01. Next base: position 7,452 of record JBBDTK010000016.1, on the reverse strand, counting down.
CCATCGGCTTCGAGTGCTCGGCGATCTGGTGCTCGGCGCCGGGGAAGCCGACCTCGGTGTCCTCGCGCTCGCCGCTCGCCGGGTTCTGCGGCTCGCCGTGGTACAGCTCGCCCGTGTCGATCAGGTGCTGCGCCTCCGCGCAGGGCTTCCCCGGCAGCACCCGGAAGATCAGCCGGAAGGTGTAGAGCGCGGTCAGCAGCGCGCCGACGTAGCCGCCGATCGCCATCCAGAAGTAGATCCCGCCGCGCGCCTCGGCGAAGGCGAGGATCGAGTCCTTGGAGAAGAAGCCCGAGGTCAGCGGGAAGGCGGCCAGCGCCAGCCCGCCGATCACGAACATGATCGAGGTGAAGCGCATCGCCCGCCAGAAGCCGCTCATCCGGTCGATGTCCTGGCGGTTCGCCATCGCCGAGATGATCGAGCCGGCGGTCATGAACAGCAGCGCCTTGAAGAAGGCGTGGGTCATCAGGTGGAAGAGCCCGGCCGAGTAGGCGCCGATCGCGACGCCCATGATCATGTAGCCGATCTGGCTCATCGTCGAGTAGGCGATCGCCCGCTTCAGGTCGGTCATCGCGAGCGCGATCGTGCCGGCGACGAGCAGCGTCGCCAGGCCGGCGAACGCCGCGATGTCGGCGGCGGTCGGCGCCAGGTAGAAGAGCACGTTGGTGCGCGCGATCAGGTAGACGCCGGCGGTCACCATCGTCGCCGCGTGGATCAGCGAGGAGACCGGGGTCGGCCCCTCCATCGCGTCGGGCAGCCAGGTGTGGAAGGGGATCTGCGCCGACTTGGCGAAGGCGCCGAGCAGCAGCAGCAGGCAGATCGCGGTCACCGTCCACTCCCCCCGCTCGAAGGCCTCCGGCGCCCGCTCGAAGACCGCCCCGTACTCGAAGCTGCCGAGCTGCTGGAAGATCAGGAAGGCGGCCAGCACCAGGCCGATGTCGCCGACGACGTTGATCACGAAGGCCTTCATCCCGGCCCGGGTCGCCGTCGTGCGCCGGTACCAGAAGCTGATCAGCGCGTAGGAGGCGAAGCCGACGAAGGCCCAGCCGACGATCAGCAGCACGAAGTTGCCGGCCAGCACCAGCAGCAGCATCGAGAAGACGAAGAAGTTGAGGTAGCTGAAGAAGCGGTGGTAGCCCTCGTCGGAGCGCATGTAGCCGAGCGAGTAGAGGTGGATCAGGGTGGAGACCCCGCTGACGACGAGGATCATCAAGGTGGAGAGCTGGTCGACGTAGATGCCGAGCTCGACCTCGAGGCCGCCGGCGCTGGCGTACTCGTACAGCGAGGAGGCGTGGTGGCGGGCCTCGGGCTCCTCGCCGAGCAGGCTGACCAGGACCGCGACCGCGGCGGCGAAGGCGAGGCCGACCGAGGCCGTGCCGAGCACGCCGGCGGCGCGCGCCGGGATCGCCCGGAAGCCGAGCGAGACGACGAGCGAGCCGAGCAGGGGGAGGAGCAGGACCAGCCAGGCCCAGGAGGTGGCGCTCACGCTGTCCTCCCGGCGCTCATCCGCGCAGCTCCCGCAGGGCGTCGACGTCGAGCGGCAGGCGGCGGCGGAAGATCGCCACGATCAGGCCGAGGCCGACCACGACCTCGCAGGCGGCGACGACCATCACCACCAGGGCGAAGACCTGACCCTCCTCGTTGCCGAGCATGCGGCTGAAGGCGATCAGCGCCAGGTTGCCGGCGTTCAGCATCAGCTCCAGGCAGAGCAGGATCACGACCGGGCTGCGGCGGATCAGGATGCCGACCGCGCCGGTGGCGAAGAGCAGGGAGGAGAGGACGATGTACCACTCGATGCTCATGACGTCGTACCTCTGGACGGGGCCACCGGTACCCCCTCTTCACTCGCAACTCGTCGATGTTGAGTTGGGGAGCTGTCGCCGCTAGGGGGTCGCTCCTCCCGCGCAAAACGTTCGGAGGGGGTACCGGCGTCCCCGTCCCTGCGACGGCCAGCTAGCACGACTGCGCCGACCGCCGCCAGCAGGAGCAGGATTGACGAGGCCTCGAAGGGGATCAGGAACTTCTCCAGGAGGAGGGTGCCGATCGAGGCCGGGTCGCCGAAGCCGGGGCCGACGTCGGGGCCGTCGGTGCCGAGGGCGAGCAGGGAGGAGGCGAGGACGGCTATCGCGAGCTCGACGAGGAGGGCGAGGCCGAGCAGGGGGGCGAGCAGGCGCTGGCCGGGGATCGGCTCCCAGGCCGACTCCTCGCCGCCGCCGATGTAGGCGACGACGAAGACGTAGAGGACGATCACCGCGCCGGCGTAGACGACCACCTGCGCGGCGGCGAGAAAGGCGGCGCTGAGCAGGAGGAAGAGCACGGCGAGCGAGACCAGGTGGACGATCAGCGCCAGCACCCCGTAGAAGGGGTTGCGGGTCGCGATCACCCCGACCGCGCCGCCGAGGGCGCCGAGCGCGGCGCCGAAGAAGAGGACCGGCACCATTACCGGCCGCCTCCTCTGCTTCCGTGAAGGCCCAGGGAATCGGATACGGATGGGCCTTCGCTCCCGCGTCCGGGGGCGGCCGGGTCCCTGCCCGTCTGCACAGTCACTCCCCCTCCGTGCGCAGCGGCGTCCGCTCGATCGGCTCGGCGAGCAGCATCTCCTTGGTGAAGATCAGGTTCTCGCGGTCGTAGTCGGCCATCTCGTAGTCGTGCCCCATCGTGATCGCGTCGAAGGGGCAGGCGATCTCGCAGTAGCCGCAGAAGATGCAGCGCGAGAGGTTGATCTCGTAGACGGCGGCGTAGCGCTCGCCGGCCGAGACCCGCTCGCCGGGGATGTTCTCGGCGGCGACGACGCGGATGCAGTCGGCCGGGCAGGCGGCGGCGCAGAGCGAGCAGCCGACGCACTTCTCCAGCCCGCTGTCCTCGAACTTGTGCAGTTTGTGGCGGCCGCGGAAGCGCGGGTAGACGGGAGTCTTCTCCTCGGGGTACTGGATCGTCAGCGGTCCCTCGACCAGCCGCGCCATCGTCGTCTTCAGCCCGCGCAGGGTCTCGCCGAAGGCGCGGTAGGCGCCGCCCAGCCCGCCGGGGTCCGGCCCGCGCTGGACCTCGACCACGTCCTGGTCGCTCAGGTAGGGGAAATCAGGCATAAGCCCTCCCAGGGACACCCGCCGCCCCCGGACACGGGAGCGGATGCCCCTCCAGATCCACGTTTTTCGACATTCGCGGGAGCAGAGGAGGCGGCGGAATACTTCTCACGTGACCACCACCAGGACCGCAGTGACCAGGACGTTCAGCGTCGCCAACGGCAGCAGCACCTTCCAGCCGAGGCTCATCAGCTGGTCGTAGCGCAGCCGCGGCAGCGTCGCCCGCACCCAGATGAAGAGCAGGACCAGGCAGAGCATCTTGGCCAGCATCCAGACCGGGTCGAGGAAGCTCGGCCCCGGGCCCATCCAGCCGCCGAGGAAGATCGCCGAGGCGATCCCGGCGACGACCAGGATCTCCATGTATTCGACCAGCAGGAAGCTGCCGAAGCGCATGCCGCCGTACTCGGTCATGAAGCCCTGGACCAGCTCGGCGTCGGCCTCGGGCATGTCGAAGGGGGTGCGGTTGGTCTCGGCGAAGCCGGCCAGCATGAAGATCAGGAAGCCGACGATCTGCGGCACGACGAACCAGAGGTCCCCCTGGGCGTGGACGACGTCGACCAGCGAGAGCGAGCCGGCCATCATCACCGCGCCGAGCAGCGCCAGCGCCATCGAGATCTCGTAGGAGATCAGCTGCGCAGCGCCGCGCATCGCTCCCAGCAGGCTGTATTTGGAGCCCGAGGACCAGCCGCCGAGCAGGACCCCGTAGAAGGCGAGCGAGCCGACCGCGAAGAAGTAGAGGATCCCGATCGGGACGTCGATCCCGTAGAGGCCGACGCCGCCCTGGACGTCGCCCCAGGGGATGATCGCCAGGGCGAGGACGCCGGAGAGCACCGGCAGCAGCGGCCCGAGCACGAACAGCAGCGGGATCGCGCCGCTGGGCCGGAAGGACTCCTTGCCGAGCAGCTTGCCGACGTCGGCGAGCGGCTGCAGGATCCCGAACGGGCCGACCCGGTTCGGCCCGTAACGGTGCTGGAAGCGGCCGATCAGCTTGCGCTCGAGCACCGTCATCAGCGGCAGGATGGCGAAGATCACGGCGAAGATGACCAGCGACTTGGCGATCATCACCCAGGTCGCTTCGACGAACTGCGTGTCGGCCAGAATCATCTTCCGCCCGCCTCCTCCGCTCCCGCTCCCTCGCGGGAGTCGGGCTGTGACGCTCGGTCGCTCCCGCGTCCGGGGGCGGGCGGGGCCTGTTTCGTTACCTCTACCTGCACCGGGCCGCCGTTGAGCAGTGCGTTGGCGTTGCCCTCCGCCGTGCCCTCGATCAGGAAGCAGACGCCCGGCTCGACCCGCTCGCGGATCGCGACCCGCGCCTCGACGCTGGTCCCGTTCTGGGAGACCCGCACCTCCGCGCCGCTGCTCAGGCCGAGTCGCTCGGCGTCCGCGGGCGAGAGCTCGACGCGCTGCTCGGGCCGCAGGAACTTCAATGGGGGATTCAGCTCAGTGATCGGCCCAGCCCAGAGGTCGCGGTAGGTGCCCAGGGTGAGGGGGGCGCCGGGCGCCGCGGGCACCCCTGGCTCGACGCCGGGCGCCGCCGGCACCCCCTCCTCACTCGCAACTCGTCGAAGGGGCGTTTGAGGGCTGTCGCCCGGAGCGCCCGGCTCCTCCCGCGCAAAACGTTCGGAGGGGGCGCCGGCGTCCCCGTCCGCCGGTTCGCTCGACTCCTCAGGGCTCTGGGGGGACGCGGGGGATGACTCCCCAGGAACTCCTCGCGAACGCGAGCCTGGGGAATCACCCCCCGTGGCCTGCGGCAGACTCGAAGCCGCGTCGCGGTCCTGCCAGCGCACTCCGCGGCCGGCGATGGCCGCGTCGTCGATGCCGGCGTAGAAGGGAACAGCGGAAGTTAAGGCGGCTAGGGCCGAGGGTTGGGAGGTGATGCCCGTGTCGTGGCCGAGGGCCAGTGAGAGCTCGGCCAGGACGCCCCAGTTGGGGCGGATGTCTCCCGGGCGGGCGGCGCTGGGGCGGACTCGTTGCAGGCGGCCGTCGGGGTGGGTGACGGTGCCGTCTTTCTCGGCGTGGGTCTCGAGCGGGAAGACGACGTCGGCCTTGGCCGTGGTGGCGGTCTCGAAGGTCGAGAAGCAGATCACATGGTCGGCGGCGGTCAGGGCGCGGTCCCAGGCCTCGGTGTCGGGGAAGTCCCGCAGCGGGTCGACGCCGAAGAGGAGCAGGGTCTTGAGCTTCCCTGCCTCGAGAGCGCCGCGAATCTGCTCGGTGCTCATCCCGGCCGGGGGGGCACCCACCTCTTGCGCTCCCCCGCTGCCATCGGCCACGAGCGCACCCTCATGCGCTGCGGCGCCGCCAGCGCCCGCGGGGACCTCGCTGAAACCCGGTCCGGCGTCGGGGAGGCAGCCGACCTCGCGCAGGCCGCGGGCGTTGGTCAACTCGGGGATCTCCAGCAGCCCGCTGCCGTCCTTGCCCGCGAGGCCAAACGCCTCGGCGACGTCGAGGAGGGCAGCGATCGCGTTCTCGCCCTCGCGCCCGATCCGGTCGCCCCAGACGATCACCACGCGCTCGGCCTCGCGCAGAGCCGCGGCGATCTCGACGGGCGCCGCCGGCACCCCCTCCTCACTCGCAACTCGTCGAAGGGGCGTTTGAGGGCTGTCGCCCGGAACTTCCGGCTCCTCCCGCGCAAAACGTTCGGAGGGGGTGCCCGCGTCGCCCTGGCCGTTGGCATCCGCGCCCAGCGCCGTCGCCAGCTCGGAGACGAACGCCGTGGCACCACCCGGCGCGTAGCGTGCTACCACGGCGGCGCCGCCGTCGAGCGCGGTCGGGCGGTCGGTGGCGACCGCCAGGCGGGCGCCGTTGCGGCGCATCGCCTTGCGGATCCGCAGGTCGAGGATCGGCGAGCTGTGCAGCGGGTCAGTGCCGACGACGAGGATCGCGTCGGCGTCGTCGAGGTCGCGCACGCGGGCCGAGAGCTCCGGCTGGGCGAGGCGGACCAGGGCCTCGCGGGAGGGCCCGCGGGACGGGCGCGAATCCACGTGCGGCGAGCCGAGCGCCTCGCGCACGATCCGCTGGACCAGGTAGCCCTCCTCGTTCGAGGCGTCGCCGACGATCGCGGCGACTCGACTCGACGCATCCGACCTTGACCCCCCTCCAGGGGGGGAAATCTCGGATGCGCTCCGCAGGCCCGCCGCAGCGGAGGCCGGCACCGTCCCAGCGTGGCCGACCTCGGCTGCGCCGGCTCCCCGCAGGGTCCCGGCTGCGCCGGCGCCCAGGGCCTCGGCGGCCGCCGCGATCGCCTCGTCCCACCCGACCGGGCCGCCGCGCAGCCGCGGCCCGCGCCGCCGCTCCTCGGCGTCGAACATCTCGAAGCCGTAGCGGCCGCGGTCGCAGAGCCAGCCGTCGTCGACCTCGGCGTTGTCGCGCGCGACCGCCCGCTTCACCTTCTCGTCGCGGACGGTGAAGCTGACGTTGCACTGGCTCGGGCAGAGCGTGCAGACCGTCCCCCCCTCCTCGATGTCCCAGGGCCGGGCGCGGAAGCGGTAGGTGTAGCTGGTCAGCGCCCCGACCGGGCAGAGGTCGGTGATGTTGCCGTGGAAGGGATCGACGTAGGGGCGGTCGTCGAAGGTGCCGACGAAGCTGCGGTCGCCGCGGTCGAGCAGCTGCAGCTGGTTGTCCTCGCTGACCTCCTGGCTGAAGCGCACGCAGCGGTAGCAGAGGATGCAGCGCTCGCGGTCGATCGCGACCAGCGGCGAGAGCTCGACCGGCTTCTGGAAGTGGCGCTTGGGGTCGGTGACGCGGCTCTTGCCGGGGCCCCAGCCCATCGTGATGTCCTGCAGCGGGCATTCGCCGCCTTTGTCGCAGACGGGGCAGTCGAGCGGGTGGTTGACGAGCAGGAACTCGACCACGGCGCTCTGCGCGTGCTTGACCTGGTCGGTGCGGGTGTGGACGACCATGCCGTCGCGGACCGGGGTCGAGCAGGAGGTCTGCAGCTTCGGGATCCCCTCGATCTCGACCAGGCACATGCGGCAGGCGCCGACCGGTTCGCCGAGCTTCGGCTCGTAGCAGAAGACCGGGATCTCGACGTCGCCGCGGGTGGCGGCGTCGTGCAGCATCTCGCCCTCGGTCGCGGCGACCTCGCGGCCGTCGATCACGATCGTCACCGGCCGACTCATCGTCCCCCTCCCACGAGGTTGCGATTGAACCCGCTATGCGGGCGCGGATGCAACTTCGGGGGGAGACTCACGTCGATGCTCCCAGCGTCTCGGGTGGGCCTTGCACCGCGGCCATCCGGCTGGCCTCCTCGAGCGGCGGTCCGGCGGCGGCGATGACCGCCTCGAACTCGTCGCGGAACTTGCGCACCATCGTCCCGACCGGCATCGCCATCGAGTCGCCGAGCACGCAGAGGCAGTTGCCGATGATGTTCTCC
>JBBDTK010000015.1:0-1867 GCA_040904405.1 Solirubrobacterales bacterium | reverse complement strand
GGTGGAATCGGTAGGCAGGATCTTCGTCGCCATCGGGTTCCCGGCCGAGGTCCGGATGGCAATCGCCGCAACCGCCTCCGCCCGGTTGCCCGGAGCGATCGTGCCTCCCGAGAACCTGCATCTCACGCTCAGATTCCTCGGCGACACGAGTCAGCTCGGACTCGAGCGCGTGTCGGCGGCGCTCGACGAAGCCTCATTTCCCGCTCCCTTCGTCATCCGTATCGGAGCGCTCGGAGCGTTTCCCAACTCCACCCGAGCCTCGGTGGTGTGGCTCGGCGTCACCGGTGACGGCGACGACCTGGCGCATCTCCACGAGGCGGTCGAGGAGTCCTGCGTGGCCGCGGGTTTCGAACCTGAGGAGCGTCCGTTCCGTCCTCATGTGACGCTGTCTCGAATGCGCCCCCCGGTCGACGCCCGTTCGATCCTGACCGGAACACCCTCCGTGGACGTGTCGTCGCGCGTGGACGAGGTAGTGGTTCTGCGTTCCCATCACGGGAGGCGTCCCCCTCGCTACGAGCTGCTCGAACGATTCGCGTTGTAGAGGAGAGCCGTTCTGCAATTTCGCGCCCGCTGTGCACGTCCTATTGCGTGACCGCCACCTCCAGAGTGGAGGCAGGTCGAGAAAGGACGGACGACATGGCACAGGTGACGAATCTTCGGAAGGGGGCGCAATTGATGGCATTCAGCGGCGTGGCCTTCATCGGATACGGGATCGTGTTCCTGATCTGGAACTTCGTCGGAGGCGGGTTCGAGCTCGGTGTCGAGACATTGAACGGTGTCAGCCGGAGTGAGTTGAGCGCGATCGAGCCGGGGATCACGCACTACATCAGCCATCTGCACGTGGCCACCGCCGCGTTCATCATCTCCACCGGGATCGCGGTCACCGGTCTCACCTGGTTCGGCGTTGCCCGCGGCCAGTTGTGGGCGTGGACCACCGCTGTTCTGGCTGCCGTGCTCGGGTTGGCGATCGCACTCCCTATGCACTGGGCCGATCTCTTCGAATACGGCTGGGTGACTCACCTCGGTCCGATCTATCTGGCGACGGTCGTCTTCGTCGTCGGGGCGGCCTGGGCGTTCGACGGTCTGAAGGCGGGTGCGTCCCGGGTGTCAGCGCAGTCGTAGGCGGCGTCGGATCTCGTCGGTGATGGGGTCGTCGAGCCGGGCGAGTAGTTCGCCGAAGGACGGCTGGCGTTCGATCGCCATCCACACCAGCCGATCGGCTCGCTCGGACTCGCCGAGCTCCTCCCAGACGACTGCTGCCCAAAAGTCCACTTCGACGCCGTGCCGGAGCGACTCGGCGAGTTCGAGTTGAACACGGGCGCCGGCCTCGTCGCCCCCGGCGAGCGCTGTTTGCGCTCTCCGCAACGCCCGATATGAGCGGTCGACCTCGACGAGTCGGCGCAGTTCGGCGATCGGATTGGGATGATCGGGGACGCTGATGTCGATACCCGCCTCGAAGCCTTCGGCGAGCTCAGACTGGGAGGGGACCACACGGACTGCCGCCGACTGCAGCCCGCGCAGATCGCCGCCGGCTTCTTCTCCCGCTTCCAGGGCGGTGATCATCCGCTCGGCGAGGGTTCCGGTGGCGCCTTCGAATGCCACCGCCATTGCCGGGACGACACGATCGTTGGCCAGGAGGTTTCCAAGTACGACCCATCCGTGACCCACGAGGTGCGAAGACTCTCTGATGCATCGAGAACCGGTGTGAACTGCCAGCCGTCCGTCCGACGCCAGCAGTCCTACCTGTCTGCGGTCGGCTTCAGGATCGGCAGCGAGCATGCGTGCGAGGGCGATCGTCGGGTTCTGGCCGTCCGCCATTGCGTCGAGGCCGCGCCAGCCGTACGACGGGTCGGTCAGGGCTTGCGTC
>JBBDTK010000014.1:13729-56680 GCA_040904405.1 Solirubrobacterales bacterium | reverse complement strand
AGGCACGCCCAGCCACTCGCCGATTCCGACCAGAATTTCCGGATGCGTGTACTAGGCTGGCAACCGATGAGGCCTGACCAGGAGAGGCTCGAAGCGGCGATCGAGCGGCTGGCCGACGCCGAGCGCTTCGCCGAGGCGGAGACGATCGTCGCCCGCGCGGCGCCGCAGCTGCAGCGGGTGCTGGCCGCGGCGCTCGCCGAGGGCGGCTGGTTCGGCGAGTCGCACGAGAGCGAGTCGCTGAAGGCCGCCACGGCGCCCGACCCCGAGCAGCGGATCGCCGCCGTGCGCACCCTGCTCGCCGAGGAGGCGCGGATGGCGATGATGGTTGGAGTCGCCGTCGGCTGGGCACTGAAAGAGGAGATGAGCAAGGGCGAAGTCGAGAGCCCCGAGAGCGAGGGCCGCGGCCCGGAAGGAGAGCGTTGAGATGGAGATCAAGTTCCACGGCCATTCCTGCTTCGAGTTGCGCGAGGGCGAGACGACGGTCCTGGTCGACCCCTTCCTGAAGCCGAACAACCCGTCCGCGGTCGCCACCGCGGAGGAGGTCGAGCCGACCCACATCGCGCTCAGCCACGGCCACGCCGACCACCTGGCGGACGCGGTCGCCGCGGCCGGGCGCACGGGGGCGCACTGCGTCGCTATCGTCGAGCTCGCCAACTGGCTCGAAGGGCAGGGGCTGGAGAACGTCAGCGACCCCAACCTCGGCGGCACGGTCGCCTTCGAGTGGGGCTGGATCAAGCTGGTGCCGGCCTGGCACACCAGCACCGCGCCGGGCTCCGAAGAGGCTCCCTACAGCGCCGAGCACGGCGTTTCGCTCGGCACCGCCGCCGGCCTGGTGATCCGGATCGGCGAGGTCACCGTCTACCACAGCGGCGACACCTGCCTGTTCGGCGACATGAAGCTGATCGCCGAGCGCAACCCGGTCGATGTCGCGCTGCTGCCGATCGGCGGCCACTACACGATGGACCGCCACGACGCGGTCGTCGCCGCCGAGATGATCGGCGCGCCGGCCGTGATCCCGATGCACTACGACACCTTTCCGCCGATCGAGACCGACGCCGGCGCCTTCAAGGCCGAGGTCGAGGAGAAGACCTCCTCACGGGTGGTGCTGCTCAAACCGGGGGCGACGCACTCCGTTTAGGGCGCGAACCCACTCCTGGCTGGCTGGCCGGGCCCCTGCTCGAGGAGAGGGCCGACGCTAGCCGGCTTCGCCCGGGTCGGCCGTGGGCGGCTCCGGAGCCGCTTCGGACGTGGCCGGGGCTTCGGCTTCGACGCTGCTGCTGGGGGCCGGCGGGGTGCTCGATTCCGCCGGCGGGTTGCTCGGCGGCGGCGATTCCGCCGGCGGGCTGCTTTCGGCGGGCGGCGGGCTTTCGCTTGGCGGAGGGGAGGCTTCGCTCGGCCCGGTGGCGCCGGTCGGGCCGGTCGCTTCGCCGCCGACCGTGACCACCACGGTGTTGCCGCCGGTGGGCGCTCCGGCGCTGCCGGTCGGGGCTTTGGCCGCGGTGATCTTCGGCGCGGTGATCTTCGCCGTCGTCTCGTCGTCGTCCTCGGCGATGGTCGAAGGCCCGGCCGGCTCGGTCGTCGTGGAGGCCTCCGGCTCGGCGGGCGCGGGCTCCGCCGGGGGCGCCTCGACGGGGGCACTTGCCGGCGGCGCGGGCTGCGCCGGCGCCTCGTGCTCCTTGGCGACCGCGGCGGTGGAGACCTTGGCGGGCGCGGCGCTGCGCGGCTCCGGCCCGGCGCCGACCTTCTGATTGACCTCGACCGCCCCTGCCGTGAGCACGGCGGCGGTGACGACCCCGGCCACCGCCTTGGTCCCGATCGCGCCGCTGACCGCGCCGATCCCGCCGGCCGCGCCACCGCCGCCGAGGGCAGCGGCGGCACCCGCGGCACTCGCGGCGGCGCCCGCGCCGGCGACGCCGCCACCGGTCGCGGTTGCAGTCGCGGTGGCGCCCGCGCCCGCCCCGGCCCCGGCTGCGCTGGCGCCACCGGAGGCGCCACCGGTCGCGCCCCCCAGTCCAAGCTTCGAGATCAGGAAGGCTTTCAGCGCGATCAGCGGGCCGACCGGGAAGAGGGCCGCCATCGCCTTGTCGTTGGAGCGCACCTGGGAGCGGAAGTCGGCGCATTCCTCGCAGTCGCGGACGTGACGGCGGACCGGGCCGGAGACCTTGCGCAGGCCCTCGGAGGCCTCGGCCAGCTCCAGCCTCACCTCGCCGCAGGTCAGCTGGCGGGCCTGGCTCGCCTCGGCGAGCGAGATCCGCGCCCGCACCAGCAGCGACTTGACCGAGGGAACGCTGGTCTCCATCGTGGCGGCGATTTCCTCGTAGGACATCGCGTCCATCTCGCGCAGCAGCAGCGCCGTGCGCTGCGTCTCGGGCAGCTTGCCGACGTCGGTGAGAAGCTGGCGGAACTCCTCGCGGTTGCCGACCTTCTCGGCGGTCGAGGCCGCCTCGACCGCGGGCACCATGTCCATCGATTCCTGCGCGTCGGCGGTCGGCTTGCGCAGCTGGTTGAGCGAGCGGTTGCGGGCGATCCGGTAAAGCCAGGGCCGCAGGTTGATCTCGCGCTCGTCGGCCAGCATCGCCCGGTAGGCGTTGACGAAGACCTCCTGCAGGACGTCCTCGGCGTCCTCGGTCGAGCCCAGCATCTGGCGGCAGAAGCCCAGCAGGCGGGCCTGGTAGCGGTCGACGATCGCCTCGAAGGCGCCGGGGTTGCCGCCGCGCGCCATCGCGATCAGCTTCTCGTCGCCCTGCAGCTTCAGCAGGGGCGAGCGCCGGGCCAGAAGTCCGCGCTGACTGGCGTGGGTTAGGGCTGATGCCTCCAAGCGATCCTCCAGGGAAGGCGTTGTCCTCGTAGGTAGGGACACCGTAACAACGCTGTAGTTGCGGTCCGTACAAACATTTACCCGGCTTTTAGACCGCCTGAACGTCGCGCAGTGCCCGGGGCGGGACTCGAACCCGCAAGCCCCCGAAGGGGCAGCGCATTTTAAGTGCGCCGCTTTTGCCAGTTTCGCCACCCGGGCACATTCATTATTCCCATAGGCTGAGGCGATGCACGGAGGTCAGGCAGTCGCCAAGGCGCTGAAGTCGCGCGGGGTGAGCCATCTCTTCACGCTTTCCGGCGGGCATCTGTTCTCGATCTACGACGGCTGCAAAGCCGAGGGGATCGAGATCGTCGACGTGCGCCACGAGCAGACCGCCGCCTTCGCCGCCGAGGGCTTCGCCAAGGCGACCCGGCGGGTCGGCGTGGCGGCGCTGACCGCCGGTCCCGGCGTGACCAACGGGCTCAGCGCGATCGCTGGCGCCCAGGCCAACTGCTCGCCGATCTGCGTGCTCGGCGGGCGGGCGCCGGAGCTGCGCTGGGGCTCGGGCTCGCTGCAGGAGATCGACCACCTGCCCTTCGTCGCGCCGCTGGTCAAGTCGGCGGAGACGGTGAAGCAGCCCGAGCTGCTGGGAGCGCGGACGGTGGCGGCGCTCGACCTGTCCCTCAGCGCCCCCTACGGGCCGACCTTCGTCGACTACCCGATGGACATCGTCTTCAGCGAGGCCGAGCCGGGGGTACCGGCGGTAGCGGCCCCGGAGCCGCGCCCCGCCGAGGGGGTCGAGCAGGCGGCGGCGCTGCTGGCCGGCGCCGAGCGGCCGGCGATCATGGCCGGCTCCGGCCTCTACTGGGGCCGCGGCGAGGGGGAGATGCGGGCCCTGGCCGAGGCGCTCGGGATCCCGGTCTTCCTCAACGGTCTCGGTCGCGGCTGCCTGCCGGCCGACCACGAGCTCGCCTTCAGCCGCGCTCGCGGCGCCGGCCTCAAGGGCGCCGACGTGGCGCTGGTGGTCGGCGTGCCGATCGACTTCCGGCTCGGCTTCGGCGGCAGCTTCGGCGAGGGGACGAAGCTGATCCGGCTCGACGCCGCGCCCAACGCGCTGAGCGCCAACCGGGCGCCGGCGGTCGACCTGGTCGGCGACGTAGCCGCCAGCCTGGCGGCGATCGGCGAGGCGGTGGGGGACGCTTCGCCGCGCGACGGAGCCTGGCTGGAGGAGCTGCGCAAGGTAGAGGCCGAGAAGCGCCAGGCCGAGCGGGCGGAGCTCGAGGACGGGCGCTCGCCGCTGCACCCGGTGCGGGTCTACCGCGAGCTGGGCGAGGTGCTGGATCGCGACGCGATCGTGATCGGCGACGGCGGCGACTTCGTCTCCTACGCCGGCCGCTTCGTCGACACCTACGAGCCCGGCTGCTGGATGGACCCGGGGCCGTTCGGCTGCCTCGGCGCTGGCCCGGGGCAGGCGATCGGCGCCAAGCTGGCCCATCCGGAGCGTCAGGTCTGCCTCCTGCTCGGCGATGGCGCGTTCGGCTTCGCGGGGATGGAGTTCGACACTTTGGCGCGTCACAGTCTGCCCGTGGTCGGGGTGATGGGCAACAACGGCATCTGGGCGCTCGAGCATCACCCGATGAAGTTCCTCTACGGCTACTCGGTCGCGGCCGAGCTGCGGCCGGAGACTCCCTACGAGAAGGTGGTCGAGGCGCTGGGCTGCGACGGGGTCCTGGTCAGCGAGCCCGAGCAGCTGCGGCCGGCGCTGGAGCGGGCCTTCGAGTCCGGCCGCCCGACCCTGGTCAACGTCCTCACCGACCCCGAGGTCGTCTACCCGCGCAAGTCGAATTTGGCTTGACGAAGGGGAATACTGGCCGGCTGGCCCGGGTTTCGGAGAGGAGTCCGGCCCAGACGAGAATCGACCGCCATCGCTGGCGGCCGATTCAGGTTGGCCCCTCAGGACGGGCAGGGGTACGTCTTCAGGGACCAGTTCCTATTTGGTGGGCCCAGACGGCGGGAGGCGCCATGATGCGGCTATCGCCTGGACCCTATGATCGGGTTCGGGATGAGATCCACTCACCTCTTCCCCGATGAGCCGATTATGCGCTCGCCTATCCGGAATGTCTAGGTGCGCCAAATCTCGCTACTGATAAGTCGGTAGAGGGCGATTACCGACTTTTCTGGGTTCGACCTTTGCGTTTGCCCAACTGGAGGGTCGCCGAAAACTCGACTGTACACCGGGTCCCACGCGGCTGTCCCGCCCCCGTACAGCGGTGGTTATCCGCATTCCGATGCGGTTTCCAGCGCCGTTCCGTAGAGGATGTCGTGCTCGGAGACCCGGATCCGCTCGAGGCCGAAGGCGCGCATCGCCTCGATCAGGATCACGCAGCCGGCGACGATCGTCGGCGCGCGGTCGCGGTGCAGGCCCGGGATCTCGACCCGCTCGGCGAGCGGGGTCGAGGCGAAGCGGCAGAGCTGGCGCTGGATCGTCTCCAGCGAGAGGACGTGGCCGTGTACGCGGGAGGGGTCGTAGGGCTCCAGCCCCAGCTCGACCGCGGCGAGCGAGGTGGGCGTGCCGGCGACTGCGATGCAGGCCTTGGCACGCGCCTCCGGGTGGCCCGCCAGGGCGGCCTCGATCAGCGAGCGCACGTCGGCGGCCAGGTCCTCGAGCTCGGCGATTGCCGGGGGGTCGGTGGCCATGTGGCGCTCGCTGTGGCGGACGACGCCGGCCTGCAGCGAGGCGTGGAAGGCGATCTCGGCGCCGCCGCCGACGACGATCTCGGTCGAGCCGCCGCCGATGTCGATCACCAGCGTCGGCTCGCGCGGCGGTTGCGCGGCGGTCGCGCCGCGGTAGGTGAGGCGGGCCTCCTGCTCGCCGTCGAGCGTGCGCGGGGCGAGGGCGAAGCGCTCGCGCAGCTCGGCGACGAAGGCGTCGCCGTTGGCGGCGTCGCGCACGGCGCTGGTCGCGATCGCCGTCACCCGCTCGACCTCCCGCTCGCGGCAGATCTCGACGTAATCGGCGATCGCCGCGCAGGCCGCCTCGATCGCCTCGTCGGAGAGCTGGCCCGAGAGGTCGACGCCGCGGCCGAGCCGGGTGACGCGGCTGTGCCGCTCGACCACGCCGAGCTCGCCGCCGGCGACGTCGGCGACGAGCAGCCGGGTCGAGTTGCTGCCGACGTCGATCACGGCGACTCTGTGGGCGGAGGGAGCCACGGGCAGCGGACCTCTTGAGGCGGGGGCGCCCGGGTCGTGTCGCCGTCGACGCCCGGTAGGGTGCCGGCGATGGCGGACCCCTCTCAGCTCTACGGCAACCGGTTCATCACCGAGGAGGTCCCGACCGCCGAGTTCCCCCAGCAGGGCATGGGCGCCCAGGACGCGATGCGCCTGGTCGAGGAGGAACTCGTGCTCGACGGAGTGCCCTCGCGCAACCTGGCGACCTTCGTCACCACCTGGATGGAGCCCGAGGCGCAGCGGGTCGTCGCCGCCAACCTGCACCGCAACTTCATCGACCACGCCGAGTACCCGCGCAGCGCCGAGATCGAGCAGCGCTGCATCCGCATGCTCGCCGACCTCTTCAACGCGCCCGGCGAGACGACCGGCGCCCGCACTCAGGGTTCCTCGGAGGCGATCATGCTGGGCGCGCTCTCGCTGAAGTGGAAGTGGCGCGAGCGGCGCCAGGCGGCCGGCCTGCCGACCGAGAAGCCGAACCTGGTCTTCGGCGGCGACGTGCACGTGGTCTGGGAGAAGTTCTGCCGCTACTTCGACGTCGAGCCGCGGATCGTGCCGCTGCAGCCGGGCAAGTACACGATCGGGCCCGAGGACGTGGAGCCGCACGTCGACGAGAGCACGATCGGCGTCGCCGCCGTGCTGGGCACGACCTTCACCGGCCACATGGACGACATCGCCGGCATCGACGCGCTGCTCGGGCGGATCAAGCAGGAGCGCGAGCTCGACGTGCCGCTGCACGTCGACGCCGCCAGCGGCGGCTTCGTCTGGCCCTTCCTCTATCCCGACACCGAGTGGGACTTCCGCCTCGGCCAGGTCCGCTCGATCAACGTCTCCGGCCACAAGTTCGGGCTCGTCTACCCCGGGGTCGGCTGGCTGATCTTCCGCGAGGCCTCCGACCTGGCCGAGGATCTCGTCTTCCACGAGAACTACCTCGGCAAGACCGACGCCACCTTCACGCTCAACTTCTCCACCGGCGCGGCGATGGTCCTGGCCCAGTACTACAACCTGGTCCGCTTCGGGCGCGACGGCTATGCCTACGTGATCGGCATGATGCGGCAGAACGCCGAGGCGCTGGCCGCGATGCTGAAGGAGCGGGGCCGTTTCGAGCTGATCGGCGAGGGGGCCGAGCAGCTGCCGCTGGTCGCCTTCAAGCTGGCCCGGGAGCACGACTACGACGAGTTCGACATCGCCTGGCAGCTCTCGGCCGAGCGCGGCTGGATGCTCCCCGCCTACACGATGCCGCCCGACGCGCAGGACGTGAAGGTGATGCGGGCGCTGGTCAAGGAGACGCTCAGCCGCGAGCAGGTCGAGACGCTGGCCGGCGACATCGAGCAGGCCTGCGCGACCCTCGACAAGAAGGGCGGCGCCGCCTCGACCGAGCGCAAGCAGGTCAAGACGGGCACCGGGTACTGAGCCCGGGCCGAGAGTGCCGCTATCGTCGCTCGCGTCTCCGTTGCTAGAATCCCCAGACCGCCGCGGGGTGGAGCAGCCAGGTAGCTCGTCGGGCTCATAACCCGAAGGTCGCGGGTTCGAATCCCGCCCCCGCTATATGAAAAGGCCCCGGAAACGGGACCTTTTCTATGCGCCGATCGGTCTGAGCCGCCGGTGCGCAGGTACCAATCGGGTACCAATTTTTCAAGCAGCCGGGAGCCAGGCGCCTTCTCGATCAGCTGGTACCGACAACGCAAGCGCTCCGCGAGACCCCCTGGGCCTACGGCTGGCTTGGGCTCTGCGCTGACATCCGGTCGAGGATCTCTCCGACGTGATCCTCGATCAAGAGGTGCCCGGCATCCTCGACCCAAACGGGGCGGGCGTCATCGAGGACGTCGATCCAGTGCTCCGCGTGGGCCGGCGGCGTAACGGCATCTCGCTTGCCGTGGAACAGATGGACGGGCAGGCGAACCTCGGCGGGATCGAAGCCCCAGGGGTTGAGCACGGTTCGCATGTCTTCGACAAGTCCGCGGCCACCCGGGCGGGTCGCCTCGACATAAGCCGAGAGCAAGCGTGGGCCGACGTCGGAGCGATTGATCACTTGGCGGTCCACCTTTGGGAAGTTGGCAGCGACGAGCTTTCGTGCCGCGGTCGGGCGGCGGCGGCCGAGACGACCGCTTGCTGAGTGTTCCGTCGCCGAGGCGGATCGTCCCCGCGCGAACCGGCTCGGCATTCGCGTTTTCGGTCACGGACGTATTCAACAAATTCAGTGCTTTCGCGACACCTGGTTTCGGTTCACAGGCCTCCCGGGAGACGGCCCGGACAGCACCTGCTCGGGCTTGCCCTACTCAAGCGAGCCCGAGCGGCGCTGCTCGGGGACCTCGACGTTCCCCTCCTCGATTCGGGCGACCGCGGCCGCGACGCCGTCTTCCTCAGCCATGCGGCGCGCGATCTCCTTGGCGCGCGCCGCCACCTCCGGGCGGAGCACGTTGCGCAGGCCCTCGACCAGGCGGCGTGTGTCGAGCCTGGTGAACGGGAAGGTGTCGCCGATGCCGAGCTTGCGGCAGCGCGCGCCCCAGAACGGCTGGTCGTGGAACACCGAACAGATCAGAGTGGGGAGCCCGGCGCCGAGGCTGGCCGCAGTCGTACCCGCTCCGCCGTGATGAACCGCAGCAGCACACCGCGGTAGCAGGCTCTCGTGGTCGACCTCGCTCACCACGTAGAGCGAGTCGTCGGTCGCGGCGATGAGCTCACTCCAGCCCATTGCGAGAACACCTCGAATTCCGACGGTCCTCAGCGCATTTCTGATCGTCCCCAACGTCGCCTCCTTATCCAGGACGGGCATGCTGCCGAAGCCGAGGAACACCGGCGGCGGCCCCGCCGCGAGCCACTCGTCCAGCTCCGTTGGGACACCGACTTCGCCGAACGACGCGCGCAGCTCCGGCCATGGCCTCAGGAAGCCCACCGTGTGGAGCCAATCCGGCCAGTCGTCTGGGGCGGGGAACAGCGTAGGGCTGTAGCCGAGCATGGCGGGGTACCTTCCGCCGATCCCGTACGGCCACACCGATCTGGTCGGTGGGGCGAGCCCGAGTTCGCGGCGAAGCGCCGCCAGCCCGTCGCGTTGGGTCCGCCAGAGCATCTGAAAGGGCAGCTGGTGAGACACGCGGTTCAAGGGGCCGAGACTGCGCTGGGCGAGGAACGTCGAGGGGAACGTCCGTGACGGAACTAAGGGCGACAGATGGACCGGCATGATCGCAATCCGGCGGGCCTCGGCGATCGCGCGGCAGCGGGGGTCCAGAAGGTGGTTGCAGACGATCAGATCCACCGACTCGGTCCCCGCCTCGAGCAGCCCCTGACACAGCGCAGCCTCGTAGCGCCTCTCTTCGGCGCCGAGCCATCGGATGGCGGAGTTGATCCGCCCGCGTGCGAGCATGCGCTTGGCCCGCTCGGAGCGGAACATCGACTGCATGTTGAACGGAAGCTCTCGATAGGAGAGCCGCGCCGCCCGAGCCACGTCGGCGGTGCCTCGGTCCGCGACCAACTCGACCTCATGGCCCCTATCCGCGAGCACCCGCGCCAGGCAGACAAGGGGCTGCACATCGCCCCGCGTTCCGTAGGCCATCACGGCCACCTTCATCGGTGCAGCGCCTCCACGAGCTGGCGGATCGCGGCGGCGGTCTGCGCCTGGCTGAGCCGGCGGTCGCGCCGCAGCAGCTTCCAGGTGTAGACGTCGGTCGCGCAGACCAGCAGATCGAGGCGGCGCTCTCGCGCGGCGCCCCGCAGATCCTCCAGCGCAGCCGGGAAGGTGCTCGCCACCCACTCGCGGTGGACGCGGCGCCCCCAGTCCATGCTCGGCCGCAGGGCCGGAATCCGGCCCTCGAGGGCGAGCAGCCGGATCGCCGCGTCCCCGACCCGCTCGTAGTCGCCCACGAGCAGTCGAACCGCGCCGCCTACGTCGTTCGGCTTGGCCTTGTCGCGAGAGAGCCACTCCTCGGGCACCGGCTGCTCGATCGACGCGGCGAGGATCGCCTCCTTGGTGCCGAAGTGATTCACCACCGTCTGCAGCGCCACCCCGGCGGTCGCCGCCAACTCACGCAGGGTTACCTCGTCGTACCAGCGGTCTTTCACGAGGTCCCACATCGCCTCGACGATCCGCCGCCGGGTCGCCTCCGTCGACGCGGCGCGCTTGCCCATGCGGTAGGGGCGCTTGGCTTTTTCGGCAGCCACGCTCACCAGTATTCACTTCCTCGGCAAGACCGGCTCCGCCTCGGCCGCGGAGGCGGCATGATGCGCACCGGCCACGGACGCCCCGTGATCCTGGCGATCGCGGGGCGAGCCACCAGCACGTCGAGCAGGGCGATCAGGACGGCGAGCGCGGCCTTGAGTTGCGTCATCCCTTCCTTCCTCATCAGGGCGCCTCCGAGAGTCCGAAGCGACCGTGCGCTTGCCGCAGCGGCGCCGGCGCCCACCAGTTCCAGCGGCCGAGCAGCGCCATCAGCGAGGGGACGAGCAGGGCGCGGACGATGCTGGCGTCGATCAGCACCGCCAGCGCCACGCCGATCCCGTACTGCTTGATGAGGACCAGCTGCGAGGTGGCGAAGGCGCCGAGCGCGATCGCGAAGAGCAGCGCCGCGGCGCTGACGATGCGGCCGGTGCGCTCCAGGCCGATGGCGACGCTCTCGCTCTCCGAGGCGCCGTTGTCGCGCGCCTCCTTGATCCGCGAGAGCAGGAAGACCGCGTAATCGGTGGAGAGGCCGAAGGAGACGGCGAAGAGCAGGATCGGGATCGTTATCTCGATCCCCCCGGTGCCGGTGTAGTCGAGCAGGCCCTCCAGGCGCCCGTCCTGGAAGACGAACACCAGCACGCCGAAGACGGCGCTGAGGTTGAGGAAGCTCATGATCAGCGACTTGACGGGCAGCACCACCGAGCCGGTCATCAGGAAGAGGATCAGCAGGGTGGAGGTGACGATGATCGCCAGCGCGGCCGGCCCGTGTCGCGCCAGGCTCCCCTGGAGGTCGAGGAATTCGGCGGTGACGCCGCCGACCTGCAGCTCGCCGCCGGGCAGCTCCAGCTCGCGCAGCCGCCTCACGGTCGCTCGGCTCGCCTCTGACTCGAACGGGTTGGCGGAGATCGCCTGGATCGCCGTCAGACCGTCGCTGAGAGGCTGCGGCGGCGCCGCCACGGCGACGCCCTCGGTGCGGCGCACCCGCTCCCCCAGCTCGGCGACCGCCCCCGGTGCGCCCCCCCGCAGCGCCAGCACGATCGGCGTCTCCCGGTAGGGCGGGAACTCCTCCCTGAGGATCTCGTAGGCCTGCCGGGAGCTGGTCGACTCGGGCAGCGCATCCAGGCCGAGCCGGTCGAACTTGATCCCCAGGAAGGGGATGCCCATGACGATCAAGAGCGCGGCGCTGGCCGTCGCCACGCCGATCGGGCGGCGCATCACGAAGCGCGAGAGCCGGTACCAGAAGCCCTGCGCCTCGGGCCGCGCCTCGGCCTCGGCGCGGCGCCGCAGGAAGCGCGGCGCCAGCGAGTTGACCCGCGTCCCCAGCAGGGTCAGCACGGCGGGCAGCACGGTGAGCGAGATCAGCGCCGCGAGCAGCGCCACCAGCGTCCCGCCGATGCCCATCGAGTAGAGGAAGCGCTGCGGGAAGACGAGCAGCGCGGCGAGCGCCGCGGCGACGGTCAGCGAGCTGAAGAGGACGGTGCGCCCGGCGGTCGCCATCGTCCGCCGCATCGCCGTCAGGCCGGGGCCGTGCCTGGCGATCTCCTCGCGGTAGCGGGAGACGATGAAGAGGCTGTAGTCGATCGACAGCCCCAGCCCCAGGGCGGTGGCGATGTTGAGCGCGAAGACCGAGATCGAGCCGACTTCGCCGGCGAGGCGGAGGATGAAGAAGGTGCCGACGATCGCCAGGGCGCCGATCATCAGCGGCAGCAGCGCCGCCACCAGGCTGCGGAAGAAGAGCAGGGCGAGCAGGAAGAGCAGCGGGAAGGCGATCATCTCGGCCTTATGGAGGTCCGACTCGAGCTGTTTGTTGGCCTGCCCCAGGAAGACGCCGCCGCCGCCGGCGACGATCCCCGGCCGGCCCTCGAGGCGTTCGGCCACCGCCGCGCCCGCTTCCTGAAACGGCTTGTCCTCGATTTCGATCGGCGCCAGCGCGACGGCGAGGTAGGTGGAGCGCCCGTCGCCGGAGACGAAGTCGGGGGAGCCGGTGTCGAGGTAGCCGCTGACCGACTTGACGCCCGCCACGTCACGCACCTCCGCGGCGATCGCGGCCACCCTGGCGCGACCGGCCGCGGTCGAGACGGGAGCGTCGCGGACGATGACGATCGCCCCCGGGAACTCCAGGCCCGCCCCCATAGTCGCCTTGCGCGCCTGCACCGACTCGGTGGCCGGGTCGTCGGCGCCGAAGGGGTCGAGCCGCTCGGCGACGGAGCCGCCGAGCGCCGCGGCGAGGACGAAGAAGGCTATTGCGGCAAGCCCGACCCGGCGTGCGTGCCGGTCAGCGATACGGGCGAGGGCGTCGAGCACCGCTCCCTCTCAGCTGCGCCCGCGATCGACGGGACGGGATCGCCTGGAACTGTTGAGCGACATATTCACTAGTACGCTGTTATAGCAGAATTGAGTCGCACCGTCTGCTGCCGCCTCGACGGAGGCCGGCGAGCCTCACCGCGATTCGATCAGCCGGCGCTTGCCCGAGCGCGGGTCGGGGGGGATGCGGTCGACCGGCTCGACCCGGATCGGCGGCGGCTTCGCGCCCCGCTCCTCCAGGGCGGCGCGCAGGCGGTCCCGGATCTGCGCGGAGGCATCCGCCCCACCGCCGTCCGGCGCGGCCAGCACGGCCTCCACGCGCAGGTCGCCGCGGGTGTGGATCACGCGGTACTCGCGCAGCGCGCCGATCCCGGCCAGCGGACTGCGGATCGTCAGCGGGTGGACCTCGACCGTCCCTCCGTCGAGGTCCGGCATCTCGAGCACGTCGTCGCTGCGGCCGTCGAGCGAGGCGATCAGCGGGAAGGGGCGCCCGCAGGGGCAAGGATCGGGGGAGATCGTGACCAGGTCGGTCAGCTCGTAGCGGATCAGCGGCTGGGTGCGGTTGAAGAGGTTCGTGACAAGGACACGGTTTCCGGACTTGCCCGCCGGAACGGGGCGATAATCGTCACCGACCACCTCGATCAGGGCGAGATCCCCGAACATGTGCATCCCCGCGTGGCGGTCGCATTCACAAGCGACGACACCGGTCTCCGAGGTGCTGTAGAAGTTGAACGGCGCCAGCTCCCAGGCGACCACGATGCGCTCCTCCATGTCCGGAGTGCGAACTTCGGCCGTCGTCGAAACGACTTCCGGCGCGATGTGAAGGCTGCCGGCGAGCTGACACTCGGCGAGCTGGGCGGCAACCGAGGCGTAGGCGGATATGGCGGTCGGCCGGTAGGAGTTGAGCGTCTGGACGAGCTCGTCCAAGGAAGTGCGCGCGTCAAGACGCAGGAATCGATGCACGCCGACGTCGAAGCTGCGGGCAACCCGGCCGGATATGTGCAGTGGGCTCTCGGCCCATATCGTCGCGATCCGCCGGCGCGGCAGCCGCGGGGCCAGCCCGAGGTAGAAGTTGTTCACACGAAATGCGCCGGCCAGGACCTCCCGCCAGTCCTCGCGCCCATAGACGAACACTCCGCGTTGGCCGCTTGAGCCGCTGCTCGCCATCGCCCGGTACTCGCCGAGCAGCATCGGGTCGCCGCCGGGATCGGCGCGCTCCACCTCTTCGAGGTGCGACTCGACACCGGCCAAGTTGAGACGCGAATCGGTGACCAGGTCGTCGAAGTGATCGAGCATCGTCGCCTTGTCCAGGGTCGGCAGCTCGGACGGGTCGAGGTCGTCGCTCAGCTCGATCCCGGCGAAGCGCTCGCGGTAGAAGGACGAGTTCTCCGCCGCGTGACGGACGATCGCCAGCAGCCGCTGGCGCTGGTAAGCGGCCAGCCTCTCGGCATCCCACTCGTCATGGGCCTCGAGCTCGCGGGCGCCTTTTGTGGCGCGGGCCAGCCCCGGGACGCGCCGCAGCCGCTCAAACATCGTGTCCCTCCCTTCCCCCAAGCGCGCCGCGGCGCAGCGCGAGCTGCGCGTCCGCGTACAGGCTCGCCGACACCTCGGTCGGCGCCAGCATCCCCTCCACCGTCAGGCCGATGCTGAGCGCCATCGCCGCCGCCGCCAGCTGCTCGGGGGAGATCGTCAGGCGGTCACCGCTCTCCCGCGTCCACCGTCGCGTCATGGCCACCACCGCCTCGCGAGTCGCATCGTGGTGCTCGGCGTAGCGGGCCCGCAACTCCTCGTCGCGGCCGACCACGACCATGAACTCGACCACCGCCGCCCACCAGTCGCGCTCTGCCTCGTCGGCGGGAGCGAAGCGCCGCGCGAACTCCCCGAGCGCCTCCCAGGCATCGGAGGCGGCGTCGAAGATCGTCGCCATTTCGTCCCGGCGCCGCGCGGCCCGGGCCGCGACGAGCGCCAGCATCACGTCCGCCTTGGAGTCGAAGGTCGAGTAGACGGCGCCCTTGGTGTAGCCGGCCTGGGCGGCGATCCGCTCGAGCGAGGCGCCGTGGTAGCCGTCGCGCCGGAACACCGCCTCGGCCGCCTCCAGCACCCGGGCGCGCGTCCGCGCCTTCGACTCGGCGCGGCTCAGCCGCGGCGGGGCCGGGGAGGAGGTCTCCTGTGGCGATCCCGTTGCCATATACCGTCAGTATCTATATACCAACGGAATCCCAATGTCAAGGCGCTGCCTCCGAGGCGTCAGCTTCGACGTAATGGAGTCGCACTCCGCCGAGGTCGGCGTACCGTTTCGTAGGTTCGTTGTCGGCGGGGATTGGCTGGACTACTCGAAGGGTGCCCTGCGGGAGCGGCGCAAAGCTGATAGGGATACGCGTTCCATACGAACGGGGAGGTTCGGCGATGATGGAGTCGGTAACCGCAGCAGCGCGGTCCGCGCGACCAGCGGCGCTGGAGGCGGCGACGCTCTGCGAGGCGTTCCAGCTGACGGCGGCCGAGCGGGCGGACCAGGTCGCCCTGCGCACGCCCGGTGACGGGGTGTCAATCACCTTTGGGGAGTACGCCGCGCGGGTCGAGCGGATCGCCGCCGGCCTCGACGCCCTCGGCGTCGGCCGGGGAGACACCGTGGGCCTGATGCTGACCAACCGCCCCGAGTTCAACCTCCTCGACAGCGGCGCCCTGCACCTCGGCGCGACGCCCTTCTCGATCTACAACACCTCGGCGCCCGAGCAGATCGACTACCTCTTCTCCAACGCCGAGAACCGCGTCGCCGTCACCGAGCGCGCCTTCCTGCCTCAGGTCCTCGCCGCCCGCGAGCGCTCGCAGCGCCTCGAGCACGTGGTGCTCGTCGACGGCGAGGAGGAGGGGACGATCCCGCTCGCCGAGCTGGAAGGGATGGGCGGCTCGCAGTTCGACTTCGAGGCGAGCTGGAGGGCGGTCGAGCCCGGCGACCTCCTCACCCTGATCTACACCTCGGGCACCACCGGGCCGCCGAAGGGGGTCCAGCTCACCCACGCCAACATGATGGCCGGAATCAACGGTGGGACAAAGCGACTGCCGATTGTGCCCGGGGGGCGGATTCCCTCCTATCTGCCGGCGGCGCACGCGGCCGATCGCTTGCTCTCGCACTGCTGGGCCTCGATCTGCATGGGCTTCACGGTCACCTGCATAGCCGACCCGCGAACGGTCGTCGAGCATCTGCCCGAGTGCCGCCCGACCGTCTGGTTCGCGGTGCCGCGGATCTGGGAGAAGATCAAGGCGGCGCTGGAGGCGCAGGGGATCACCGACCCCGAGAAGCTCCCCGAGGAGCAGAGGGCGGCGGTTCGGGCGAAGCTCGGCCTCGAGAAGTGCGAGTTGTTGGTCTCGGGGGCGGCGCCGATCCCCGCCGAGGTGCTCCTCTACTTCGCCGGCCTCGGCCTGCCGATCTGCGAGGTCTGGGCGATGTCGGAGACCGCCGCCGTCGGAACTGCCAATCCGCCGGAGGGGATCAAGGCCGGCACCTGCGGGCCGGCGCTCGAGGGGGTGGAGCTGCGGATCGCCGACGACGGCGAGGTGATGGTGCGCGGCCCGATGGTGATGAAGGGCTACCGCAACGACCCCGAGAAGACCGCCGAGACGATCGACGCCGACGGCTGGCTGCACACCGGCGACATCGGCGAGCTCGACTCCGACGGCTACCTGAGCATCGTCGACCGCAAGAAGGAGCTGATCATCAACGCCGCCGGCAAGAACATGTCGCCGGCCAACATCGAGTCGCGGCTGAAGGCCTCCAGCCCGCTGATCGGCCAGTGCATCGCGATCGGCGACCGCCGCCCCTACAACACCGCCTTGATCGTGCTCGACCCCGACGTCGCGGCGGCCTTCGCCGAGGAGCGCGGGCTGCCCGACTCCTCGCCGGCGGCGCTGGCCGGAAACGAGACCGTGCAGACCCTGGTCGCCGCGGCCGTCGAGGACGCAAACTCCCACCTCTCCCGGGTCGAGCAGGTCAAGCGCTTCACGATCCTCCCGACCGACTGGCTGCCGGACTCCGAGGAGCTGACGCCGACGATGAAGCTGAAGCGCAAGCCGATCGCCGAGAAGTACGCGGCGGAGATCGAGGCGCTGTACGGGGAGTGAGCCGCGGCGCGCGCGGCAGATGCAGCAGCCGAAGACCAGATACGCGAAGAACGGCGACGTAAACATCGCCTACCAGGTGGTGGGCGACGGGCCGCTGGACCTCGTCTTCGTCTTCGGCTACCTCTCGCATCTGGACCTGATCTGGTCGACCCCCGAGTCGGCCGCCTTTTTCCGGCGCCTGGCCTCCTTCTCGCGGCTGATCCTCTTCGACAAGCGCGGTACCGGACTCTCGGATCCGGTTTCCGGCGTTCCCAGCCTGGAGGAGCGGATGGAGGACCTGCGCGCGGTGCTCGACGCGGCCGGCTCGCAGCGGACCGCGCTGTTCGGCTGGTCCGAAGGCGGCCCGATCGGCATCCTCTTCGCGGCCGCCTACCCGGAGCGCATCCCCGCGATGGCCATCTACGGATCCACCCCGAGGTTCACGTCCTCGAAGAGCTTTTTGCCCGAGAAGCGCGAGGCTTTCGAGAGAACCTGGGGAGCGGTCGAGTCGGCGATCGCCGTATGGGGTGAGGGTAAGACGTCCGAGGCGTTCGCGCCGAACTTCGCGGACGACGCAGGGGCCAGACGAACCATCGGGCTGCTCGAGCGTGCCTCGGTCAGCCCGGCGATGGCCGAGGATCTGCTGGAGGCCGCCAGGAAGATCGACGTCCTCAGCGTGCTGCCGACGATCGACGTGCCGACCCTCGTCCTGCACCACAGCGGCGATCTGGCCCTGCCGGTCGAGGCGGCCCGCTACATGGCAGAGCGCATCCCGGACGCCCGCCTGGTCGAGCTGCCTGGCGACTACCACATCCCCTGGCTCGGGGACCACAGCCCGCTGCTCGACGAGGTCGAGCGGTTCTTGACCGGCGCCCGGCAAAGCCGCGATCCCGACCGGGTCCTCGCCACGGTCCTGTTCACCGACATCGTCGGCTCCACGGAGAAGGCCTCGGAGCTCGGCGACCGGCGCTGGCGCGAGCTGCTCGAAGCCCACGACACGGGCGCGCGCCGCCAGGTGGAGACCCACGGCGGCCGCGTCGTCAAGGGCCTCGGCGACGGCCACCTGGCGACCTTCGACGGCCCGGCGCGGGCGATTCGCTGCGCCCGCACGCTGGTCGAGGACGCCGGCTCCTTGGGCCTCGAGGTGCGGGCCGGCGTCCACACCGGCGAGTGCGAGCTGCTCGAGGGCGACGACATGGGCGGGATGGCCGTCCACATCGGCGCCCGGGTGGCGGCGATCGCCGCGCCGGGCGAGGTGCTGGTCTCGCGCGCGGTGCGCGACCTGGTGGTCGGCTCGGGGATCGACTTTGAGGAGCGCGGCGCCCACGAGCTGAAGGGGGTGCCGGGGAGCTGGGACCTGCTCGCCGTCGCCGCCGCCGGCGCCGGCGAGAGCCGGCGGGAGACCTTCCGCGCCGGCCGGCCGGACCGGCTGGCCCCCAACATGGGTGTCAGCAGGCGGGGCGACAGGTTCGCCCTGCGCGTAGCCCGCGACGCCCCCGCCCTCGCCCGGCTCGCATCCCGTCTCACCCTGTGGCGCTCCAACCGAAAGATGAGGGCCGAGCGGCGCACCTCGCGGGAGGGGTGAACCCGCAGCCCGGCGATCGGTTCAGCACCAGGTGCTACACTTGGCTTTCATGCCCACCAAGCGCCCCCGACACACGATCACCGAGGTCGGTCCGGTGGAGGACGCGCTCACGCTCCTGCGTGCCGAGATCGGCGAGCCCGACCTGCGCGAGCTGGTCGTCCTCGGCGCCGAGCGCAAGCTCGAGCTGGAGGACGAGCGCGAGCGGGCCGCGGCGCGACGGCGCGAGCTGCGCGAGCGGCTGATCGCCCGCACCACCGAGCCCGGCGCGATCGACCCCGCCGCCGCCGCCGCGGTCCGTGAGCGGGGCTTCTCGCGCGAGCTCGATGGCTGAGCCCCCCCTCGGCGAGGGGCGCTACCTGATCGACAACTCCGCCTACGCCCGCGCGGCCGACCCGGCGGTGGCGCCGATCTGGGCGGCGGCGCTGCGCGCCGACCGGCTCGTCTCCAGCGGCCCCTTCGTGATCGAGGCGCTGTACTCGGCGCGCAACGGGGAGGAGCTGGCGGAAACCCTCGAGGAGCTGACCGAGGGGGTCCCCTACCTCGACGCCGACGCCGCGACGTGGAAGCGGGCCCACCGGGCCCAGGCCCAGATGGCCGCGGTCGCCCCCCAGTTCCACCGCCGCCCCCCGGTCGACTTCCTGATCGCCGCGCTCGCCGACCGGCACGGGCTCGGCGTCCTGCACTGCGACCGCGACTACGACCTGCTCGCCGAGCACAGCGGGCTGCGGTTCGAGAGCCGCTGGGCGGTCCCGCCCGGCAGCCTCGGCGACGCCGGGAGCGATCCGCTCCGTCCCTTCCGGCGCGCCGTCAGCGCCAGGCTGGCGCAGTTCGCGGAGGCCGAGGCGCAGCCGATCTTCGAGCGCGTCATCGCCGTCCTCGACGAGGAGATCGCCAGGGCGGGCAAGCAGCCGCTGAGGCCGGTTTCGCAAAGCTGAGGCGGGGCAGAGCCACATCTCCCCGACCGGCGAGCTTCGCGAGGGGTGACCTTCGCGGAGCTGGCGCGAACCTGATAGTGATACGCATTACATACCGAACGGGGAGGTTCGACCGAGATGGAGTCTGCAACCGCAGCAGCGAAGACGGAGCGCCCGCGGGCGCTGGAGGCGGCGACCCTCTGCGAGGCGTTCCAGCTGACGGCCGCGGAGCGGCCCGACCAGGTGGCGTTGCGCACGCCCGGCGACGCTGTCTCGATCACGTTCTCCGAGTACGCCGCGCGCGTCGAACGGATCGTCGCCGGCCTCGACGCCCTCGGCGTCGGCCGGGGAGACACGGTGGGGCTGATGCTGACCAACCGCCCCGAGTTCAACCTCCTCGACACCGGCGCCCTGCACCTCGGGGCGACCCCCTTCTCCATCTACAACACCTCGGCCGCCGAGCAGATCGACTACCTCTTCTCCAACGCCGAGAACCGCGTCGCCGTCACCGAGCGGGCCTTCCTGCCACAGATCCTGGGCGCCCGCGAGCGCTCGCAGCGCCTCGAGCACGTCGTGCTCGTCGACGGCGAGGAGGAGGGAACTATCTCACTCACCGAACTCGAAGAGATGGGCAGCTCGCAGTTCGACTTCGAGGCGAGCTGGAGGGCGGTCGAGCCGAGCGACGTGCTGACCCTGATCTACACCTCGGGCACCACCGGGCCGCCGAAGGGGGTGCAGCTCACGCACGCCAACATGATCGCCGGCCTCGCCGGAAGCACCTCGCGGCTGCCGACCACCCCTGGCGGTCGAGTCGTCTCCTACCTGCCCGCGGCGCATGTCGCCGACCGCTATCTGCACTACTGGTCATCGATGTGCATGGGCTTTGCGATGACGTGCGTAGCCGATCCCCGCACGATCGTTGCGAACCTGCCTGAGTGCCGACCCACTGTCTGGTTCTCCGTGCCGAGGATCTGGGAGAAGATCAAGGCGGCGCTGGAGGCACAGGGGATCGCCGACCCCGAGGCGCTCGCCGACGAGCAGAAGGCGGGCGTTCGCGCCAAGCTCGGACTCGACCAGCACGACTGGCTGGCTTCGGGCGCCGCGCCGATTCCGGTCGAGGTGCTCCACTACTTCGCCGGTCTGGGGATTCCGATCTGTGAGCTGTGGGGCATGTCGGAGCTCACCGGCATCGTTACCGTCAGCCCACCCGACAGGATCAAGCCCGGCACCTGCGGTCCGCCGATCGAGGGCGCCGAGGTAAAGCTCGCCGAGGACGGGGAGGTGATGGTGCGCGGCCCCCTGGTGATGAAGGGCTACCGCAGCGACCCCGAGAAGACCGCGGAGACGATCGACGCCGACGGCTGGCTGCACACCGGCGACATCGGCGAGCTCGACGAGGACGGATACCTGAGCATCGTCGACCGCAAGAAGGAGCTGATCATCAACGCGGCCGGCAAGAACATGTCGCCGGCAAATATCGAGTCGCGACTGAAGGCGTCTCATCCGCTGATCGGCCAGTGCATCGCGATCGGCGACCGCCGCCCCTACAACGTCGCCCTGATCGTGCTCGACCCCGACGTGGCGGCGGCCTTCGCCGAGGAGCACGGACTGCCCGACTCCTCGCCGGCGGCGCTGGCGGAGGAGGAGTCGGCCCAGGCAGCGGTCGCCGCGGCCGTCGAGGACGCAAACTCCCACCTCTCCCGGGTCGAGCAGGTCAAGCGCTTCACGATCCTCCCGACCGACTGGCTGCCGGACTCCGACGAGCTGACCCCCACCCAGAAGCTGAAGCGCAAGCCGATCGCCGAGAAGTACGCTCCGGAGATCGAGGCGCTGTATGGCGGGTAGCGCAGCACATGAGGGCGCGGCCTCCCGCGGCGACCGGCGGGAGGAAACGGCCGCTGATGCGGCCGACCCAGCGCCCGCCGCGGTTGTCGAGCGGTTCCTCGACCGGCTCCGCACCGACCCCGAGGGCGCAGCGGACTTCCTCGCGCCAGACGCGAAGTGGATGAACAACGGCCTACCGGCCGTGCGCGGCCGCGAGCGGGTGCGCAAGGTCTTTCGAGCGCTGGAACGGATCGACACCGGCTTCGACGTCTACGTGCATACGATCTCGGTGGACGGGACCAGCGTGATGACGGAGCGCACCGACGCGCTCAAGTGGGGCGCGATGCGCGTCCAGTTCTGGGTCTGCGGGCGCTTCGACGTCCGCGACGGGGAGATCGTCCACTGGCAGGACTACTTCGACTACCTGACCACCTTCGTCGCGACCGCTCGCGGCCTGCTCGGCATCGTCCTGCCGACGGCGCGCCCGAAGCCGCCCTCAGGCGACTGGCACGGGGGGATAACGCGGCCGGCTGGAAACGGCGAGCGATGAGCGGGGGCGAGGGGTTGGGCGCGCCGTCTTGGTCAGCGGGGCTCTGATTTTGGGTGCCATGCTGCTGGTCGCGGTGCTTGTCGTGTTAGTGGGGAGGTCCGGAGCATGGTCCCCGGAGGCTTGTGACGCCGATTCGCGATTCCATTTGTAAACGAAAGGCGTATGGGTGACACGGACCATAGATTGGACCTTTGAGGGAACCTGGCCGTACGAGCCCAAGTGGTTCGATTCGCCCGACGGCAGAATGCACTTCATCGACGAGGGTCCACGGGAGGGGCGTCCCGTTGTGTTGCTGCATGGGAACCCCACGTGGGGCTACCTGTATCGCGACTTCGTGCCGGCTCTGGTCGAGGCCGGGCACCGAGCGATCGTGCCGGACCACCTTGGCTTTGGGCGTTCGGAGAAGCCCGACGACGTAGACCTCTACCGGGTCCCCCGGCACGCCGAGCGCCTCGACGCCCTACTGGAGTCCCTCGACCTCAGGGGCGCAACGGTCGTCCCACAGGACTGGGGCGGCCCGATCGGGCTACGCTGGGCGACCCGGCATCCGGAGCGGGTCGACGGGCTCTTCATCCTCAACACGTACGCCCACGGCTGGAAGCCCGAGGCGCTCCCGCCCGGCAGGGACAAGGTTCCCCTGCCGCTTCCGCTTCGCCTCTTTCGCACGCCCGGGGTCGGCGAGGTGCTGGTCAAGGGACTCGACGCCTTCAAGCGGGGCTTTCTGTTCAAGGAAGGCGTGAGGCACCGTGAGCGCTTGACGCCAACCGTCAAGCGCGCCTATCGCTCGCCGCACCGGAGCTGGTCGGAGCGCACCCCGATCCTCGTCTTCCCGCGCGAGATACCGGTGACGGGCGACGGGCCCGTGGTCGCGATGACCACCGAGATCGAGCGAGGGCTGAAGCAGCACTTCCGCACCAAGCCCGTTCACATCACCTGGGCGATGAAGGACCCGGCCTTCCGGCCGGAATATCTCGACTCGCTTTGGCTCGACACCTTCCCCGAGGCGTCCGTGACGAAGCTGGACGACGCTGGCCACTACTTGCAAGAGGATGCCCACGAGCGCATCGTCCCGGAGCTCGTGGGCTTCGTGAACGGCCTGTCGGGAGGCGGGCGATGAGCCCGCGACGGTCAGCGACCTGCCGGGGCCGCCGAGGCTGCCGTTGATCGGCAACGCCCACCAGCTGGTGCGCCAGTTGCGCGTCCATCTGATCGCCGAAGAGTGGTGCCGGCGCTACGGGCCGATCTTTCGCGCCGATGTCGGGGCGTGAAACCTTCGTCGGCATCGGGGACGCGGACGCGATCAACGAGATCCTGCGCGACCGACCCGAGGGCTTCCGGCGGTCGCGCACCCAGCAGAGGGTCATTGAGGAAATGGGCTGGCCCGGAGTCTTCGCGGCGGAGGGCGAGGACTGGAAACGCCAGCGGCGACTTCGTCCTGGGAGTCGAGGCCGGCGAAGGCCACCCTGTCGCGCAGCTGTTCGGAGAGCTGCTGGAAGAACCCGAACTCGGCCCGGCAGCTCGTACACCAGGAGGCCCACTGGTTGACCACGACCGGCACCCCGCGCAGCGCGGCGAGCTTGTCCCCGATCGACCCGCCCCAGCCGCCGAAGGGCCAAAGGTGGGAGGCGAAGGTCGAGGTCGTGCCCCAGAAGATCCCCCCGCCTCCGACGCCAGCACGCCGCTCAATGACCTTCGCGGGAGCGCCGCACCGCGGCGGCAACGT
The DNA here is from genome assembly GCA_040904405.1 of Solirubrobacterales bacterium. Classification (GTDB taxonomy): domain Bacteria; phylum Actinomycetota; class Thermoleophilia; order Solirubrobacterales; family 70-9; genus VRUE01. Next base: position 33,504 of record JBBDTK010000014.1, on the reverse strand, counting down.
CGGGCATCGGGTCGCCATTCGCCATGCGTCCCCAGCCTTCGGGCAGCGGCACCGTCTCGGACTCAAGCTCGGGCTCCTCGACAACCACGATCCGCGCACGCGCAGCTTTCGCCTCATCGAGGTCGAGCACCTCGCGCATCAACTTCTCCTTCGCGGTCATGCCGCAAATCGTACCGACCCGATCACCGTCATCTTGTCGAGAGAGCCAAATAGCGTGAAGCGTGGCGAGGCTCCGGCTTTCTGTAGCTTTGCTCGTGATCCTGCTCTGAGCGGAAAGGGGGGATCTGAGCGGCGTCCGACTCAAGATACGATGCAAGGCTTGTCAGTAAATCGTCTAGTTTTGCCGGAGGTGCCGCGTGCCGAGCTACTGCGTAAACAAGAATGCCCAGCCGAACTCGGGTGATCACGAGGTCCACGACTTGGCCTCACAGGAAAATTGTCTGCCCAATCCCGAGAATCGCTTGGACCTTGGATGGCATCCGTCCTGCCAGGAGGCGGTTGCGGCGGCCAAGCAGCACTACAGCGACGCAAACGGGTGCTACTACTGCGCTAACGAGTGTCACACGACTTAAAGGTCACAAGAGGGGCGGGGGTCGTCTCTCTCCATCAGGACACGTTCGGGGGCGCTCGACTCAACAACGAACTCGCCGACGACGGGTCAAGTAGCTCGTTTTCGATTTCCCGCTGTCGATTGTGCCCGACACGGGCCTAAGGATCAGCTTCTATGGCCAAGGCCGAACCTCAGTACGGCATCGCTTTCAGCGAGCATCCGGTTCAAAAGACCCTGAAGCATTGGTGAATGGAGCTTTCCGACCACTACATCCGGGTGCGGGACTACGCCCGCAAGTTCTCCCTCGACGAGTCGACCGTCTACAAGATGATCGAGCGGGGCGAGATCAAGGCGATCCGCATCGGCAAGAAGACGCTGCGCATCCCCTCCAGCGAGTTGGAGCGCTACCTGGAGCGTGAGCCTGCGGAGCTTGACGGGGCGACCGCCCTGGAGGAGCGAGTCGAGGCGTTCCGCGCGAAGAGCGGCGCCGATCCCGACTCCTTCGCCGAGGCCTGGCGCAGGGGGGAGATCGAGGACACCCCCGAGAACGCCGAGGTCGCGATCGAGGCCCTCGCGCTGCGCTCTGCCCTCGCTCGCCGGCGCGTCTCCGCATAGGCGCGACGCTGCCGGTGGCCGTGTACGCCATGTGCCCTTGCGTGTACCATGGTCCCATGGCCGAGAGGAACCGCCGCATCAATGTCACCCTCGAACCGGACTACGCGCGGAAGCTGGCGAGCCTGGCGGAGCGCACTCATGTTCAGGAGGGGACGCTGGCTCGCTCGCTTCTCTCAAGCGCGCTCGACGAAGCCGATCCGGATGCCTCGCGAATCACTGAGATCCTCGACGGGATTCCGGGGGCCTGGGAGCGGGCGCAGGAGTCGATCGAGCAGGCTCGGCGCGGTGAGACGGTGCCGCTCTCCGAGCTCTGATCGATGGCGGCGATCGAGGTCACGCGCCTGGCGCGTGTTGCGGTGAGAATCTAGTGCCGTATCAGGCAACGTTCGCCCTCTCTGGCTTGCCCTCGCCGCGCCTGGCGGCGTCCTCGACCGCTCGACGTGGCGCTGCCACGCCTTCGGGTCTGCGTCCTTGCCAGGCACGACGATGCCTGCGCCAGAACCGGGCAAACGTCACCTGACACGGCACTAGATCAGACGCATGATGCGTCGAATATGACGTATATGCAGGCTCTGGCGCATGCCCCACGAGCCAAGCGCCATCCTCTTCCCGACCGACCAGCCGCTTCCCGCGGAGCTCTTGATCGGCCGCGGCGAGGACGTGCGGGAGATCGCCGCGACGCCGCCGGCGGCGGGCACCTGGTGATCTCCGGCCCCCGACGCGGCCGGCGTCTCGGCGGTGGTCAAATCGAAGACCGAGCTCGGCGAAGAGATGGAGATCGCCTTCACGCCGCACCTCGCCGGTCGCGACCCAGTTCGGCAGCTTCCACGAGCTGCGCCCGATCGCGGTGAAGGATTGGGCCGAGGGCCCCGCCGCCCGCTTCGCCTTGGACGGCTGCGAGATCGATGAGCTCGCCCTGCGCCGGCTGGTCGAGTTCGGGGCCGGGCACCCCCGCGCGACGATGCTTATCGCCCAGAAGACCCATATGACCTCGGTGCTGCTGGAGACCCGCACGATCGACCTGGCGGCGGTCGAGCAGGGCTACCGTACCGCCCTGGAAGGCGAGCGCGTCAATCACGAGCAGAGCCTCGAGCGGCTGCGCGGTGTGCACCGCTATGCCCTGGAGGTGGCCCGTAGCATCGCCCGCGGCGAGCCCCCTACCGCGACCTGCCCCGCAACTCGGCGCGACGCGCGCTCGAAGAGTTGCGGGGGATCGGGATCGCCCGCAGCGAGAGCCGGGGCGATTGGCGGATCACCGATCCCTTGCTCGCTCGCTACCTCGCCGAGCTCGACCCGCTGCTCTGAGCTCACGATCCGCTCTGGCGCCGATGTCGACGCTGACCAGAATCGACAGCTTCGCCTTGGGATTTCCCTCGTGCATCTCGATCTGGGCGTGGTCCAACTCGGCATCGAAGTCGCCAGGTTGAGGATTCGGGTCTCTCCAGGGATCCCTGGCCATCTCATTCGAGGATTTCACGCTCGCGGTCGGCCGCGCCGGGGCTCTTTGGTGTTCGGCGTACACGATTCTGTACACTGAGCCGATGGCAAAGACCGTTCCGGTGCGCGAGCTGCGTGCCAACCTCAGCAGCCTGCTCGATGATGTCAGCGACCGCCGTGACCATGTGCTGGTCACCCGCAACGGAACCCCCGCAGCTGCCCTGGTTCCGATCGACGAGTACGAGGCGCTGGAGGAGACCGCCGAGGTTCTCTCCGATCCCGACGCCCTCTCCGCGCTTGAGGCGGGCCTCGCCGAGATCGAGCGCGGGGAAATAGTCACTTTGTCTGAGCTTCGCACCGAGCTGGCAGAGCGCCGCCCGACCGCCGGCTGAATCGTTGGCGCGGCTCGTCCTCGCCCGGCGCGCCCGTCGCGAGCTGCTTGAGCTGGGATGGCCGCTGATTGACGCGATAGAGGACGCTCTGGGACTGCTGGAGCGCGAACCGGATGCGGGGCATCTGCTTCGTGGGCGGCTTCGCGGCCTGTATTCGCTTCGGGTCGGCTCGTACCGCATCCTCTATCAGCTCACTGACGGCGGGCAGACGGTTCGTGTCGCCGCGATCCGCCACCGTGCCACCGCATATGGCAGCGATCCGCGCTGAGCTGCCTGGTGCAAGAAATGGGGCAAGGTGCCCCACAGATCCCAGCCGATCTCCACGTAGCTTCTCGCGACGGGTCTCCGAGCGAGCGCGCCTGTAGGCGAGGGCGTCCTCAAGGCGGATGCGGCGGTGGGTGCCGACGCGATGGAAGGGGATCTGCCCTTCGTCGAGGAGCTTGACCAGGTGGGGTCGGGAGACCCGCAGGAGGTCGGCTGCCTGCTGACTCGTCAACTCCTCCATCCACTGCAGGACGCGGGCCCGCTCGTAGGGATCGTCGGGGGGGGGCGCTGCGGTTCATTCAGGAGTGGATGGGTCCGCTGCTTCTTAGACTCGAATGACTTCCACTGCCTCGAACGAGGAGAAATCGGCATCCTGGGTTATCACCGCGGCGCCATGGCGCATCGCGGTTGCGGCGATCCAGGTGTCGTGGCGGCGGAGGCGACGGTCTTTGGACCGCTCAGTAGAGGCGATGCGCGCGAAGCAACTCGCGATCTCCGGATCGACGGGGAGCAACCGGTAGGTTGCTTGCACGCGGGAAAGGGTGGAGAGCCGGACTGCGCGAGCACCTCGATCGGTCGCTCGCAGAACGCCTAACTCCAACTCAGCGGCAGTAATCACTGAGACTGCGATCTCCCCGGGAAGCTCGCCTAGCTGGCGGCCGGTCTCTTGGGCGATGAAGATAGAGGTGTCGGCGATCGCTCGGCTCAATCGTCGAGCTCAGCGCCACGGACATCGGCGAGATCGTCCAGCAGGCCGGAATCGGCGGGTGCCTCGCCCACAATGCTGCGTAGCTCGCTAGCGGAGACCCAGGGGTCGCGATTCTCGACATGGGGAAGAATGTCCGCGACTGGGCGGCGATTGACCGTTAGCGTCAAACGCTCGCCGGCTTCAAGCTCAGAAACCACTGCTGAGGTGGAATTCCTTAGCTCCCGGATCGAAACGGCGCGCGCCATATGCACAACTGTAGCACCGTCTGCTACGGAACCCCCGGGGGCCGTCGAGGGAGGCTCGCCCGCCTCCGCGACGCTCGCCTCCAGCAGGGCGTCGATGGCTATGCCGTGACGCTCGTGGTCGAGGATTGGGGTGAGCTACGGACCGTGCGCGTGTACGACAACGCTCACGGGGAGCCGGAGATGCACCGCTACAGCCGGGAGGGCAAGAAGCAGCCGGCGGAGGAGGCCCCTGGGCGACGCCGTCAGATCAGAAGCCCACCAATCAGATATCTGACGCTTTCGCCGGCATCCGCCCGCGCTTGCTTTGGATCGTCTGCGGTGGCGATCATCACGCCAGCCTCCTTGAGCGCTGCGACCAACATCCGAGCGAGCGGCTCAAGCGGCTGTTCGGGTATCTGGCCCTTCTTCTGCGCCGCCGCCAAGCTCGCTTGCACCAGCACTTGAGCTCCATCCCGGATGGTGTCCCAGCCGAGCACCGCGGGACCGTCGACCAGGGTGATCCGGTGGAAGGCGGGATCGACGCAGGCATCGAGGTACGCCTCGCAGTCGGCAACCAGATCGCGCTCTGAGTCCGTAGACCGTTCGGCCAGGATGCCCTCCGCAACGGACTGGACGAGCTCGCCGTAAACGGCGCGGAAGAGCCGCTCCTTGCTCCCGAACTGGTGGTAGAGGGCTCCGCTCGTGACGCCGGCCCGGTTCACGAGCTCGCCGACGGAGACATCTGCATAGCCCCGTTCGGCGAACAGCACCCGCCCGGCGGCGACGAGCGCCGCTCGGGTCGCTTCGCTGCGGTCGGCTTGGCTCACCACGGGACAAACATAGCGTCGTTATGAAATAGTGAGTACGTAATCCGATTACGGAAGTTGAAGTCGCCGCCTCCGGGCGTGCTCGAGACGCTGGTCTAGACGACGAAACCGAAAGGAGTTCCGATGGCCAAGGCAGAGTTCAGCCTCAAAGGAGCGGTCGGCGAGATTGTGATCGCCGATCCGCCTCTCAACCTGTTCGGACCGGAGTTGTCGCAGGACCTCGTAGAGGCGGCAGCCAAGGCGGCGGAGAGCACTGCCCGGGCCGTGCTCATCCGTGCCGAGGGCGACAACTTCTCAGCGGGAGCGAACGTCGAGATGTTCCTCGACCGCGACGAGGTTGCAGCCCGCGAGCTGATCGACCAGTTCATCCCGGCGATCAGACGCTTCGAGGAGATCGAGGCGCCGACCGTCGCCGCCGTGCAGGGTCTCTGTCTTGCCGGCGGACTGGAGGTTGCCCTGACCTGCGACCTGATCTGGGCCGCGGAGGGCGCGCAGCTCGGTCTCGTCGAGGCCGTGATCGGCGCAACTCCGTTCGGCGGAGGTACCCAGCGTCTGACCGCCCGAGCAGGTGCGGGACGAGCCGCGGAGGCCGTCCTCACAGGCCGCCCCTATCCGGCCGAGACGATGCACGCGTGGGGGGTTGTCAACCGGGTCGTATCGGGCGACGCCCTACTTGAGAAGACCCGGGCGTTCGCCGGGCGGCTTGCCGCCGGCCCGACTCTTGCTCACGTCACCGCCAAGCGCATGATCCGCCTGGTGCGCGACGAAGGTGTTGCGGCCGCCGATGCCGCGTTGCCCGAGGCCGGAGCGAAGGTGATGGCGAGCGAGGACGTTCAGAACGGCGCGCGGTCACTGATCAGCGACGGTCCCGGGCACGCGACGTTCCGAGGTCGTTGACTGAGCCCTAGCCAAAACTCAGTGCCGCAAGCGGTCGCGGCTACAGCTTCTCGGGGAGGTCCGCCCAGCTGACTAGCTCTCCATCGCTTCGCGTTTGGGACTCCTTGCCGCCGTATATGACCATCCGCCGCCTCACCCGCCAGCGGTTGTCGCCGCGACCGGCGATGCGCTCCGCGAAGACCGGGAACGTCGCGAAGTGCTCGCTGGACGGGGTCCGCCCCGCCTTTGCCTCGATCAGTGTCAGCTCTGCTCCGCGCTCGAGCACGAAATCGATCTCGAGCCGGTCGCGCTCCCGGTAGAAGAAGGCCCGCGGGCCCAGCCCTCGGTGCCGGTGCCACTTGAGGATCTCCGACGCGAGCCATCCCTCGAACATCGCCCCTCGCAGCGGATGGGCGGCGAGTTGGGCGGGCTCGTCGATGCCGAGCAGGCTCACGGCAAGGCCCGGGTCGTAGAAGTAGAGCTTCGGTCGCTTCGTGAGGCGCTTGCCGAAGTCGGCCTGGAAAGGCGGCAGCCTGAAGACGATGAAGCTCGCCTCCAGCGTCGAGAGCCAGCGACGCGCGGTTGGCTGGGAGACGCCACAGTCGGCGGCGAGGGAGGCGAGGTTGAGGAGCTGGCCGACGCGCCCGGCGCACAATCGCAGGAAGGTGTGGAAGGTCTCCAGATCGCCCACGGCCAGCAGGCTGCGCACGTCGCGCTCCAGGTAGGTCGCCGTGTAGTCGGCCAGCCACTGGTTGGGGGGGAGGCTGCGATCGTGGATGCGCGGATAGCCGCCACGCCAGAGCACCGTGTCCAGATCGCCCGGCGAGGAGTCGAAACGGCGAACCTCATCGAGTTCGAGCGGCAGCAGCTCGAGCAGCGCCGTCCTGCCCGCCAGCGACTGGCTCACGCCCTCCATCAGGGCGAGGTTGTGCGACCCGGTCAGGATGAAGCGCCCCGGGGAGGGATCGTCGTCGACGATGCCCTGCAGGTAGGAGAGCAGCTTCGGCGCGCGCTGGATCTCATCCAGAATCGCGCCGCCGGTGAACCGAGCGAGGAACCCGAGCGGATCGTCGTCGGCAAACTCACGCTCGGATGGGGTCTCGAGCGAGACGTAAGGACCTATCCCGGTAGGGGCGTGCCCCTGGGACGGTTCAGGACCAAGCGGGGCGGACACGGCGCGGATTCCGCATGGCAGCGCCATGTGGGATCCGCGACGGGGCCGAATCCGCGCCGGTCCTGGGCCGTCCCAGGGGTGCGATTTCCCTACCGGGATAGGTCCTAAGGTCGATCTGGGAAGGCCATGCGCGCCAGAGTCGTCTTCCCCGACTGTCGCGGCCCTGTCACGGTGACGACCGGCGACTGCGTGGCCGCTGCTTCCAGCTGATCGTGAAGGGTGCGCCGGATCATGGTTGAATATTGATTTAGCCCGACGCAAAGCGCGGGCACGTCGACAACCCTGCGGGGCGGCAAGGCGTGGCGCTCAGCCCCCTCGTCTACCAGCTGAGCGATGGCGGGCAGACGGTGCGCATTGCCGCAATCCGCCCTCGCTCAGAACGACTGGCCGACCTCGATCAGGTGGCCGTCCGGGTCGCGCATGTAGCAGCGGTACTCGGTCTTGCGCTTTTCCGGCGGGGCCAGGAACCCAGCCCCGCGAGAGCTCCATTCCTCATAGACGGCCTGGATGTCCGCCACGCGGATGTTGAGGAAGGCGCTGACCCGGTCGGGGTCGGGCGGCGCCTCCAGCGTCACGGTCGGCTTGTCCTCGGTCGGGCCGCCGCCGACGTTGATGATGATGAAGCCGTTGGCGAGCGCCACGCACGAGGGCTCGCCGCTGCGGACAGTCTCGCCGCCGAGCACGTCGGCGTAGAAGCGCCGCGAGCGCTCGACGTCGGCGGCGACGATGAAGTGGGTCAGCACGATCCCCTCTTCGGGCTTGGGGAACTCGGCCATCCGGGACCTCCTTGTCCTTGGGTTTGGCACCTCTCATTGACTGAGACAAGATATTGGGTACTATCCGGGTCACCGGCCATCGGATCAGCCGGCCAAGAGCTGCAGGGCTCGCATCAGGAGATCGTCGTCGATCGTCCCCGGCGCGGCCATCTGCTCGAGGGCGATTCCGTTGGTCAGCGCCTTGATGATGACCGCAACGTCATCGGGGTCGAGGGGGAGCTGGCGGTCATTTTTCCGTGCCCAGTCGCCGATCAACTCCGTCAGGCGACGACGGGTCTCGAGCTGATACTCGGCGAAGCGCTCCCTGACGGCGGGCTCGCGCATCGCCTCCGACCAGTACTCGATGAAGAGCGGCAGCCAGGTCGGGTCGTCGCGAAGGTGCCGGACCGTGTCGGCCGCCGAAAGCTCGATCGCTGCGTCGCTCGTGCTTGCCTGCTCGAGCGCCCGGGCCACCTCCTCGATGCGGCCGCCGACGTGGTCCTCGAGCACGGCGAGAAACAGCTCATGCTTCGTGCTGAAGTTCGAGTAGATCGCGCCGATCGTGTAACCGGCTTGCTCGGCGATCTCATCGAGGACGGCGCCGCGATAGCCGCGCCGCGAGAACACCTCGGCGCCGGCGTCGATCAGGCGTCGCCGGGTCTGTGCCTGGCTGTCCGTTCGCGTCAGTGACGTCACCGACGCAGGATATCGGGTACTATCCGGATAGTGGCCACTATCCAAAATCCTGAAACAGATCGGCCCGTCCGCGGGGAGATCGATCCGTGCCGCGACCGTCTGTGGGCAGCGCAGAACCGGACCTCACCTCAACGGAAGTCCCCGACGATTATCGAGGACCCCGGCAAATGACTAGGCTCGGGCCGCGATGAAGCCCCGGCTCTACGGCCTCCCCGGCTCGCATCCGACGATGGCCGTGGGGGCGATGCTGGAGCGCAAGGGCATCGAGTTCACGCGAATCGACCTCGTCCCCTTTCTTGCCAGGGCGATAGTGAGAAGGGGGATGAGGCAACCGCAGAACACGGTGCCGGTGCTGGCGATCGGCGGGCGCCGCATCCAGGGCTCGCGTGAGATCTCCCGCGAGCTCGACCGGCTGCGCCCCGATCCGCCGCTCTTCCCCGGCGACCCCGAGGCGCGCCGCGCCGTCGAGGAGGCCGAGCGCTGGGGAGAGGAGGAGCTGCAGCACCCGATCCGGCAGGTCTCGCTGTGGGCGATGCGCGCCAACCGAGCGCCGATCCGCACCTACATGGGACGCTCGGTCATGGGCGTCCCGGCCGCCCTCGCCGCCCGCCTCGCCCCGCCCTTCATCGACCGCGGCGTGCGGGTCAACGAGGCGACCGACGAGGCTGTGCGCGCCAACCTCGCCGCGCTCGACTCGATGCTGGAGGGGGTCGAGGAGCGGATCGATGCCGGCCTGCTCGACGGCGAAGAGCTGAACGCCGCCGACTTCCAGATCGGCGCCAGCGTGCGCCTGCTGCTGACCTTCCAGGACCTGCGGCCACTGATCGGGGACCGCCCGGCAGCCCGCCTGGCCCGGCGCGCCGTCCCCGGCTACCGCGGCGACGCGCCCCCTGTCTTCCCGCCCGCCTGGCTGGAGCCATCGCGGTCCCCGCTGGCCGCCGGGTGAGCGCTCCCATGACCAAGCTGAGTTGATCGAACAGGTCGAGTCGATGACCGACGAGGAAGCGGCCGAGGCGAAGCTGATCTATGCGCCCGACTGGCCTTCCAAGATGACTTCGATCGAGGAGATCCGCAAGCGGACCGGGACCACGCCGATGAGTCCCGAGGATTTCGACCGGCACTCTGGCGGTACTTGCGGGGCATCTGAATCCTCCTTGGGGCCGAAGGACTCTAGAAACCGGACTCCATCAGAACTGGGGTAGATCACGGTCTCCGTGAAACCTGGTCCGGCTCAGCCCGAGACTTTCGTCGCGACCTGGGTATCTGCCCGTTTCCCACCTCGTTCGCCGGGTAGCCCGAGACGACCAACGATCAAGGGAGCGAAAATGGCGGATCTGAATGAGCGCGACGCGAAGCTGGTCCAGTACCTGAGCGAGGCATTCGGCAAGGAGAAGGAACTGGAGACCAGCCTCGAGGCACATATCGCGATGACGACCAAGGCGCCGTACGGGAATCGCCTCAAAGCTCACCTCAAAGAGACGAAGGCTCACGCCAAGGCCCTCGAGCGCCGGATCAAGAAACTCGGTGGCGGCGGGCAGCTGACCCAAACCGCGGTCGGCAAGGCGATGGCCGCAGCGAAGGGGCCACTGCACATGGTCCGGGGCAGCGGTGAGCAGGAGAAGATGCTGAAGAACGCCAAGACCGAGTACTTCAACGAGCACGAGGAGATCGCCACCTACCTGGCGATCGAGACCCTCGCGGAGAAAGTCGGGGACCGCGAGACGGCGAAGCTCGCAAAAGGGATCCGCCGCGAGGAGGAACGGATGGCGAAGTTCCTCGAGGGACAGATCAAGTCGCTGACGGGGGCCGTCGTCACCGAAGAGGTGCCGAGAGCGCAGCGCAAACGCCTCGCTAAAGCCAAACGTGCTCGAAAACCAGCCCGCTCCTCCCGCAGCTGAGTAAGCCCATGGAGGGCCGGGGGGCGCGTCGCCGCTCGGTCGGAGCAGGTGGACTCAGGTAAGGCGCTGCCATCGGCGGGGCCGATCTGTGACCTGGTCGGCATGTTCTTGAGGGTCTGTTTGCGCTTGGCGCCGGCCTACGCCTTCTTCACGTTGCGCCGCGCGGCCTTGCGCTGCTTCTCGCTGGCCATGTCGCTTCGCCGCGATGGCATCAGTGCAGGAGTCGATCGAGGTCGACGTCCCGGCCCGAACTGCCTACAACCAATGGACTCAGTTCGAGGAGTTTCCGCGCTTCATGGAGGGAGTAGAGGAGGTGCGGCAGCTCGACGACACGCACATCCGCTGGCGCGCCGACATCTGGGGGAAGAAGAAGGAGTGGACGGCGGAGATCACCGAGCAGCGCCCCGACGAGCGGGTCGCCTGGAAGAACGTCGATGGCGCCGAGAACGCCGGGGTCATCAGCTTCCACCGCGTCGGCGAGGGCAGGGCGCGGATCACCGCGCAGATCGAGGCCGAGCCGGAAGGAATGGTGGAGGCGACGGGCGACTTGATCGGCGTGCTCGACCGTCGCGTGAAGGGCGATCTGCGGCGGTTCAAAGAGTTCATCGAGGCGAGCGGCGGGGAGACCGGAGCGTGGAGAGGGGAGGTAGACCAGGATCCAACGAGCTGACAAACGGCGCCGGGCCGCGGTTGGGCGCCGGTCATCTGGGTACCTAGATGCGTACTGCGCTCAAACGCCGCGGCTCGCGGCCGAACAAGGAGTTTCGTCCCATGTACGACAGCTACAGTCCCGCCAGTCTCTACGCAGGATTGATCGGCGCGGTCCTCCTGGTTATTGGAATCGTCGGCTTTTTCTACAGCGCGTCCTTCGGCGACCCAGGGGAAGTGGACGCCGTGATTGGCGTGTTCGACGTGAACGCCTGGCACAACATCGTCCACATCCTGAGCGGCGCGCTCGGCCTGGTGGCCTTCCGGGCCGGTCCGGAAGCGTCGCGCATCTACGCCCTCGCCTTCGGCTTGGTCTATCTGGTGGTGGCGATCTGGGGCTCGATTCTCGGAAACCACGAGGCGATTCTCGGTTTCCTGCCGGTCAACACCGAGGACAACATCCTCCACGCGATCCTTGCCGTGACCGGCATCGCCGCCTATCTCGCCAGCAAGCCGCGGCATGAGGTGGACGTGCCGGAAGGGGGTCCCCGGACGGAGGAGGCGTGACCTCTTCAGCCCCGAGCCGGGCGAGAGCGCTCGCCGGCCAGACCGATGCCGCTGGTCCCGCCGGTGACGATCACCCGCCGGCCGCGGGCGTTCTCGAGGGGAGCCGAAGGCGAGGATGGCATCAACCTCCACCTACCCCGGCCGCGGGTGTTCCAAGCGGCGCGGAGCGACGAGCCCATCGGCGCCGGTGTAGCGGTGACGGCGCTCGGGTAGCAGGGCAGCGTGGCGGTGACCGAAACCCACGCGGATGCCTCGCCGGAGCGCTGCTTCGAAGTGCTCGCCGACCCTCGTTCCTACGCCTACTGGGTGGTCGGCTCGCGCAAGATCAGAAGCGCCGACGAGGAGTGGCCCGCGCAGGGTTCGCGCTTTCACCATCAGGTCGTCATCGGAATCGAGGACAACACGCAGGTCGAGGAGGTGCAGCCGAACCGCAAGCTGCGGCTGCGGGCTCGCGTCCGGCCGCTCGGCACCGCCTTCGTCACCGTGATGCTGGAAGCGGAGGGGGGAGGCACGCGGCTTCGGCTCGAGGAGGAGCCGGCCGACAGGATCTCCAAGCTCCTCCACAACCCGCTCGCCGACCGGCTGCTGCACCATCGCAACGTCGTCTCGGTCGAGCGGCTGAAGGAGCTCGCCGAGGGCGAGGTGCCGATGCCGTCCGCCGATCTCGATCGCGAGCCCGCCCGAGCGCCGGGGTCGGGCCAGGGGCGCGCCCGCCAGGGCGGCGACCGTGCCGGCGACTTCGGCCGCGGCTTCCTCGCCGGGCTGGTCGGCGGCGCTGCGATGAGCATCTCGACGCTGGTCGAGATGCGGCTCAGTGGGCGCGAGCCGAGCTCGGTCCCGGCACGCGCGGTGGCCAAGACCCTCGCGATCGAGAAGCTCGGTGCGAGCGGCGAGCGCCGGGTCACCCTGGCCTCCCACTTTCTCGTCGCCGGAGCCACCGGCGGTGCGTGGGGGACGCTGGCGGCCGGCGTGTCGCCGTCTCGTGCCCGCCTGCCCCTGCTATTTGGGATCGCCGTGACGCCCGACGTTGCGATCGTCCCCGCGATGGGTTTGGCGCCACCGCCGTGGCGCTGGAACGCGGCCGACATCGGACGCACCGCCCTGCACCACGCCGTCTTCGCCGCCGTCGCCCACGGAGCCTTCGAGCGGCAGAGGCGTTGAACCGTGGCCGATGCGGTCGTCGTCGGCTCGGGCCCCAACGGGCTGGTCGCCGCCAATCTGCTGGCCAGCGCCGGCTGGCAGGTCGTCGTGCTCGAGGAGCAGGACGACCCCGGTGGTGCGGTCAGGTCGGCGGAGCTGACCGAGCCGGGCTTCGTCAGCGACCTATTCAGCTCGTTCTACCCGCTGGCCGTCGCCTCCTCGCCGCTGCGCGACCTCGGGTTGGAGCGCCACGGACTGAGCTGGCGCCGCGCTGAGGTCGCCGTCGCCCACCCCTCCGAGGACGGGGCCTGCGCCTTGCTCAGCACCGACCTCGACGAGACCGCCGCCTCGCTCGACGCCTTCGCCCCGGGCGACGGCGACGCCTGGCGCGCGCTGTACGGACTCTGGGAGCGGATCGGGGAGGATGTGATGGACGCCCTCACCGGCAGCTTTCCGCCCCTGCGACCGGTCGGCCGGATGGCGGCGGAGCTGGGGCCGGCGGGAACCCTGCGGCTGGCGCGGATGACCCTGCTCGGGGTGCGCCGCCTCGCCGAAGAGAACTTTCGCGGCGCCGGGGGCGGTCGCATCCTCGCCGGCAACGCCCTGCACGCCGACCTGATGCCGGAGATGCCGCCGGCCGCCGTCTACGGCTGGGTCCTCGCGTCGCTGGGCCAGCAGTACGGCTTTCCGGTGCCGCGGGGCGGCGCCGGCCAGCTGACCGCGGCCCTGGTGGCGCGCCTGCGCGCCGCCGGCGGGGAGGTCCGCTGCGGCGCGCGCGTGACCGACGTCCTCGTCCGCTCCGGGCGGGCGGTCGGGGTTCGCCTGCTGGGCGGTGAGGAAGTGAGGGCCAGACGGGCCGTGCTCGCGGATGTAGACGCGCCGCAGCTCTACCGCGAGCTGCTGCCGCGCGAGGTCGTGCCCGGGCGCCTGTTGGCCGATCTCGATCGCTTCCAGCTCGACAACGCGACGGTGAAGGTCGACTGGTCGCTGGACCGCCCGATCCCCTGGACCGCGCCACAGGCGCACCGCGCCGGGACCGTCCACGTCGCCGACGACATGGACTACCTCACCCGCCACTCGAGCGAGCTGGCGATGCACCTGATCCCGGCTCGGCCCTACCTCGTCCTCGGCCAGTACGCCTGCGTCGACGACAGCCGCATGCCGGCGGGAAAGGACGTCGCCTGGGCCTACACCCATGTTCCACAGCGCCCGCGCGGCGACGCGGACGGCGAGCTGGCCGGGTCCTGGGAGGAGGCCGAGCTCGATGCGTTCACCGACCGCATGGAGGCACAGGTGGAGCGGATGGCCCCCGGCTTCCGGGCGGCGATCCGCCGCCGGCACGTGCTCGGTCCGCGCCAGCTCCAGCGCGCCGACCGCAACCTCGTCAACGGGGCGCTCAACGGCGGCACCTCCCAGCTTCACCAGCAGCTGGTCTTCCGACCCACGCCCGGGCTCGGGCGCCCCGAGACGCCGGTCGGCCGCCTCTATCTCTGCTCCGCCGCGATCCACCCCGGCGGTGGCGTGCATGGTGCCTGCGGCGCCAACGGCGCCCGGGCGGCCATCGCCTGGCGCCGCGCCCGGCAGGCCGCCCTCGCCGCGCCGCTCGCCGTCCTGCTGGGCGCGCTCGCCCGCCAGGGTGTCGGACGCCGGGGTCCCGGGTAGAGCGGGGGCAGATGGAACGCCCAGTACTGCACCGGCTCGCAGTAGATCTCGTTTCCCCTCGGACGGAAAATGTACCGCACAAACGTAATAACCGCAACAGACGCAATCAGCGCAACGTGCCTGCCTTTGCTCCGCAACAATTGGGTCAAGCCAAAGGAGGTGCGAGCAGGTGCGGCTGAAGATGATGTATAGTTATACATCATGCACCGAACCCAGATCTACCTCGATAACGATCAGACGACTCGCCTCGACCGCCGCGCCGCCGCGGAGGGAACTTCGCGCTCGATGGTGATCCGGCGAGCCGTCGACGAGTACCTGACGCAGGAGGAACGCGATGCCGGTGCCTGGCGGGCGCAGTGGAGGAAGGCGGTCGAGGGAACCGCCGGGGTCGCGCCCTACCTTGAGGAGGGATCCGAGTACGCCGAGAGCCTGCGCCGCGAGGATGCCGCGCGGCTGTCGCGCCTCGATCCTTGAGCGTCCTCATCGACACCAGCGTCCTCATCGATCACCTGCGCGCCTCGACTCCGGCGACCGAGTACCTCGCCGGCCTCGAGGAGCGCCCCTCGTGCTCGGAGATCACCCGGATCGAGGTGATCCAGGGGCTGCGCTCGGGGGAGCGGCGAGTGGCGGAGAGGCTGTTCGCGACGATCGCCTGGGTCCCGGTCAGCGAAGCGGTGGCGCGTTGCGCCGGAGATCTCGGGCGGCGCTGGCGGCGCAGCCACCCCGGTATCGGGGTTGCCGACCTCGCGATCGCGGCGACGGCCGAGCAGATCGACGCCACGCTGGCGACGCGCAACGTCAAGCACTTCCCGATGTTCGAGGGCCTTCGTCCGCCCTACTGATGAGCGAGCCGGGCCAGCACCCGCTCGAGCGGCGGATAGTCGCCGAGTGCCCGCCCGCGGTGGACCCAGACGGCGTTCGCGTTCGCGTCAAGCACCGCGAGGCCGGGAAGCTGATTGGGCTCGATGATCCTGCCCTGCCTGTTGCCGCGGGTGATCGCTCGCGCGTAATTCCACCAGCCGCGCGGGTTGAGGCTCACCCACCACTTGCGGGGCAGGTCGAGCGCGTCGTAGACGCGGCGCTCGGGATCGAGGAGCAGCGGGAAGCGAATCCCCTTCTCCTCGGTCAGCCAGCGGGCCTGGTGCGGAGCCCCGACCGAGACCGCGAGCGCCCCCACGCCCGCTTCTTCCAGCTCGCCGAGGCGGCCGGAGACCTGGCGCAGGTAGTCGCGGCACGGCAGGCAGCCGTAGTAGCGCGGGATGACGAGGATCGTCGGCCGATCGACCAGCGCGCCGAGACGGATCTCCTCCCCCTCGGCGCTTCGCACGTAGATGCCGGCCAGGGCCGGCGGTGTCGCTGCCATCGCCGGTTACCCTACGCCGCCCGCTCCAGCTCGGCCTCCAGCCCCAGCGCCTCTTCGAGCCGGGCCTTGGGAAGCGCGCCAACCGACCTCGCAACCGGCTCGCCGTCGCGGTAGAGGACGACGTAGGGGATGCTCAGGGCGCCCGCCTGGGCGGCCAGCTCGGGCTCTGAGTCGACGCCGACCGCATCAGCAGGCGGTGAATCGCAAACGTGAAGACCTCATAGGACGAAAGCCCGCTTATCAAGCGGGTTTTCGCGTTTTTGGGAGTCCTCAAAATCCCGGAAAAGGCGCTGGGGGCAAGCCCTGGGGCAAGGTGAGGTAAAAGTTTTAGGCCGATTTTAAGAGCGGTATCTCAGATGCCGATATGGCAACGCATGACCGCATTCCCACTCGTGTTCTTCCGTGTTCGCCGACCCGTGCTTGCCCTGATGGCAGGCCTGGCGTGTCTCGCCGTGCTCTTCGCTTCCGCGACGACCGCGCAGGCGACGATCAAGGTCTGCATCAAGACCGCCGGGCCAAGCAAGGGCAGCATTCGCTTGGTCGATACGAACCGACCCTGTAAATCGGGCGAGCGTGTCATTCGGTTGAAGGCCAGTTCGGTGCAACCCGGCACCCGGGACACGCAGGGAGTCCAGGGCGCGAGACGCGCCAAGGGCGACAGCCAACACGAACACGCACGGGGCGGGCAAGGCGAGCCCGGTCCCCCAGGCCCAATTGGCCCCGCCGGGCCAGCAGGCATCCAGGGCGAAAAAGGCGAGCAGGGGCTTCAGGGTGAGCAAGGCCCCCAGGGCGAGCAGGGCGAGCAGGGCCCGCCGGGGATCCAGGGCCCGCAGGGCATCCAGGGCGAAAAAGGCGAGCAGGGGCTTCAGGGTGAGCAAGGCCCCCAGGGCGAGCAGGGCGAGCAGGGCCCGCCGGGGATCCAGGGCCCGCAGGGCATCCAGGGCGAAAAAGGCGAGCAGGGGGAACCCGGAGTAGAAGGGGTCCCCGGTGAAGCCGGTAGTCCTGGGGCCGACGGCCGAACCGTCCTGAGCGGCAAAGGGCCGCCAGATCCGGAAGCCGGCGCCGACGGCGACATCTACATCGACACCGACACGTTCGAGATCTACGGCCCGAAGCTGGCCGGAGTCTGGAGCACCGGCACCTCGCTCGTCGGTCCCCAGGGGCAACAGGGACCCGAAGGCAAAGAGGGCCCCCAGGGGGAACAGGGGCCTGAAGGAAATCAAGGCCCTCAGGGCGTCGAAGGCAAAGAGGGCATTCAGGGCCCGCCCGGTCCGGCCGCAACCAGCCTGTTTGCGGTGGTGAGCGCTACCGGGACGCTCGTGCGTTCAAGCAACGTTGTTTCCGTCAGCGGACCGAGCTCGAACGTCTTCACCGTCGTCTTCAACCAAGAAGTGATGGACTGCGGCTTCATCTCGGTGCCCGGCGAAACTGGCACCGGCACACCGGGGAGCGAGCCGCTCGGTTTCGCTATGCCAACCGGCCTGGCGACCAATCCCAGCGCGGTAAGGGTTAAGACGTACGACAAGGGGGGTTCGGTCGCCAACCGGTCGTTCCACCTGATCGTGGTCTGCTGAGCGCCACTCTCCCCTCGAGCTTCTCTGAGAGTTGCGGGTGACGAGCACGTGATCGCGACGGTCGCTGACGTCATCGGGGCCCCGGCGGCGGCCTTGGTCCCGATCGACGAGTACGAGGCGCTGGAGGAGACCGCCGAGGTCCTCTCCGACCCCGACGCCCTCTCCGCGCTGGAGGCGGGCCTCGCCGAGATCGAGCGCGGCGAGACGGTCACCGGGTGTAGCATGGTGCTCAAGCGAGCCGAAGCGGCGGGACACGACGGAGGTCGATGCCGACGATGCGGACTACCAGGGAAGTCGAGAAACGTGTTTTCGGACAGCCTCGCCGTATCTCGCCCATGAAGCGCTTGGCCCCCGCCTGTGTGCTGGTCGCGGCCCTCGTCCTGCCCGCCGCCGCTCCAGCCAAAATCAACGTGCTGAAAGGCACGGTTCACGCGGAAGGAGTGCCGGGGACGGGGACGGTGCGGGTCCACGTCAAAGTCGGCAACAACGGCAAGCCGCGGAAGGTGACGAGGGTCATCTACCGCAACCTCGACGCAAGGTGCAACGTCGGTGACTTCGAGAACCCGGTCTATGAGCCCGCCGGGGAGCTGAGCGGGAACGCGGGGCGCAACCAGGGCACCGGGATCGAATTCGACCGGTCCTTCAGGTGGGTGAGCTACCCACAGAGCCCGCCGCGATCCGTCAACGTGCTCGGCAGGCTGAACAGGAAAGGCACCAGGATCAGCGGCGGCAAGATCGAGGTCGGCAACAACCTGCCCGGTGCCTGTCAACTGGCCAAAGGGACCTTCACCGCGACGAGGAAATAGCCCGGGTCGCCCTGGTCGGCGAGTGCAAGTGGACCGCCGGCCGGATGACCGCCAGGGTCCTGGCCGTCACGATCAGGACAGCCAGCGGATGCAGCTTCAGGGCCGCGCCGTAGGCGATCGGCTGGACCATCTGCTGCAGGACGCCGTGCGGCCACCGCCGTCACCCCGAGGAAATACCCGCGCAAGCTGCCGATCCACGGGCAGACGGCGGTCACCCTCACCCTCACCCTCACCCTCACCCTCACCCTCGTCACCGCCCTTGTTAGCCACTGCCTCGAACGAGGAGAAATCGGCGTCCTGGGTTATCACCGCCGCGCCATGGCGCATCGCGGTTGCGGCGATCCAGGTGTCGTGGCGGCGGAGGCGACGGCCTCTGGGCCGCTCAGTAGAGGCCGGGCTACTCGCGCGCGGCGAGCAGGCTGCGGGCGCAGTCGACGATCGTCTGCTCGGCCGGGCGCGGGGACCAGCCGAGCTCGATCCGCGCCCGTTCGCTCGAAAGGTTCGTCCGCTTGCCGAGCTGGCCGACGACCGAGCGCACGCTGGGGTCCGCGAGCGCCATCGCCCGCACCAGCAGGTTCGGCACCGTGCGCTGCGGGACCTTGGCGGCGTCCTCGCCGAGCCGCTCGCGCAGCACCGCTGCCACGTCGGCCATCCAGCGGAACGACTCGACCGCGACGAAGCGCTTGCCGCCGGCCTCGGGCGCGGTCATCGCCCGCAGCTGCAGGTCGGCGACGTCGCGGACGTCGACTACGCTGTAGCCGATCCGCGGCACGCCCGGGAGCCCGCCGAGCAGCCGTTCGACCATCTGCAGCGAGAAGGAGCGGGCGGGACCGAGGACCGGGCCGAGGATCGCGCCGGGGTTGACCGTGGCCAGCTTCTCGGTCGCGCCGCGCTCGGCCGCCAGGTCCCATGCCGCGCGCTCGGCGATCGTCTTCGAGCGGGCGTAGGGAGTCAGCTCCGGGTTGTCGGGGTCGCTCCAGTCGGTCTCGTCCAGCGGCGCGCCCGGTTTCGGCCTGCCACTGCCGGTGACCGCGGCGACCGAGGAGGTGACGACGACCCGCTCGGCGCCGGCGTCGAGGGCGGCGCCGAGCACCCGCAGCGTCCCCTCGCGCGCCGGGACGATCAGCTCGTCGGGGTCCTTCGGCTGGGTCGGCGGGAAGGGGGAGGCGACGTGGAGGACGTGCCGGCAGCCGGCCACCGCCTCGGCCCAGCCGGCGTCGCTCGTCAGGTCCGCCTCGAGCACCGTCAGCCGCTCGCCGGGGTCGACCGCGGAGGAGACCGCCGCGCGGACCTCCGCCTCGCGCCCGAGGTCGCGCACGGTCGTGCGCACGTCGTAGCCCTGCCGCAGCAGCTCGACCACGCACCAACCGCCGAGGAAGCCCGATCCACCGCTGACGAGAGCCGTCTCCGTACGTGACGCCATGGGCAAACCATGACTGACTTCCTGGTCGAGCGCGGTGACCTCCGCGTCCGAAGCGCCTATCTCGACGTGCTCGAGGGCCGGGTCGAGCCGCGTCGTGCCCACGTCCTCACGCTTGCCACGTAGGCGAACCTGCCCCCGCTGTGGACTTTGTACGTGCTGGAGCACGTACAAAGTC
>JBBDTK010000014.1:0-13719 GCA_040904405.1 Solirubrobacterales bacterium | reverse complement strand
CACTAAAAACGTCCACAGGGCCAC
This sequence comes from Solirubrobacterales bacterium, assembly GCA_040904405.1. Lineage (GTDB taxonomy): Bacteria > Actinomycetota > Thermoleophilia > Solirubrobacterales > 70-9 > VRUE01. The sequence goes on along the minus strand of JBBDTK010000014.1, from coordinate 13,695 downwards.
ACGCGAGTTCCCCGCGCGGGGGTTCCTCAGGCATCATGGAGGCGCTGAACGGTCCGGCCGAGGATCTCGCGCACATGCGCGGGCTCGTGTTTGACCTGCCAGTGGGTGAAGCGAAGCGCCGTCAGGCCGGCGGCGACGTGCGTCTGATCGCGAAGATGGTCGCCTGTCTGCTCTGCCGTCGTGCGGTGATAGCGCAGGCCATCGGTCTCGACGACGAGACCGAGGTCGGGCCAGAAGAAGTCGACCTCGTAGCCGTTGACCATCGCTTTGGTCAGTGGCAGGGGCAACCCCGCTGCCGCGGCGATCGGGCGGAAGAAAATCTCCAGATCGGAGTCGGAAAGGCAGAAAGTGTGACGGTCGAGGAGATTTCGAAGGTCGCCCACCCCCGGCTCTCCGGCGAAGCCGTCGAGCGCCGCGCGCAGGGCCTCGGGGTCGATGAGGTCGTATTTGTCGGCCTCGTTGACGGCTCGCTCGAGTGCGGTGGGGCGGAGCTCAGTCGCCAGATCGACCAGGGTGCGCGCCGGACCGGTGACGGGAATCCCATTCCGCAACTCGGTGTCCTCCCGCCGCAGCGACGGTCTGCTCATCGCGCGGACCCCGGCGCGGCGGTGTCGACAGCGCCGTCGGATGCTCACGTCGATCCGGCCCCGCCGCTCTCTGCCGATGCCCCAGAGGGCGGCGGCGCTGCGGTGGCTCAGGACGGCGCCCTCCCCACAGGCGAGGACGGCTGCCATCCAGCGTCGCTCCCGCGTCATTTGCCTCCAGCCCACGGCGTAGACGCCTCGGGCGACCGGATGAAGGCGACCGATGGCGATCCGATGGGCGATCGCCTCCCGGCTGAATCCGATTCCGAGCAGATCCCTCCGCGTCAGCAAGCCATGCTGTCGCCCGGCCAGCGCCCAGGCCCGTCTGCTTCGCGCGTTGGACTTTGTACGTGCCACCACACGTACAAAGTCCACAGCGGCCGAAACTCTCCCCCCTCGGGGGTACGCTGAGCGCACAGGCTTGCTACGAAGATCTGTCTGGGGCGGTCGGGATCCTGTTGACGGCTGGCTCTCGCGAGACCCTCCTAGTGGAAGCTGATCCCCTGCGCACATTCCGCGTCGTCCTCACCGGCGCCTTCTCGACCGGCGTCGCTCTGCGCGTGCCGGTTTCCGACTACGCCTGCCTGCAGGAGGAATTGGAGCGGAAACTTAACTGCCCCGAGTCGGAGCGGGAGGAGGAGTGCGTCGAGGGGCTGAAGCGGAAGCGGAAGCGCGGGGAAGGCGGCGAGTGGAACCGCGACGGCGTTCCTTGGCGCAAAGTCTTCTCCTACGACGAAGGCGGCGGCGGCTACTCGAACCTGGTGCCGCTGGTCCCGGTCCAGCGCGAAGGACCGGAGCTGACGCGCCGTCTGCGCGAGCGCGAGAAGGCGCTGCGTGGCTCGCTCGAGATGGGCTGGACGTGGGAGCTCGAGGACGTGCGGGTCCAGTTCTTCGATCTCGGCGTCGGTGTGATCTCCGGCGCCTACACGGTGGTGCCTCCTGAGGGGCTGGCTCCCAAGGACGTCGCACAAAGGATCCGTGCCTGGAGCGACCTCACGCGCGACGCACGGGGAAACGTAGGCCCGCCGATCGGCGCCTCCTACGAGGAGCTCGCAATCGAGTCGGTGGAGACGTTCTCCGCTGCGGTCAAGCAATGTGAGAAGGGCGAGGTGCTCTCCCCCTGGCTGACCCTGCTCCAGAGCCCGCCAGAACGGCCGACGGAGCAAGGCTCGGGCGAGTCGATGACGGAACATGCCATCGAGGAAGAGGAACGGGGGCGGTTGAAATGGCTGCACCCGGTGTTCGTGCTCCCGTCCCGACCCGATTCCGACGACGAGCGCGACGCCGAGGCAAAGGAGTTCGGCGCGGTTCACAAGCGCGCGGTCGACTTCGAGCATGGCCTCTTCGTGCCGGGCGTGAAGCGCAGCGTCGTCGCGCTCAACGGTGAGGCGGAGAGAAGGGAGCGGGATGAAGGGTGGGACCTGCTCGGACCCTCGACCCCGCTCGGGCTGATCGCCCTCAACTGGGCCTACCATGCGCTGTTCATGGACATCGACCGCGGCCTGCTGGCGACGCTCGACAGGTCCGGCAGGCACGGCGACCGGGCCACCTTCCGCGAGCTGGAAGCAGAGGCTAGGGATGCCTACCGCGACTACGTCCGCGTGCGCGAAGCGAAGGCCCGCCTGGACAGCGCCCTCAACGGCCTCGGTTCCGGCCAGGTCAGCCTCTGGGAGGCGCTGGCCGACGTGACCAGGTTCGAGCGACTCGAGGCGAGCGTGGAGAGCAAGCTCGAGGCGCTTCAGACGATCGCCGAGAGCCGCGTGCAGGAGGCCGCCGCGGAGAGCGCGCGTCGCAGCCGGCAGATCCTCACCGGCCTCACCGCGCTGACCCTCGTCACCTTCGCGGTCGCCCTGATCGGGCACTTCTGGGGCGGTCGCACCGATTCGGTCGGCCACCCAGAACTGCGCATCGGCGTCGTCGCCCTGGCCTTCCTGCTCGCCGTGGCGCTGTTCCTTCTCGCCGAGCACGGCCGCTTCTGGAAGCGCCGCGACTGGCCGCGCCCCTGGGACCGGGACAGCAGGCCCTATCGGGAAGATCACGCTGGCTGACCAGCCAGCGTGGCAGAATGGCGGCCCGTGTCCGAGGCGGCGCCTGAACATCTCGATGTGCTGATCGTCGGCGCCGGCCTTTCGGGGATCGGCGCCGCCTGGCATCTCCAGGACCGCTCGCCCGGCAGGAGCTACGCGATCCTCGAGGCGCGCGAGGACCTCGGCGGCACCTGGGACCTCTTCCGCTACCCGGGCGTCCGCTCCGACTCGGACATGCACACGCTCGGCTACCGCTTCAAGCCGTGGACGGCGGAGAAGTCGATCACCGACGGCGCCTCGATCCTCGACTACGTGCGCGAGACCGCGCGTGAGAACGGGATCGAGCAGCGGATCCGCTTCCGCCGCCGCGTCGTCGCCGCCGACTGGTCCAGCGCCGAGTCGCGCTGGCAGGTCGAGGTCGAACGGACCGACACGGGGGAGGGCGAGCGGCTCAGCTGCGACTTCCTCTGGTCCTGCGGCGGCTACTACCGCTACGACGAGGGCTACACGCCCGAGTTCGAGGGAGTCGAGCGGTTCGCCGGCCCGGTGGTCCACCCGCAGCACTGGCCCGAGGACCTCGACTACGCCGGCAAGCGCGTCGTCGTGATCGGCAGCGGCGCCACCGCGATCACCCTGGTGCCGGCGATGGCCGAGCAGGCGGCCAAGGTGACGATGCTGCAGCGCTCGCCCACCTACATCGCCTCGCTGCCGGCCGCCGACCCGATCGCCAGGGCGCTGCGCCGGGTGCTCCCCGACCGCCTCGTCTATCCGCTCGTTCGCTGGAAGAACGTGCTGCTGCAGACGGCCTTCTACCACCTCAGCCGCCGCCGCCCGCCGGCGATCAAGCGCTTCATCCGGCGCGGCGTCGAACGCGCCCTGCCGCCGGGCTACGACGTCGACACCCACTTCACCCCCCGCTACGACCCCTGGGACCAGCGCCTCTGCCTGGTCCCCGACGGCGACCTCTTCGCGGCGATCTCCTCCGGCCGGGCCGAGGTTGTCACCGACCGGATCGCCCGCTTCGTCGAGGACGGGATCGAGCTCGAGTCCGGCGCCAGGCTGGAAGCCGACGTGGTCGTCACCGCGACCGGCCTCAACCTGCTCTTCCTCGGCGGCGTCGCGCTCTCCCTCGACGGCGAGCCGATCGAGATCCCCCGCGCGATCGCCTACAAGGGGATGATGCTGAGCGGCGTCCCCAACTTCGCCTTCACCGCCGGCTACACCAACGCCTCCTGGACGCTCAAGGCCGACCTCGTCTCCGAGTACGTCTGCCGGCTGCTCAACCACATGGACGCGAACGGCTACAGCCGCTGCATGCCCGAGGTGAGCGACCCCTCGATCGTCGAGGAACCGCTGCTCGACTTCACCGCCGGCTACGTCCTGCGCTCGATCGACCGCTTCCCCAAACAGGGCTCGAAGGAGCCCTGGAAGCTGCGCCAGAACTACGTCTTCGACATCCGCTCGATCCGCCGTGGCGCGCTCGAGGACGGCTCGATGCGCTTCACCGGCCCGGCGGGTTGGATTCCGCGCCGCCTGGGTAGCCAGGGGGCATGTCAGCCAAGCGCTTCTTCCCAGTCCTCGCGCTCTGCGCGGCAATCGGCCTGATCGGCCTCGGCATCGGGGGGTGTGGCGACGACGATGACGAGAACGACAGCGGCGCCGCGGTGACGACGACCGAGGAGACGACCGCCGAGCCCGATGCCGGCGAGGACTCCGGCGGCAGCACGCCGGCGCCGAGCGGCGACGCGGCGCGCTCGGAAAAAGTCGAGATCGTCGAGTTCGCCTACGACCCCGATCCGGTCAGGATCGAGGAGGGCGGCAAGGTGATCTGGATCAACCGCGACTCCGATCCGCACACCGCCACCGCCGAGGACGGCAGCTTCGACACCGGCGTCCTGGAGGAAGGCAAGCTCGGCTCGGAGTCGTTCAAGCAGCCGGGCACCTACGCCTACATCTGCTCGATCCACCCGCAGATGAAGGGCACGGTCGAGGTGGTCGAAGCGGGATGAGCTCCTCCTTGCTGGGTGGCGCGCTGAAGCGCTCGGCGAAGGAGTTCCAGGAGGACAACCTGACCGATTGGGCGGCGACGCTGACCTACTACGGCGTGCTCTCGATCTTCCCGGCGCTGATCGCGATCGTCTCGATCGCCGGCCTGATCGGCAGCTCGGCGATCGACCCGCTGACCGAGAACATCGGCGAGCTTGCCCCCGGGCCGGCCCAGGAGATCGCCGACAGCGCGCTCGCCAACCTCAAAGGGAGCCAGGGCGCCGCCGGGCTCTCGCTGATCCTCAGCCTGGCGCTGGCGATCTGGTCGGCCTCGGCCTACGTCGCCGCCTTCATGCGCGCCTCGAACGCGATCTACGACGTCGAAGAGGGCCGGCCGGTCTGGAAGACGCTGCCGACCCGGATCGGCGTGACCCTGGTGCTGCTGGTGCTGCTGGTCGCGGCGGCGATCGGCGTCACCCTGACCGGCGGGCTGGCCGAGCGGGTCGCCGAGCCGCTCGGCGTCGGCGACCAGGCGGTCACGGTCTGGGAAATCGCCAAGTGGCCGGTCGTCCTGCTGGCGGTCTCGATGATCCTCGCCCTGCTCTACTGGGCGTCGCCGAACGCCAAGCATCCCCGCCTGCGCTGGCTGACGCCGGGCTCGGCGCTGGCGGTGGTGCTGTGGCTGATCGCCTCGCTCGCCTTCGCCTTCTACGTCGCCGGCTTCGGCTCCTTCAACGCGACCTACGGGGCGATGGCGGCGCCGATCGTCTTCCTGATCTGGCTCTGGATCTCCAACGTCGCCGTGCTGCTCGGCGCCGAGCTCAACGCCGAGCTGGAGCGGGGCCGGGAGATCGGACGCGGGGCGCCCGAGGATCGCGAGCCCTTCCTCGAGCCGCGCGACACCCGCAAGATGGGCTCCTCCTAGGTCGTCGCCGCCGGGCCGAGGCTCTCGAGCCGCTCGGCGAGGCGGTTCATGCCGCGCTCTCGGGCGGCCGCCGCAGCGCCGAGCCAGTCCGTCGGGCGGTCGGGAGGAGGCTCGACCCCGGCGTCGCGCAGGGTGGCGATGTCCTTGAAGGCGAGCAGGTCCTCGCGCGCGTCGAGCAGGGCGCCGCGCAGCTTCGGCCGCCGCTCGCGGATCGCGTTCTCGAGCACCGCCTCGAGCGAGCCGTGGCGGCGCAGCAGCTCCGCCGCGGTCTTCGGGCCGACCCCCCTGGCGCCGGGCAGGCCGTCGGAGGGATCGCCGCGCAGGGCGATGAAGTCCGGAACCAGCTCGGGGTCGATCCCGTAGCGCTCGCGCACCTGCGCCGGCCCGACCTCTTCGGCGCCCTGCTTGCCGCCGGTGCGGACGTAGAGCACGGTGACCCGCTCGCCCGCGCACTGGTACATGTCGCGGTCGCCGGTCAGCAGCAGTGCCCGCCCGCCGGCCTCGGCCTCGCGCTCGGCGTAGGTGCCGAGCAGGTCGTCGGCCTCGAGCGACTCGCTGGTCGCCACGGTCCAGCCGAAGGCGGCGAAGAGCTCGCGGGCGGCGACGAACTGGGGCGCGAGGTCGTCGGGCATCGCCGCCGCGCGCGCGGCGGGGGCGGTGCGGTAGAGCTCGGTCCGGTAGGAGGCCGCGTCGGGGCCGAAGCAGAGCGCCACGGCGCGCGGCCGGTGGGCTTCGACCTCGCGCAGGACCAGATTCGCCGTGCCCAGCAGCGCGTTGACCGGCCCGCCGTCCGGCCCGACGATCGTGTCGGGCAGCGCGTAGAAGGCGCGGAACAGCATCGAGGGGGCGTCGACGGCGAGCAGCGGCGCGGGCACGGCAGGAACTATGACGCGGGGGGCCCGGCTGCGCCGGCGACACGCTCGAGCCGGACGAGATCGAGCCGGCGCTGAGCGGCGAGCGGGGATAGCGGCCGCGGAACGCACCCGCACCCTTTCGGGAGGGATGAAACGGTGGCTGATCGCCGGCGTCTCAGCGAAGGTTCGCGCCCAGCCACTCGAGGTAGCCGGCGCTGCCGGCGACGATCGGGGTGGCGACTATCTCCGGCTCCTCGTAGGAGTGCAGCTCGCGGATCGCCGCCTCCAGCTCCGGGTAGCGGCCGGCCTCGGTCTTCGCCAGGCAGAGCCACTCGCGGGCGCTCTCGACCTCGCCCTGCCAGCGGTAGCGGCTGGCGACCGGGCCGATCGTCTGCACGCAGGCGGCCAGCCGCCGCTCGACCAGGGCGGCGGAGATCCGCTCCGCCTCCGCCTCGGAGCCGGTGGCGGTCAGCACCTGGAGGTAGTCGGCCATCTCTCCATCTTGGACGTGCCGTTGGTTATGTGCCCATGTGGGCGGCCAATCACCGGCACGTCCCAAGGGCTCAGCCCGGGTCGGCCACCAGCAGCTCGCCGTCGGACTCCGGCGTGACCAGGATCGCGCCCTCGCCGCTGGCGTAGGCCTCCTCGCCGTGGTAGACGACGTCCATTCCGACCGCCTCGTCGTGCTCGGTCGCCCGCAGCGGCATCACCGCGCCGATCACCTTGAGCAGCACGAAGGTGGCGATGAAGGCGTAGGCGGGGGCCACCGCTGCGGCCAGCGCCTGCGACCAGAACTGGCCGGCGTCGCCGTAGAGCAGCCCGTCGGCGACCCCGTTCCAGCCGACCTGGGCGACCAGGCCGAGGAAGAGGATGCCGGTGAAGCCGGCGATGCCGTGGGCGGCGAGCACGTCGAGCGTCTCGTCGACCCGGGTCCGCGGCCGCCAGACGATCACCGCGTAGCAGGGAATGGCGCCGAGGAAGCCCAGCACCATCGCCCAGATCGGGCTGATGAAGCCGCCGGCGGGGGTGATCAGCACGCAGCCGACGATGATCGAGGTGGCGGCGCCGACCGCGGTCACCCGCCGGCCCCGGATCAGGTCGAGGACGAACCACATGAACAGCGCGCAGGCGGGGGTCAGCATCGTGTTGGTGAAGGCGAGTACGCTCGCGTCGTTCGCCCCGAGGCCGCTGCCGCCGTTGAAGCCGAACCAGCCGAACCAGAGCAGGCCGGCGCCGAGCAGCACGTAGATCGCGTTGTGGGGCAGCAGCGCCTGGCGACCGTAGTCTTTGCGCGCGCCGACCACCAGGGCGGCGGCGAGGGCGGCGAAGCCGGAGCCCATCTCGACCGGGACGCCGCCGGCGAAGTCGAGCACGCCCGCGGCCGCGAGCCAGCCGCCGCCGAAGGCCCAGTGGGCGAGCACGGCGTAGACCAGCACCGACCACAGCGCCGCGAAGACCATCCAGGCGCCGAAGCGCATCCGCTCGACCACCGCGCCGGAGATCAGCGCCACGGTGAGGATGCAGAAGGTGCCCTGGAAGGCCATGAAGACCAGGTGGGGAATCGTCCCTTCGCCGCGCGGCTCGAAGCCGACCCCGTTGAGCGCGACGTGGCCGAGGCCGCCGATGATCGCGCCTTCGCCGTCGAAGGCGAGCGAGTAGCCGATCAGCGCCCAGGTGATGGCGCCGATGGCCAGCGCCGAGACGCACATCATGAAGGTGTTGAGGCTGTTCTTGGCCCGCACCAGGCCGGCGTAGAAGGTGCCGAGCCCGATCGTCATCATCAGGACCAGCGCCGTCGAGGCCAGCATCCAGGCGGTGTCGCCGGTGTCGATCTGGGCGATCGGAAGGACTGCGCCGAGCGTGCTCATAGGAAAACCTTCCCCTCGTTCTTCTGAGATCTCATCGCTTCGCCACCGGGGTCACGGCCGCCTCGTCGGACTCGCCGGTTCGGATCCGCACCGCCTGCTCCAGCGGCACGACGAAGATCTTGCCGTCGCCGACCTCGCCGGTTCGGGCGCCCTCGCAGAGCGCCTCGACCGTCGTCTGGGCGAACTCGTCGGAGACCGCGACCTCGAAGCGGACCTTGTCGGAGAGGCCCATCTTCACGGTCGTCCCGCGGTAGGTCTCGACCCGCTCCAGCTCACCGCCGTGGCCCTCGACCCGGCTCAGCGAGACCCCGCGCACTTCGGCGCGGTAGAGCGCTTCCAAGACGTCGTTGGCCTTCTCGGGCCGCACGATTCCGATCACCAGCTTCACGTTCTCTCCCCTTCGTTCCCGGTCTCCCGACCCTGAGCGGTCGCGAGCCTACCCGATCCGAGCCCGGTGATGGCTTCTACTCGCCGATCAGCTCGATTCGGTAGCCGTCGGGGTCGCGGACGAAGGCGATTCGGTGGCCCTCGGTGCGGCCGCCGGGGCGGTAGGGGGGCTTCTCGGGCTCGATGCCCTGCTCGGCGAGCTGGGCGAGGGTGCCGTCGAGGTACTCGACCAGGAGGGCGATGTGGTTGTAGCCGCTGCCGTGGTCGTAGGAGTCGATGCCATGGTTGTAGGTCAGCTCCAGCACCGGATCCTCGCCCGGCAGCCCCATGAAGACGTTGATCGCCTCCTCGCCGATCGGCATCCGCCGCCGCTCCTCGAAGCCGAGCTTCTCGTAGAAGGCGACCGAGCGATCGATCTCGCCGATCCGGTAGCAGGTGTGGAGGAAGCTGGGCATGCGGTCTCCCCGGAAGGCTACTGTTCCCCTGTGAGCGCGGACGCCGATCGCGCCCTGGTCCGCCGCTTCCGCGGTGCCCGGCGCGACCGCGGCCTCGCCGTGCTCGAGGGCTTCCACGCGCTCAAGCACGCGCTGCGCTTCGGCGCCGAGGTCGAGCGCGCGGTCGCCGCCGACCCGCAGCTGCTGCACGAGCTCTCGGAGGAGCTGGCGCCCGACCTGGTCGAGCCGCTGGCCGAGCGGGTCGTCCCGGTCGCGCCCGAGGTCCTCGCCGAGCTGGTCCCGCAGGCGCCGCGCACCGGCGTCGTCGCGATCGCCCGCCGCCCCGGCGTCGACCCCGCCGCGGCCCTCGCCAACCCCGGGCCGGCGCCCCTGGTCCTGCTCGAGGACCCGCGCACGATGGGCAACCTGGGGGCCTGCGTGCGGGTCGCCGCCGCCGCCGGCGCAGCGGGCGTCCTCACCACCGGGCCCAACGACCCCTGGCACCCCGACGCCCTGCGCGGCGCCGCCGGCCTGCATTTCGCCCTGCCGGTTGCCCCCGTGGCGCTTTCGTCTCGCATAGCGGCGCCAACGCGCCACGCGGGTCGCGAGGAGGGGGCGCTCGGCGGCCGGCCGCTGGTCGCGATCCACCCCGGCGGCGAGGACCTGAGCGCGGCGGCGCTGCCGCCGCGCGCGATCCTCGCCTTCGGCGCCGAGCGTCACGGGCTCAGCGACGCCCTGCTGGAGCGCGCCGCCGCCCGGCTCGGGATCCCGATGCGGGCCGGCGTCTCCAGCCTCAACCTCGCCACCGCGGTCGCCGCCGTCCTCTACAGCCGCCGCTGGGGCTGACCCTGCAACCGGAGTTGCAGGTTATTAGCAACTCCTCACAATCGAACGGTCGCTTCGCTAGCGTGGGGCGGGATGCGCGCAACCTCCGGAAGCCCCCGGTGGCTGCTGCTCCCCGCAGCGCTGCTGCTCGCCGTCCTCTGCCTCGTCGCCAGCGCGCCGGCGCAGACGCTGCGCGAGAAACTCGACGCGACCGAGGGCAAGCTGAGCGAGGTGCGCGAGAGCCAGAGCGCGCTGAGCGCGACGATCGCCGAGCAGAACCGGGCGATCGACACGATGCTCGGCGAGGTCTCGCGGCTGCGCCAGGAACAGCAGGCGGCGGAAGCCGAGCTGCAGGCCAGGCAGGCCGAGCTGGACCGGGCGACGGCCGAGCTGGAAGCCGAACAGCGCCGGTTGGACCGCGTCCGCGCCCGCCTGCAGCGGGCGCTGGAGGTGCTGCGCGACCGTCTCGTCGCGATCTATGAGACCGGCAGCCCCGACGCGCTCGCCGTCGTGCTCGAGTCGGAGAGCTGGTCGCAGGCCAGCGCCCGCGCCGACTACCTGAGCGAGATCCAGGAGTACGACAACTCGGTCGCCGACCGGGTCAAGGGGCTGCGCGACGAAGCGCGCGACGCGGTCGAGCGGATGGCCGCGATCCGCGCCCGGCTGGAGCGGGCGCGCGACGCGATCGCGGTCGAGCAGCGCCAGGCGGCCGCGGCGAGCGAAGCGGCGGCGGCGCGCTTCGCCGAATTGAAAGCGGCGCAGGCGGAGCGCCAGCGGACGCTCGACTCGCTGCAGTCGCGGGAAGCGGCGCTGAGCGACAACCTCGCCTCGATCTCCGAACAGATCGCCGGCGCCGGCGGCAGCGTGCCGGCGAGCGCGCCGGCGCCGCTGACGCCCGGTCAGCAGGCGCAGTTCATCTCGCCGAACCAGGCCAGCGTGCCGAGCGCGGCCCCGCCTGCGATCGAGGCGGCGATCGAAGCGGCCAACTCGATCGCCTCCACCCCCTACATCTGGGGCGGCGGCCACGGCTCCTTCAGCTCACCCGGCTACGACTGCTCCGGCGCGGTCAGCTTCGCCCTCAACGGCGGCGGCTTCCTCTCCAGCCCGCTCGACTCGACCGGCCTCACCACCTGGGGCGCGCCGGGCCCCGGCCAGTGGATCGGCGTCTACGGCAACGCCGGCCACGTCTGGATGACGATCGCCGGCCTCGCCTTCGACACCTCCGGCTCGGGCGGCGCCGGCCCCCGCTGGCACGCCACGCCACCCAACTCGACCGCCGGCTTCATAGCCCGCCACCCGCCGGGCTACTGAGCCGCTGCGGACTTTCTACGTGCTGGAGTACGTACAAAGTCCACAGCGCGGCGCTCAGCCCGTCTCCACCGGCCGCCCTTCGGCCTGCCAGGTCCGCACGCCGCCCTCGGCGACGTGGATGACCCGCTGGTAGCCCTCTCGCTGCAGGACCGAGGCGGCAAGGCCGCTGCGCTTGCCGCCGGAGCAGACGGTCGCGATCGGCCGCTCGCGCGGCACCTCGTCGAGGCGCTCGACCAGCTCGCCATAGGGGATGAGGACAGAGCCCGGGACGTGACCCCGGTCGAACTCGTCCTCGCCGCGAACGTCGAGCACGACCGGCGGCTCGTCTTCGTCCAGCATCTCCGCGAGGCGCTCGACGCCGATCGCCTCGATCGTCTCGACCGGACGGTCGTCTGCGCGCCAGGCGCTCATCCCGCCGCCGAGGAAGCCGCGCACCTTGAGGCCGACTGCGGCGAGCAGCTCGGCCGCCTCGAGCTCGTTGCCGTCCGAGGCGGCGACGATGACGATCTCGGCGTCGGCCTCGACCACCTGCGCGACCTTCGTGGCGAAGCCGGTGTCGTAGGCGGAGGCGCTGATCGCAGCGGGGATGTGCGCCTCGTCGAACTGGCGGTTGGTGCGCGAGTCGACCGCAACGGCACCCGCGGCTATCGCCGCCTCGAAGCCGCGCGTCGAGAGCCGTGCCGGGGCTCCGATGGACTCGATCAGGGGCCCTTTGTTGATCGTCACGATGTGCTCGACGTTGGGCGGCCGATCGCCGAGGCTCGAGACCGCGTTCTCGACGAACTCCTCCTCCTGTTCGAATCCGAGCGCCTTGTTGTGGCGGCGCTCGAAGCCGATCGTCGAAGAGGTCTTCATGTCGAGCCCCGACCCCCCGCACATCGACCCACCCAGATGGCCCGGCCAGACCTCGACCTCGTCGGGCAGGGCGAGCAGCCGCTCGTGCAGCGAGCGGAAGATCCCTGCGGCGCCCTCGCGCGGCTCGATCGCGAGATCGGGCCGGGCGACGTCCCCGACGAAGAGGGAGTCGCCACTCAGCACGGCGACAGGGCCCTCGCCGCGGCCGGCGTCGCGCAGCAGGAAGGAGGTGTGCTCGGGCCGATGGCCGGGCGTGTGAATCGCCTCGATCGTGACCTCGCCCAGCTCCAGCTCCCAGCCGTCGGCGAAGGGCTCGTGCTCGTACTCGGCCCCGGCCAGCTCGCTGACGTGGATCGTCGCCCCGGTCGCCCGCGCCAGGCGGCCGTGGCCGGAGACGTGGTCGGCGTGGTTGTGCGTCTCGAGGATGTGGGCGATCCGCACCCCGTGCAGGCGGCTCAGGTCCAGATAGGGGTCGATGTCCCACTGCGGGTCGACCACCGCCGCGATGCAGGCGCCGGAGTCGCCGACCAGGTAGGAGGCGCAGCCGAGGTCCTCGTGGATGATCTGGCGGAAGAGCATGTGAGCGAACAGTTTGAGCGAACGGGTACCGTTCCCGCTCAGGGTAGCTGCCAAGGAAGGGGCGCGATGGGAGTCGGTGCGGAGAGCGATCTGGAGCGGGAGCTGGAGCGGCTGCTGGCGGTCGATCGCTTCGAGCCGCCGGCCGATTTCGCCGCCGGCGCGCTGCTGAGCGACCCCGCGGTCTACGAGCAGGCGGCGGCCGATCCGGAGGGCTGGTGGCTGCGCCAGGCGACCGAGCTGCTCGATTGGGAGCGCGAGCCCACCGAGGCGCTCGACGAGTCCGAGCCGCCCTTCTACAGGTGGTTCGCCGACGGCCGGCTCAACGCCTCCGCCAACTGCCTCGACCGCCACGTCGCGGCCGGGCGCGGCGAGCGCGTCGCCTACCACTGGCGCGGCGAGGAGGGGGAGGAGCGCGACGTCACCTACGCCGAGCTGCTCGCCGACACCCAGCGCTTCGCCAACGCCCTGCGCGACCACGGGATCGGCAAGGGCGACGTGGTCGGCATCTACCTGCCGATGATTCCCCAGGTCGTCGTCGCGATGCTCGCCTGCGCCCGGATCGGCGCGGTCCACAACGTCGTCTTCGGCGGCTTCTCGGCCGAGGCGGCGCGCGAGCGGATGGAGTTCTCGGCGGCGAAGGCGCTGGTCACCGTCGACGGCGCCCGCCGCAAGGGCCGCACGGCGCCGGTCAAGATGCGGGTCGACGAGGCGATGGAGGGGCTCGCCTCGCTGGAGACGGTCTTCGTCGTCCACCACACCGGCGAGGCCTGCGAGATGCGCGAGGGGCGCGACGTCTCCTTCGAGGCGGCGATGGAGGCGGCGGCGGCCGAGTGCCCGCCCGAGCCGCTCGGCGCCGAGGACCCGTTCTTCATCCTCTACACCTCGGGCTCGACCGCGAAGCCGAAGGGGATTCTGCACACCACCGGCGGCTACCTGACCGGCGTCGCCTGGACCCACCGCCACGTCTTCGACCTAAAGCCGGAGAGCGACGTCTACTGGTGCGCCGCCGACGTCGGCTGGGTCACCGGCCACTCCTACATCGTCTACGGGCCGCTCGCCA
>JBBDTK010000013.1:0-11864 GCA_040904405.1 Solirubrobacterales bacterium | reverse complement strand
CGCCGAGGGCTCGATGTCGAAGCTGAAGGCCGGCGAGGTCGCCGTCTGGGCGACCGAGCGGGCGATCCAGATCCTCGGCGGCAACGGCTACACCCGCGAGTTCCCGGTCGAGCGGATGCACCGCGACGCGAAGATCTACACGATCTTCGAGGGCACCTCCGAGATCCAGCGCCTGGTGATCAGCCGAGCGATCTCCGGCGTCCACGTCAAATAGCGCCACGCGCTTTCAGGCCGGCTTTGCGCAGACGCTTGGCCGCCAGCACTTCCTTACGGTCGGGACCTTTCTTGTTCGGGCCCGGGGTCTCGAGGGTTGCTGGCAAACCCTCAAATCTCGGCTCCGAGAGGAAAGCTGACAGACCGTTTTTGCCCATCTCGCCTTTGCCGATGTTGGCGTGGCGGTCGCGGCAGGAGCCGAGCGGGGCGGCGGCGTCGTTGACGTGGAGGCAGCGCAGGCGGTCGAGGCCGACCTTTGTGTCGGCTTCGTCGACTATGGCAGTCAGCGAGGCGGGGTCGGTGACGTCGTAGCCCTGGACGAAGAGGTGGCATGAGTCGAGGCAGAGCCCGAGCCGCTCGCCGCCGCCGGCCAGCTCGATCAGCTCCGCGGTCTGGTCGAAGTCGCGGCCGAGCAGGCCTTTGTGGCCGGCGGTCTGCTCGAGCAGCAGGGGACAGCTCTCGCTGTCCTTCAGCGCGGCGGCGATGACCTTTGCCGCCCGCTTCATCGACGGCCCGAGCGGCTCGCCTTTCTGCGCGCCGGGGTGGAGGACGACGCCGGCGGCGCCGATCGCGTCGCCGGTCCGCAGCGCGTGAGTCAGCGAGGCGAGCGACTTCTCCCGCAGCTCGCTGTCCTTGGTCGCGCAGTTGATCAGGTAGACGGCGTGGATCGCCACCGCTTCGACCGGCGAGCCGTCGATCGCCTCGCGGAAGGCGGCGAAGTCCTCGGCGCCATATCTGGTCGGCCGCCACATCCGCGGGCTCTGGTTGAAGATCTGAATCGATTCGCAGCCGAGCTCGGCGCCGCGCTCGATCGCCTTCGCCAGTCCGCCGGAGGTGGAAACATGCGCGCCGACCAACATGAATGCCGATCCTCCGATCCGACTGAGGTTTGCTCCCTCGCCAACCGGTGCCCTGCACATCGGCGGCGCGAGGACGGCACTCTACAACTGGCTGGCGGCGCGCCACCGGGGCGGCGAGCTGGTGCTGCGAATCGAGGACACCGACCGCGAGCGCTCGACCGAGGCGAACGTCGAGCAGATCCTCGACGCGCTGCGCTGGCTCGAGCTCGAGTGGGACGAGGGGCCGGTATCGCAGGCCGGGCGTGAGCAGGCGCACCGGGCGGCCCTGGAGCGCCTGCTGGAGAGCGGCGCCGCCTACCACGACACCGCGACCGCCAAGGAGGTGGAGGCGTGGAAGGCGCAGCACGGGGCGGACCGGGGGTATCGCGGCCAGCCGTCCGAGCAGCACGGGGCGGCGATCCGACTGCGCGTCCCCGACCAGGGCGAGACGGTGGTCGAGGACCTGATTCGCGGCCCGGTCAGCTTCCCCAACCGCTCCTACGACGACTTCGTGATCGCCCGTGGCGACGGCTCGGTCCTCTACAACTTCGCCGTCGCGGTCGACGACGCCGAGATGGGGATCACCGACGTGGTGCGCGGCGACGATCACCTCTCCAACACGCCGAAGCAGCTGCTGGTCCTGGCGGCGCTCGGCCACGCGCCGCCGCGCTACGCCCACCTGCCGCTGCTGCACGGCCCCGACGGGCGCAAGCTCTCCAAGCGCCACGGCGCCGCCTCGGTGCAGGAGCTGCGCGAGGCCGGTTACCTGCCGGCGGCGGTGCGCAACTACCTCGCCCTGCTCGGCTGGGGCGCGGACGACGACGCGACGCTGATCCCGACCGCGGAGCTGGTCGAGCGCTTCCGGGTCGAGGACGTCGGCAAGGCGGCGGCGATCTTCGACGAGCGCAAGCTGCGCTGGGTCAACGGTCGCTACATGCGCGAGCTGCCGCTCGACCGGTATACGGAGGCGGTGGCGCGCCACCTCGGCCGCGAGCCCGACGAGCGCCTGCGCGCCGCCTGTCAGATCGTGCAGGAGAAAGCGCAGACGCTGGCGGAGGTCTGGCCGCTGATCCGCTTCCTCTTCGGCCCCCCGGTCGAGGACGAGAAGGCCTGGCGCAAGGTGATGAAGGACGGGGCGCGCGAGCGGCTGCGAGCGGCGCGCGAGGCGCTCGCCGCCAGCGAGGGCTTCGACCCGGGCGCGGTCGAGGCGGCGCTGGCGCCGCTGCCGGAGCGGCTGGAGGCGAAGCCGGGCAAGGTCTACCAGCCGATCCGGGTCGCGATCAGCGGCGGCTCGGTCTCCCCGGGGATCTTCGAGTCGCTGGCCGTGCTGGGTCGCGAGGAATCGCTGGCGCGGATCGACGTCGCGCTCCAGCGGCTTTCTTCCTGACGGACAACCACTCGCGGTTCGATCCACCCAAGTGGATAAGGAATCCCCAGGCGAACCCCACTTTTGAGGAGGGTGGGGCTAAACCGTGCGTCCTCGCCTGCCGATGAGGAGGGCGGAGCGTCCAGTCTCATGCCGTCGAGCAAACAAGCCAGGACCGGAAAGGTCAAGTCGGGCGACGCCGGTGCTACGGCGGCGAACGCACCCGGAGCCCGGCTGGCGGCGGCCTTCGAGGCGGTGGAGAAGTTCCCCGCCCTGATCGAGTCGCGGGCCCGCGTGATGCAGGCAGCGACCGCCGAGACCTCCCGCGTCGGCGAGCTGGTCGAGGCGGTCGAGTCCGACGTCGCCCTGACGATCGCCGTGCTGCGCCTCGCCAACCGGACCGGTGGCGGCGGCGCCGTCGGCGGCGTCCCCCGGGCGATCGAGGTGCTGAAGCCCTCCGGCGTCCTTGCGATCGCCGGCACGGCCCCGGTCTTCGACTTCTTCGAGGCCAACGGCGGCTGGGAGCTGCGCCCCGAGCAGTTCCGCATCCACGCGCTCGCCACCCAGCAGGCGGCGGCGCGGATCGGCCGCGAGATCGGCTGGAACGACCGCGACGAACTGATCGTCGCGGCGCTGCTGCACGACATCGGCCGCCTGGTGATCTCGAAGCTGCACCCCGGCCGCCGCACCCACTTCGACGCACTCAGCCGTACTCCCGAGCAGCGCCTGCGCGAGGAACGCGACCAGCTCGGGATCGACCACGCGCTGGTCGGCGGGGTCCTGGCGCGGCGCTGGAACGTTCCGCAGCGGATTGCGGTGGCGATCGAGCGCCACCACTCCGAGGACGCCGACGGCCTGGCGGCGATCGTCGCCACCGCCGACATGGTCGCCCACTACGGCCACGGCGAGGCGGTCAAACCGGAGCGTCTGCGCGAGAGCGCCAAGCGTTGCGGGCTCGGCGTCGACGGCCTGCGCGAGCTGCTCTACGAGCTTCCCTATCCGCGTCCCGACAGCACCGGGATCAGCGAGCCCTGCCCGCTCTCGGCCCGCGAGCTGGATGTGCTCAAGCACCTCTCCTCGGGCATGGTCTACAAGCAGATCGCCGGTGAGATGCAGCTCTCGGTCTCGACGATTCGCACCCACCTGCACAACGTCTACGGCAAGATCGGCGCCGTCGACCGCGCCCAGGCGGTCCTCACCGCCAGGGACAGCGGTTGGATTTAAACCGCCGCCTGCTCCGCTTCGCGTCCGCGGGCGGCGGCAATCGCCATATCGGCGCCGCTCGCGGAGCATCAGATCGTGACGCTCGCTGATCGGTTATTCGACTAAGCACTCTCTTAGGGCGATTGCGACCGCGTGCGTGCGGTTGCGGGCGCCGAGCCGGGCGAGGGCGTGCTTGGTGTGGGTCTTGACCGTTTCCTCGCTGAGGCCGAGCCGGCGGGCGGCAACCGTGGTCGTACCGCCGTCGGCGAGCAGCTGCAGGATCTGGCGCTGGCGCCGGGTCAGCTTGCCGCGGCTGCCCTTCGGCGGCACCGCCGGGTCGACGAAGGTCTCCTGCTCGATCGCGGCGTGCACCGCCCGGAGCATCTCGGCGGCCCCGGCGGTGCGGGCGACGTAGGCGCTGGCGCCGGCCTGCATCGCGCTGCTGGCGAAGTGCCGGTCGGGCTGGTCGCCGTGGGCGACGATGCCCATGACCGGCGCCGCCTTGCGCAGCTCGCGGATCGCCTCGGTGCCGCCGAGCTCGCCGTCCGCTTCCTGTGGCCGCCGGCCCAGGTCGAGAATCGCCACGTCGATGCTGCCGATGTCGCGAACCAGGCCGAGCGCCTCCTCGCGGCTCTCGCTCTCCTCGACCTCGAAGTGGTCGCCGAGCGCCTGGCGAACGCCCAGGCGGACCAGCGGGTGAGGGTCGACGACGAGACAGTGTGCCGGTTCCAAGGCCTCGATCCTAACCGAGGCCGGTCCGAGCGGTGCGGTAGAAAGTCCGGGTGATCTCGATCACCTCGAAGTCGCGCTACGCCGTGGTGGCGATGGCCGAGCTGGCCCGCGCCGGCGAGCGGCCGGTGCCGATCAAGGAGCTGGCCGAGCGGCGCGCCATACCGGAGCAGTTCCTGGAGCAGCTCTTCTCGACCCTGCGCCGGGCCGGCCTGCTGACCAGCCACCGCGGGATGAAAGGCGGCTACACCCTCTCCCGACCCGCCGATGAGATCACCGTGCTCGAGGTGGTCCAGGCCCTCGACGGCAAAGTCGGCCAGGAGGCCGACGAGGCGGGCGGCATCTGGGCCGAGGGCGTAACCGCCCTGCGCAAGGTCTTCGGCCAGACCACGATCGCCGAAGTAGCCCGCCGCGAGGCCGAGGAGGCCGGCTCGGGGATGTACTTCATCTAGCCGGGGGCGCAGCCGGATCGCGATTCCGCTTGTTCAAGCGGTTTTCAATCCGGTTGAATCCGGTTGTTCCCGGTCTGACTGGCGCACCACTGGCGCACGAGTGGCGCACAGGGACCGATCTTCGCCCGCTACGAGCGGGGCTGTCCGCTGCCCGGCTACCATTTGGGACGTGACGACCCGCGAGAAAGCCCACGCCGTTCTGGACCACCTGCCCGAAGACCGGGTGGACGCGGCGCTGGCGGCGCTTGAGGCTGTAGAAGGCCGCGATACCTCCGTGGAGGCAATCCTCGCCCGCCACGGCGAGGAGCGCCTGAGCCCGGAGGAGTTCGACCGGCACTTCGGGTCGTTGCCGACCGACGCCGAGGGCTGATCGTGGCGCAGGCCAAGCCGGAGCCGGTCTTCCCGGTCGGCTTCGATGAGGACGCTCTCGCCGAGGATCTTGAGCGCCTGTCCAAGGGTGCGGAAGAAGCGCTGGCGGGTTTTCGCAAGGAGCTGCGACGCGAGGGCGGCATCCCGCAGTCCCGCCTCAAGGCCTGCCACGACGAGGGGCAGGACCGCACAATGCTCGGCGGCTGCGTCAAGACATACATCCCCTGGCCGGACGGCCGCTTCGGGGCAGTTTTCGTTGCCGTGAAGCACCCGCAGCGCCCGCTGGCCCTGCGGGCGTTCGCCTTCGGCGTCCGGCATCATCCCCCGGAGTCGAATGCCGAGACCGTCTACGAGGTCGCCGACCGGCGGCTCAGCAAGCAGGCTTCGTAAGCCGAGCATGGAGTTGACCGCCCGCATCCATCCCGAGGAAGGCAGCTATTGGGCCGACGTGCCCGAGCTGCCTGGTTGCTTCGCCTCCGGCGACACCTGGACGGGCGGGGGGAGAGCTTGGCGGCGGTGATCGCCGCCTGGCGGGGCTCGGCAAGAACGAGATCGGCGTTTGACAGCTCGGCGCGGGCCTCGTGGCGGACGGGCGGCATCTCGCGCAGCTCCTCGCGCGCCCGCTCGTAACCGTCGCGGTTGTGCTCCTCGACCGCTCTGGCCTCGGGCAGCGCCTCGCGTCGCATCTTGCGCGGCGCGGCTTCGGCCACCTCCCGTTGCCCGACCGCGTGGTCAAGGTTCTGCTCTTGGCGCTCGATCCATGTTTGAAACTCTAAGTTGACGGCGCTCCCAGAGGATCCCGCAGGCCCGACACGGTGAGGGCGACGTCGCGGTAGGGTCGGCGCCAATGCGTAAGGAAGGGCAGCGATGAGGATCGGGGCTGAGGCTTCGGCTGTTGTCGGGGGGACGCCGCTGGTGGCGCTGCGGCGGTTGGGCGAGGGGTTGCCGGGGGAGCTCTGCGCGAAGCTGGAGTACTTCAACCCGGGGGGGTCGGTGAAGGACCGGATCGGGGTGGCGATGATCGATGCCGCCGAGGAGGCGGGGACGATCGAGCGGGGGCGCTCGGTGATCGTCGAGCCGACCAGCGGCAATACCGGGATCGCGCTGGCGATGGTCTGCGCGGCGCGCGGTTACGAGCTGATCCTGACCCTGCCGGAGGGGATGAGCCGCGAGCGGGCGAAGCTGCTGCGCGCCTACGGCGCCGAGGTGCGCGAGACGCCCTCGCTGGGCGGGATGACCGAGGCGGTCGAGCTGGCCGAGGAGATTCGCGAGCAGCGCAAGGGCTTCATGCCGCAGCAGTTCTCCAACCCGGCCAACCCGGAGGCGCACCGGCGCACCACCGCGGAGGAGATCTGGCGCGACACCGAGGGCGAGGTAGGCGCCTTCGTTGCCGGGGTCGGCACCGGCGGCACGATCACCGGGGTCGGCGGCGTGCTCAAGGAACGCAGCCCGGAGACGCTGGTGGTCGCGGTCGAGCCGGCCACATCGCCGGTGCTCTCCGGCGGCGTCCCCGGCCCGCACAAGATCCAGGGCATCGGCGCCGGCTTCGTCCCCGAGGTGCTCGATCGCTCGGTGATCGACGAGACGATCGCGGTCGGCGACGAGGACGCGCTGGAGACGGCGCGGCTCGCCGCCCGGCGCGAGGGCGTGCTGGCGGGCATCTCCGCCGGGGCCAACGTCAGGGCGGCGCTGGAGATCGCGGCGCGGCCGGAGATGGAGGGCAGGCGGGTGGTGACGGTCGTCTGCGACTCGGGCGAGCGCTACATGTCCCTACCCTTCTTCGCACTGTGAAACAGATCCCGCCACTTCCTCTGCTCTCACAAATGCCTGAAGAATCAGATATGGACAGGCATTTGTTTCCGCGTCCGGGGGTGGCGGGTGTTTAGACGCATCCTTGGTGAGATTCGAGCCGATATCTGTGCCGCGCGGGATCGTGATCCCGCGGCGCAGGGTGTCTCCTCGTTCGAGATCCTGACGAGCTGGGCGGGGGTGCAGGCGCTGCTCGCCCACCGCGCCGCCCACGCCCTGCGCGAGGCCGGCGTGCCGCTGGTGCCGCGGATGCTCGCCTACCTGAGCCGCGCCGTGACCGGGGTCGAGATCCATCCGGCGGCGAGGATCGGCCTCGAGTTCTTCATCGACCACGGCTCCGGCGTGGTGATCGGCGAGACGGCCGAGGTCGGCCGGCGCGTCACCCTCTACCAGGGGGTGACGCTGGGCGGCACCGGCTTCCAGCGCGGCAAGCGCCACCCGACCCTCGGCGACAACGTCACCGTCGGCTCCGGCGCCAAGCTGCTCGGCCCGATCGCGGTCGGCGACGGGGCCAAGGTCGGCGCCAACACGGTCGTGGTCGAGGACGTGCCGCCGCACTCGACCGTGGTCGGCAACCCCGGCCACCCGGTGCGGGTGGAGGGCAAGCGACCGGAAGGGCCGGACGCCGACTGGATCCACCTCCCGGACCCGATCGCCGAGGCGATCAAGACGCTCTCGGAGCGGATCGCGCGGCTGGAGGAGCGGCTCGCCGAGCTCGACGGCGGCGAGGCGCCCGAGCGCGACGGCGAGCGGCTGCACCCCCGCACCGGCCGCTCCTCCGCCGGCGGGTAGCTGGCGCTTAAGTCGGACATATTCCGACTTTAGGACCTATCTCGATAGGGATATCGCACCCCTGGGACGGCCCAGGACCGGCGCGGATTCGGCCCCGTCGCGGATCCCACATGGCGCTGCCATGCGGAATCCGCGCCGTGTCCGCCCCGCTTGGTCCTGAACCGTCCCAGGGGCACGCCCCTACCGGGATAGGTCCTTAAGCGCCAGCCGCGCCCGCCTCTATTCTCGGACGATGCTCCAGGAGGGTGACCACGAGGCTGCGCGCGAGGCGCACGACGAGCACGCCGCCGCCCCGACCGAACCCGGCGCCGATGCCGCCGAGCGGCTGCTCGCCGAGCTGAACGAGCCGCAGCGGGAGGCGGTGCGCCACGGCGAGGGACCGCTGCTGGTCCTGGCTGGCGCCGGCTCCGGCAAGACCCGCGTGCTCACCCACCGGATCGCCTACCTGCTGGCGACCGGCGCCGCCCGCCCCGGCGAGATCCTCGCGATCACCTTCACCAACAAGGCGGCGAACGAGATGCGCGAGCGGGTCGGGGCGCTGGTCGGTCGCTCGGTGCGGGCGATGTGGGTGACGACCTTCCACTCGGCCTGCGCGCGGATGCTGCGCGCCGACGCCGAGCGGCTCGGCTACTCGCGCAGCTACACGATCTACGACGAGTCGGACTCGCTGCGGATGCTCAAGCGCTGCATGCAGGAGTTGCACGTCGACCCGAAGCGCTACCCGCCGCGGGCGCTGCGCTCGCAGATCTCCGGCGCCAAGAACCAGCTGGTCGACGCCCCGGCCTACGCGCAGTCCCAGGGCAGCGTCTTCGAGGAGGTCGCGGCCGAGGTCTACGGGCTCTACGAGAAGCGGATGCTCGCCGCCAACGCGATGGACTTCGACGACCTGCTGGTGCGCACGGTCAACGCCCTGGAGCTGTTCGACGAGGTGCGGGAGCGTTGGCGCCGCAGCTTTCGCCACGTCCTCGTCGACGAGTACCAGGACACCAACCACGCCCAGTACCGGCTGTTGCAGCTGCTCACCTCCGAGCACGGCAACCTAATGGTTGTGGGAGATGAGGATCAATCGATTTACGGGTTCCGCCACGCCGACATCCGCAACATCCTCGACTTCGAGAAGGACTTCCCCGAGGCGGACGTGGTCAAGCTCGAGCAGAACTACCGCTCGACGCAGACGATCCTCTCGGCCGCCAACGCGGTGGTCGAGCGCAACCGCGAAAGGCGGCCGAAGCGGCTCTGGACCGAGCTGTCGGGCGGCGAGCCGCTGCAGCTGCGCGAGCTCGGCGACGAGCACGAGGAGGCGCGCTGGGTGGCGGGCGAGATCGAGCGCCTCGGCGACGAGGAGGGGGTGCGACGCGAGGACGTCGCCGTCTTCTACCGGACCAACGCGATGAGCCGGGTGCTGGAGGACACGCTGGTCCGCTTCGAGCTGCCCTACCAGGTGATCGGCGGCACCAAGTTCTACGAGCGGGCCGAGGTCAAGGACGCGATCGCCTACCTCAGCCTGCTCGCCAACCCCTCCGACCAGGTCAGCTTCGCCCGCGTCGTCAACTCGCCCCGCCGCGGGATCGGCAATACCAGCCAGGGACGGCTGGCAGCCCACGCCAACACCACCGGCCTGCCGATCTGGGAGGTGGCCGGACGGGCCGAGGAGGTGCCAGGGCTGGGCGCGGCGGCGATCAAGGCGGTCTCGCGCTTCTTCGAGACGATGGACGATCTGCGGCGTCAGGCCGAGTCCGCCCCGGTGGCCGAGCTGTTGCAGGCGGTGCTGGAGCAGACCGGCTACCTCGAGGCGCTCGCCGCCGAGCGCACGGTCGAGGCCGAGGGGCGGGCGGAGAACCTCGAGGAGCTGGTCGGGATGGCCGGCGAGTTCGACGTCAACCATGAGCTTGAGGGAGAGGGCGAGGCCAGCGCGCTGGAGGAGTTCCTGCAGCAGATCTCCCTCTACACCGAGCAGGACGGGCTCGGCGACGACTCCGCGATCACCCTGATGACCCTGCACAACGCCAAGGGGCTCGAGTACGACACGGTCTTCGTCGTCGGCTGCGAGGACGGCGCCTTCCCGCACATGAAAGCGCTGGAAGAGGGGGGGGAAGAGGAGGAGCGGCGGCTCTGCTACGTCGGCATCACCCGCGCCCGTCGCCGCCTGCACATGACCTGGACCAGGGAGCGGCGCCTCTTCGGCCGGGCCGAGCGCAACCTGCCCTCGCGCTTCGTCGACGAGCTGCCCGAGGAGCTGACCGAGCGGCACGGCGGGGGCGGGCTCGGGGCAGTCGCGAGCTGGGACGCGGGCGGCGCCGCCGGCGCCCCGCCGGCGCCGGTCGACCCCGGCTCGGCGCTGGAGCTGCGCACCGGCGACGACGTCGTCCACGCCAGCTTCGGCGACGGGGTCGTCACCGCGGTCGAGCCGGGCGGCCTGGTCGTCGTCCGCTTCGCCGGCGATGGCAGCGAGCGCAAGCTGATGGCCGACTACGCGCCGATCCGGAGGCGCTGAGCATCGTGCCCGCGCGCCTGATCGACGGCAAGGCGGTGGCGGTCGAGGTGCGCGCGCGGGTGCGCGAGGAAGTCGCCGCCTACGAGCGCGAGGCCGGCCGCTCGCCGCTGCTGGCGACGGTGCTGGTCGGCGAGGACCCCGCCTCGCAGATCTACATCCGCAACAAGCACGAGGCCTGCGAGGAGGCCAGGATGCGCTCGGTCCACCGCGATCTGCCCGCCGACGCGAGCGAGGACGAGGTGCTGCAGCTGGTCCACCGCCTCGGCGACGACGACGAAGTCGACGGGATCCTCGTGCAACTGCCGCTGCCGGAGGGGATCGACGCCGACGCGGTGGTGGCGGCGATCGACCCCGGCAAGGACGTCGACGGTCTGACTCCCGCCAATGCCGGCCTGCTCGCCCACGGCACTCCGGGCCTGGTCCCCTGCACCCCAGCCGGCGTGATCGAGCTGCTGCGTCACGAGCGGGTCGAGCTGGAGGGGGCGGAGGCGGTCGTCGTCGGCCGCTCGAAGCTGGTCGGCGTGCCGGTCGCCCGCCTGCTGCTCGGCGCCGACGCGACGGTCACCGTCTGCCACTCGCGCACCCGCGACCTCGCTGCCGTCTGCCGGCGCGCCGACGTGCTGGTCGCCGCGGTCGGCGTGCTGCTGCTGCTCGGCGCCGACGCGATCAAGCCCGGCGCGGTCGTGATCGACGTCGGCATGAACCGCACCGGCGACGGCCTCTGCGGCGACGTCGACTTCGAGCCGGCGGCGGCCGTCGCGGCGGCGATCACGCCGGTGCCCGGCGGGGTCGGCCCGATGACGATCGCGATGCTGCTCGGCAACACCCTGGCTGCCGCCCGAGCGCGGGTGTAGGGTCGGCCTGACCCCAACTCCTCGGAGGGATGTGCTGATGGAAGCTGACAGGCTGAGCACCGGAGAGAAGATCTCGGCGGTTTCCGCGATCCTGCTCTTCATATTCATGTTCTTCGACTGGTACGGCGTCGAGGTCTCCGGCGTCAGTGGCTTCTCGGGCTCGGTCCCGGGAGCCGGCGGCAGCGCCTGGGACGCGCTCGACATCATCCCGATATTCCTCATGCTGGCGATCGTGGTGGCGATCGGCGTGGCGATAGTGCGCCTCACCGACGCCGACCTCGAGCCGCCGGTCTCGATGAACGCGATCGTCGCCGGGCTCGGCGGCCTCGCCGTGCTGCTGATCCTCTACCGGATCGTCGATGCCCCCGGTGGTGACGACTTCGGCGGCGTCTCGGTGGACCTGACCCTGAAGCTCGGCATCTTCCTCTCGCTGCTCGCCGCGGCCGGCATCGCCTACGGCGGCTACAGCGCGATGCGCGAGGAAGGGGCGACGTTCGGCGACCAGGCCGACCGCCTGGGCGGCGGCCCACCGCCTCCTCCACCGCCGGCAGGGAGCCAGCAGCCCCCGCCGCCCCCTCCTCCCCCCGCATCGGGCCAGCAGTCACCACCGCCGCCTGCCGGGCAGCAGCCGCCTCCACCGCCGCCACCACCCTCACCACCTACCCAATGACGTACCAGCGGGCTTAGTAACTATCCGGAAACCCGCGTGTGCGGCTGGCGAGTGCCGGACCAAGCGGGGCAAGG
>JBBDTK010000012.1:0-11893 GCA_040904405.1 Solirubrobacterales bacterium | reverse complement strand
GTAGAGCGCGAGCTTCCCAAGCTCGAGGTCGCGGGTTCGAGACCCGTCGTCCGCTTTCTCTCTGGCCTGTCGTTCTGTCTAGGCGCGCCTCCTGGTGCCGGCTTTGGGGCCGCTCTTGCCGCGAGCGCTCTTGCC
Organism: Solirubrobacterales bacterium; assembly: GCA_040904405.1. Taxonomy (GTDB): domain Bacteria; phylum Actinomycetota; class Thermoleophilia; order Solirubrobacterales; family 70-9; genus VRUE01. The sequence continues at coordinate 11,758 of JBBDTK010000012.1, read as the reverse complement.
GCCGTCCTTCAGCCGGTAGAAGTGCTCGATCGCGCCGCGCACCTGCTTTTCCCTGACGATCTCGAGCAGGTCGGCATGGCGCAGCTCGACCACGTGGTAGTTGACCGTGCTCAGCGGCGCCCGCAACTCCAGGCTGAGGTCCTTCGGCGAGAGGATTCGGCCGCCGTCGATGCTCAGCACTTCGAGGATCGAGACGCGGAGTGGGTGGGTATTCGCACGAGCTAGACGCTCCCAATTCATGGCTGCCTCACTTTTGTGGACTGGCTAATACCGAAAAAGATTAGCTTAGATCATGAAAATCGGGTAATATAACTGGACGATGAGTCGAGGAGGGAAGATTCGGATGGGGCAGGGGACGGGTCTACGCTGCGCTCTGATCGCTGCGATCGTGGTTCTGGGAGCGTTCTTCTGGGTGCCCGGCGCGGCGGCGGACATCATCGGCCCGCAGGATCCCAACGACCCCCAGGTCGACAGCCCCTGGCAGGCCGGGACCTGCAAAGCGGACCCCCCTCCGCCGGGCCAGTGCTCGGTCGCCACCCCGGAGCTCTTCTACGAAGAGGCCGCCGGCCACCCGCCGAAGGGCTTCACCCAGTTCATCGTCAACGAGGAAGAAGTGGAACTGGTCCCGCCGCTCGTGTCCTACAAAAGGCCGGTCGGCAGCCTGCGGACCGTCCGCGTCGACCTGCCCGCCGGCCTCTCGGTCAATCCGCAGGCGACCGAACAGTGCGAGCTGGAACCCGAAGAGACCCCCGCCAACTGCTCATCCTCGGCGCCGGACTCGAAAGTCGGCGTCAGCGAACTCACCGCTACCAATCCCAGCACCGGCGCATCGGCGGTCTTGCACGCCGACGTCTACAACATCGTTCCCGAAGAGGGGGAACCGGCCCGCTTCGGCTTCAGCATCGCCGGCAGCGACGTCTTCCTCGAGGCGGACATCGAATGGGAGGGCGACTACCACCAGTACTTCACGATCCACGCCCACAAGATCGAAGTGGAGGTTGGGGGAGAAGTGGCCAGGGTCGCGAAAAACCGCCTCACCTTTGACGGCGATGCCGGCGACGGCACCTTCATAACGACGCCGACCACCTGCCTCGGCCCAGCCTCGCCGGGCTCGCCCTTCGAGCAGATCTACTCGACCTGGCTGCGCGCCGACTCCTTCGAGGAAGAAAACCCGAGCTTCCCGCATGGGTCGAACTTCGTCGAGTCGAAGATCCCCCGCGATCCGCCCGCCTTCGAAACCTCGCCGAAAAACTGCGACGAGATCCCCTTCGATCCGTCGATCTCCGTCGACCCGAACACCTCCCAGACCGACTCGCCGGCAGGCGCGACCGTCACCGTCGACCTGCCGGAGATCAAGAACCCGCTGAAAGACGAAGCGAGCAAGGCTACGTCGCAAGTTCGCTCCGCCAAGGTCACCCTGCCGGTCGGGATGGGCCTCAACCCCTCGGCCGCGAACGGCCTCGTCGCCTGCACGGACGCTCAGTTCGGCAAGGGGACGAGGAACCCGACGGCCTGCCCCGCGGCCTCGCGGATCGGCAGCGTCGAGGTGGACACCCCACCGCTCCCCGACGGCTCGCTCAGCGGCCCGGTCTACGTCGGCCGCCAGCTCAGCCGCGACCCGGCCTCCGGTGAGCTGTACCGGATCTTCGTCGCCGTCGAGTCGGCTCGCTTCGACATCTCCGCCCGTCTGCTCGGCAAGGTCAGCGCCAATCCCCAGACCGGTCGGCTGACGACCACGTTCGACGACGCGCCGCTGGGAAGCGTGCCGATCCCGGGTCTGCCCCAGGTTCCCTTCAAGTCCTTCCGGTTCGAATTCGACGGCGGCGCGAAGGCGCCGCTGACCAGCCCGCCGACCTGCGGGCCGAACACGACCGAGACCCGGATGACGCCGTGGTCGAGCGCCCAGGGCATCGTCCCGCCCGGCGAGGCAGGCGGGCCCTCGACCAACACGTCGGTTTCGGCGTCGTCCAGCTTCTCGCTGACCAGCGCCCCGGGCGGGGGCGCCTGCGCCAAGACGCCCGCCGAGCGACCCTTCGGTCCCAGCTTCGGCGCCGGCACCGACAGCCCGCAGGGCGGGGCCTTCAGCCCGCTGCGGATGGAGATCGCCCGCGCCGACGGCAACCAGGAGCTGAAGGGCGTCGACGTGACCCTGCCGCCCGGGCTCAGCGCGAAGCTCGCCGGCGTCGAGTACTGCCCCGAGGGGGCGCTTGCGGTGGCCGCCGGCAAGGCCGGGCTCGACGAGGCCGCCGACCCGAGCTGCCCCGGCTCGAGCCATCTGGGCAGCGCCGAGATCGCCTCCGGCAGCGGCCCCTCGCCGGTGCGGATCGGCGGCAAGGCCTACCTCGCCGGCCCCTACAAGGGCGCACCGCTCTCCCTGGCGGTCGTCACCCCCGCCACGGCCGGGCCCTTCGACCTCGGCACGGTCGTGGTGCGGGTGGCGCTCTTCGTCGACCCGCGGACCGCACGGGTCCGCGCCGTCTCGGACGCGATCCCGCACGTCTACGGGGGCGCCCTGCTCAACATCCGCTCGGTCGTGACCAGGCTCGACCGGCCCGACTTCTCGCTCAACCCGACCAACTGCGCGCCGATGGGGTTCGGCGGCGCGCTGCTCGGCGGCGGCGGCAACCCCGACGACCCGGGGGCGTTCCAGGCAGCCCCGGTCTCGGCCCCCTTCCAGGCGGCGGGGTGCGAGCAGCTCGGCTTCAAACCGCGCCTCTACCTGCGCACCTTCGGCGCCACGCGGCGGGCCAAGAACCCGAAGCTGCGCGCCGTGATGCTGGCGCGCAAAGGCGACGCCAACATCGGCCGCGCCGCCGTGATCCTGCCCAAGTCGATCATCCTCGACCAGAGCAACATCTCGAAAGTCTGCACGCGGGTGCAGTTCGCCGCCCGCAACTGCCCGAAGAACTCGATCTACGGGTACGCGTCGGCCTTCTCGCCGCTGCTCGACGAGCCGCTCCGGGGGCCGGCCTACCTGCGCTCCTCGGACAACCTCCTGCCCGATCTGGTCGTCGATCTGCGCGGTCAGGTGAACATCGAGCTGGCCTCGCGGACCGACAGCGTCCGCGGTCGCCTGCGCAGCATCTTCGACATCGTGCCCGACGTGCCGGTCTCGAAGTTCGTGCTGATCGTCAAGGGCGGCCGCAAGGGCCTGCTGATCAACTCGCGCAACCTCTGCCCGAAGCCGAAGAAGCGCAGCAAGGCCGCGCGTCGCAACCTGCGGCGCTCGATGCGGGCGATCGTCAGGCTCAAGGGCCAGAACGGCAAGAAGGCCAACCGCAAGCAGCGGCTGCGCTCCAACTGCGGCAAGAAGAAGAAGCGGAACCGGGCCGGACAGCGGCGCAAGGGACGAGGCTAGACGCCAGAACGTCTAGTACACGTATCCGGAAATTCTGGTCGGAATCGGCCAGACGCCGCCGAAACGATCTGAATTTCCGGATACGTGTACTAGCCTCTCGCGTCGGTGCGCCCGACGCTGTCCGTCCTGATCGTCGCCTGGAACAGTCGCGAGGAGCTCGCGCGGACGCTGCCCGCGCTGCTGCCGGAGCTGGGCGAGGGCGACGAGCTGCTCGTCGTCGACAACGACTCCACCGACGGCACCGCCGAGGCGGTCGAAGCGCTCGCCCCGGCGGCACGGGTGCTGCGCAGCGGCCGCAACGCCGGCTTCGCCGCCGGCTGCAACGGGGGGGCGGCCGAGGCGCGCGGTGAGCTGCTCGTCATCCTCAACCCCGACGCGGCGCCGCGAGCGGGCTGGGGGGAGGCGATCCGCCGGCCCTGGGTCGAGGGGCGCGGCTGGGCCGCCTGGCAGGCGCTGGTCGCGAACGGCGACGGCGCGACGATCAACTCGGCCGGCAACCCGGTCCACTTCACCGGCATCGTCTGGGCCGGGGGGCACGGCCGGCCGCTGGACGAGGCGCCCGCGGCGGGCGAGGTCACGGCGCTCTCCGGCGCCTGCCTGGCGATCCCGCGCAGCGCCTGGGAGCAGGCCGGCGGCTTCCCCGAGTGCTTCTTCCTCTACCACGAGGACGTCGACCTCTCGCTGCGCCTGCGACTGGCCGGGGGAGTTCTGGGGATCGAGCCGGCCGCGGTCGTCGACCACGACTACGAGTTCGGCGCCCGCGAGCACAAGTGGCGCTGGCTGGAGCGCAACCGCCTCGCCTTCCTGATCCGCGCCTATCCGGCGCCGCTGCTGGCGCTGCTCGCACCCGCCCTGATCGTCACCGAGCTGGCCCTGGTCCCGGCCTCGATCGCCGCCGGCTGGGGCCGCCAGAAGCTCGCCGCCGACTTCGAAGCGCTGCGCTGGCTGCCGCGGCTGCTGCGCGAGCGGCGCCAGGTGCAGGCGACCCGCAGCGTGAGCGCCGCCGAGTTCGCCTCCTGGCTGACCCCGGACCTCGACTCACCCTTCATCCCGGCCGTCGCTCGCTCGCTTCCGGCTCGCCTCTTGCTGTGCGGCTACTGGCGCCTGGTCCGCGGCGTGCTCGACCGCCTATCCCGGTAGGGGTGGAACGGGGGTGCAGCTCCGTCCCCAGCGCTTCGCCGACGCCGTCGCCCACCTGGTCGCCGGATGGCGCGAAGGTCGGAATATGTCCGACTTTCGCGCCATGTCTCCGGGGGATCGCCGCCTTGCGATAATCCCCCGTCCGTGGACCCCGCCCGCAAGCGAAAGATTCGTCTGGTGGTGGCGCTGAGCGCGGCGGTGCTGCTGGCCGTGGCGCTCGTCTACACGTCCTTCAGCGCCTCGACCGAGGCGAAGGAGCCCTCGCAGCTGCTCAGCGCCGCGCCGGGGACCAGCTACGACCTCACCGGCCGCGTCGTAGTCGGCTCGGTCAGCCGTGAGGACGGGGCGTTGCGCTTCCGCGTCGCCGACCGCGACGACGCCGACCAGAGCATCCCGGTGGCCTACGCGGGCGTGGTCCCCGATCCCTTCCGCGGCGGGCGGGAGATCATCCTCACGGGCACGATCGAGAACGGCGTCTTCGTCGGCCAGCGGGACACCCTGGTCACCAAGTGCCCGTCGAAGTTCACCGCCGCGGATGACGGCTAGCGTCGGCAGCGTCGCGCTCGCCCTGGCCTTCGCGACCGCGATCTTCGCCGCGACCGCGGCGCTCGCCGGCCGCCGCGGAGAGCGACGCTGGATCGACCTCTCTCGGCGCGCCGTCTACGCGCTCTGCGGCCTGCTCACCCTCTGCGTCGTCCTGATCGAGATCGCCTTCGCCGGCGACGACTTCTCGTTCGACGTGGTCCAGCAGCACTCCTCGATCGCCACCCCGACCTTCTACAAGCTGACCGCGATGTGGTCGAGCCAGGAGGGCTCGCTGCTGCTCTGGGCCTGGCTGCTCTCGGTCGCCTCGGCGGTGGCGCTCTACGCGACCCGCTCGAAGCTGCGCGAGATCGTCCCCTACGCGACCGCGGCGCTGGCGGCGATCGCCGCCTTCTTCACCGGCCTGATGCTGTTCGCCGGCGGCGTCAACCCGTTCGCCGCGCTCGACCCGGCCCCGCTCGACGGCGTCGGCCTCAACCCGCTGCTGCAGCACCCGAGCATGATGATCCACCCGCCGATGCTCTATGCCGGCTACGTCGCCTTCACGATCCCCTTCGCGTTCGCGATCGGCGCCCTCCTCACCCGCCGCCTCGACGCCGCCTGGATCCGCTCCACGCGTCGCTTCGCGCTGATCGCCTGGGCCTTCCTCGGCCTCGGGCTGCTGCTCGGCGCCCGCTGGTCCTACACCGAGCTAGGCTGGGGCGGCTACTGGGCTTGGGACCCGGTCGAGAACGCGGCGCTGATGCCGTGGCTGATGGGGACCGCCTTCCTGCACTCGATCATGGTTCAGGAGAAGCGCGGGATGCTGAAGGCCTGGAACGCCTCGCTGATCGTCGCCACCTTCTCGCTGGCGCTGCTCGGCACCTTCCTCGTCCGCTCCGGGGTGCTGGAGTCGATCCACGCCTTCGGCGACAGCACCGTCGGCCCCTACATCCTCGGCCTGATCGCGGTCGTCCTGGTCGGCTCGACCGCGCTGATCGTCTCCCGCCTCGACGACCTGCGGGCGCAGAAGCGGATCGACTCGCTGGCCTCGCGCGAGGCGGTCTTCCTGGTCAACAACCTGCTCCTGGTCGGGATGACCGCGGTGATCTTCTGGGGCACCTTCTTCCCGCTGATCGCCGAGCTCTTCACCGGCGAGACGGCCTCCTTGGCGGCGCCCTGGTTCAACCGCTACACGACGCCGCTGGCGATCCTGATCGTCCTCTTCACCGGGATCGGGCCGCTGCTCGCCTGGCGCCGGATCAGCTGGGCCTCGGCGCGGCGGGTGTTCGTCGTGCCGCTGGCGCTGGCGGCGGCGACCGGGATCGGCCTGCTGCTCTTCAGCGATGCCGGAGAGGACCCCTGGGCTCTCGCCCTCTTCGCCTTCGCGGCATTCGCCCTGACCGGCCTGGCGCAGGAGTTCTGGCGCGGCGCGGCGGCGCGGCGCTCGCTGAGCGGCGGCACGCTGCCGGCGGCGCTGGCGGCGGTCGTCTCGCGCAACCGGCGCCGCTACGGCGGCTACATCGTCCACGCCGGCATCGCCGTCCTGCTGATCGGCATCGCCGCCTCCTCCAGCTTCCAGACCAACCGCGACGTCAGGCTGAAGCCGGGGGAGAGCGCCGTGGTCGACGGGCGCACGATCACCTACGAGCAGCCGACCGTCGCCGCCGACGAGCGCTCCTTCACCTTCGGCGCCGTGCTCGGGGTCGAGCAGGGGGGGGAGCGATTCGAGCTGCGACCGAGCCGCCGCTACTTCCGCCCGAGCGGGGTGGAGGGGGGGACGATCGGCAGCTCCTTCGACGGCGAGGCGACCAGCGAGGTGGGCCTGCGGCCGGGCTTCCGCAGCGACCTCTGGACCGCGGTCGAACCGAACACCTCGGCGGTGCGGCGCCGCGTGCGCGCCGCCGACCGCGGCTTCAGCGCCTGTGTCTCCGGCGCGCCCGGGACCCCGCCGCAGTGCGCGGCGGTCTCGCGGCTGATGCGGGCGGCGGCGGCCAACCCGGCGCTGCGCCCTATCGCCCTGGCCCAGATCGAGGCGCTGCAGGCGGCGGCGGCGGAGCGGCTGGCGCGCAGCTACCTCGACGACACGCTGCCGGCGACCTTCCGGGTCATCGTCGACCCGCTCGTCACCTGGATCTGGGTCGGCGCGCTGATCGCGCTCTGCGGCGCGCTGACCGCGCTCTGGCCGGCCCGCGGCGCTCGCCTGCGCCCGGCCGCGGGGACCGAGCTGGAGGCGCTGAAGGAAGCGAAGTACCGCGAGATCCGCGACGCCGAGCTGGACCACGCCGCCGGCAAGCTCTCCGACGAGGACTTCGCCCTGCTCGACGCCGAGCTGCGCCGCGAGGCGGTCGAGATCCTCGATCGCGGCAACGGCGGCGGCGCGAGCCGGCCGGCCGAGCCGGTCTAGCGTCCTGAGTCAGAGCTTCAGCAGCACCAGGGTGTTGAGCACGAAGAGGATCGCGAAGAAGATCGTCGCCCGGTCCAGGTTGCGCTCGACCATCGAGCCGCCGCCGAAGGAGCTGCCGCCGCCGCCGATCCCGAAGGCGCCGGAGAGCCCCGCGTCTTTGCCCGAGTGCAGCAGGACGAGGAAGATCACGAGCACGGCGATGGCCACTTGGAGGAGGGCAAGGATCGTATACACGGTGTGCAGTGTATCCATGATCGACCCGCTGCAAACCGGCGCATCTCGGGGTCTTCGGTCGGTCGGATCGGGTCACGCACCAACAAGTGCGCTCCCCTCACCGCCCTCCCTGCATCCCCCGACCTGCTTGGTTTTCGCGGGCGGTTATTGACGAAAACCAGTCTTCTGTTGCAGTGATTGACAAATCTGGCTAGTCTGTAAACCAAGCAGACGGATTTCGGAGATTTGACAAGGAGGCCCGATGGAGGCAGCGACGCATGAGCACCACCACGATCACGGCCCGGGGGTGGAGCTCAACCCGGCGGACTGGACGGATCCGAAGCGCTACGCCTGGCTGCTGGGGCTGATCGTGCCGTCGCTGCCCTTCATCGCCTGGGGCCTGGTGGAGCTGAGCGGGCTCGGCCTCTTCTGGTTCTACGGGCCGATCCTCGTCTTCGTGATCTTCCCGCTGCTCGACGCGATCGTCGGGATGGACGCCGAGAACCCGCCCGACAGCGTCATCAAGTGGCTCGAACAGGACCGCTACTACCGCTGGTGCACCTACGTCTTCATCCCGGTCCAGTACGCCGGCCTCGTCTTCGCCTGCTGGCTCTGGGCCGACGGCGGCCTTTCGGTCCTCAACAGCATCGGCCTGGCGCTGACGATGGCGATGGTCAGCGGGATCGCGATCAACACCGCGCACGAGCTCGGCCACAAGCGGGCCGACCTGGAGAAGTGGCTGAGCAAGGTCGCCCTGGCGCAGAGCGGTTACGGCCACTTCTTCATCGAGCACAACCGCGGCCACCACGTCCGCGTCGCCACCCCCGAGGACCCCGCCAGCGCCCGCCTCGGCGAGAGCTTCTGGGCCTTCCTGCCGCGCACCGTCTCCGGCAGCCTCAGCTCCGCCTGGGGCCTGGAGCGGGAGCGCCTGCAGCGCGGCGGCCACTCGGTCTGGTCGGCCCGCAACGACATCCTCCAGGCCTGGGCGATGACGATCGGCCTCTTCGCCGTCCTGGCGATCGCCTTCGGCCCCGTGGTGCTGCCCTACCTGCTGGCGCAGGCGGTGCTCGGCTTCTCGCTGCTCGAGGTCGTCAACTACCTCGAGCACTACGGGCTGCGACGGCACAAGCGCGAGGACGGCCGCTACGAGCGCTGCCTGCCCGAGCACAGCTGGAACTCCAACAACGTCGCCTCCAACGTGCTGCTCTACCACCTGCAGCGACACAGCGACCACCACGCCAACCCGACCCGCCGTTACCAGGCGCTGCGCCACGTCGACGAGGCGCCGCAGCTGCCGACCGGCTACGCCGGGATGATCGTGCTCGCCTGGTTCCCGCCGCTCTGGCGGCGGGTGATGGACCGGCGCCTGGTCGACCACTACGGCGGCGACCTCGACCGCGCCAACATCCAGCCCCGGGCCGAGCGCAAGGTCCTCGCCCGCTACGGAGCGCCGTCGTGAGCGCCTTCCGCTGCCCGGCCTGCGGCTACGTCTACGACGAGGCGGCCGGGCATCCGCGCGAGGGGTTCCCGCCGGGAACCCCCTGGAGCGAGGTGCCCGACGAGTGGCACTGCCCCGACTGCGGGGTGAGGGACAAGGTCGACTTCGTGGAGAGCCCCTCCCGAGAGGAGCGCGGCCCGGATGAGGCCGAGTGACGCTGCGCGATACGGCCCCGTCCCGGTGTCCCGCGTAGCGCCGCTACGCGGAAACCGTGCCGTGACCGTCTCGCTTGGTCATCGACCTCCCCGGTCTCGCGCTCCTCTCGGTCGGGACTCTCAGGAAAAATGACTGTGAGAACTCCGTATCCCGAGGCGGCTCGGACGCTGCTGCGCGAGACTTTGTTTGGCGCTGCCAGGGATGAAGTGCAGCGAAGGGCATGGTCGGAAATCACCATGTCGGATATCGCGACGGCGGCGGGGGTCAGCCGCCAGACCCTCTACAAGGAGTTCGGCAGCCGCGACGAGTTCGCCCAGGCGCTGGTGATCCACGAGGGCGAACGGTTCCTCGACGCGGTCGACGCCGCGGTCTTGGCCCACGCCGACGATCCGCGCGCCGCGGTCGGAGCGGCGCTGGAGACCTTTCTGCGCACGGCCGGCGAGGACCCGCTCGTCCGCATCCTGCTCAGCGACGACGGCAGCGCCGGCCTGCTGCCCTTCGTCACCACCCAGGGGATGCCGGTGGTGCAGTGGGCGACCGCCCGCCTGACCGCGACGATCGAGCAGGGCTGGCCCGAGGCGCCGCCGGCGAAAGCCCGCCTGCTGGCCGAGTCCCTGGTCCGGCTCGCGATCAGCTACGTCACCGCCCCCGGCGAGTCCCCCGAGGCGACCGCGGCCCACGCAGGCGAGCTGCTCGGCCCCTTCATCGACGAGGCCCTCGGCCGCAAATAGCGGCTCATTTCGGGCGACACGGGGGAGAGTAGGGGCGCTGAGTCCTTACCAAGTCATGCCTGCAACGCTGGAGTTCGTGGAGCAGCATGGTACGTTTAATGGTATGAAAACTACCATTGACAATGCCGGAAGAGTCGTGATCCCAAAAGACCTGCGCGCTGCCCTGAACCTGAATGGCGGCGACGAGGTCGAGATAGACCTCGAGGGCGAACGGATTGCGCTGACGCCCGCATTTCGGAAAGTGCAATTGCGCCGCGGCCCGCATGGCCTGCTCACGTCCGATCTTCGACTGCCGGGCATCGGGCCGGAGGAGGTTCGCGAAGCTCTGGAACGGGCCCGCCGTCAATGATCGCCCCCGACACGTCGGTCTTGATAGCCGGCTTCATTCCCGATCATCGTTTCTACAGCGTGGCGGAAGCTGCCCTGGCCGAAGTTCGCGAGGACGGCCGCCTGATCGCTCACACCATGGCCGAGGCCTATGCCGTCTTGAGCGGGCCTGCAGATGTATTCCGGGTTGAGCCCGGTGTGGTGGTGGCCTATCTGGACGAGTTCCTGAAGGATGCCGAGCCAATTCAGCCGCGACCGGACGCCTGCCGGGAGGCGCTCGAGCTTCTCGCCGGCGAGGGGCGCGGCGGAGCCTCCGTTTACGACGCGCTCATTGCGCTGACGGCGCGCGATGCCGGCGCAACCCTGATCAGCATCGACCGCCGCGCCAAGCCGACCTACGAACTGTGTGGGGCGGAGGTGCGGTTCCTCGCGGAGGGCACCTGAGCAGCGGAAGGATGTTTTCCCCCTGCCGGCGCGGGTAGCACGACCGTTCGCCAACCAGAGGAGGAGCAACCATGCTTGAGATCAGCAGCCAGGCAGAAGAGGCGATTCGCGGCATCCTCGCCTCCGAGGGCGTGCCCGACGGGGCGACGTTCCGGATCAGCGCCCAGCAGGGCCCGGAGGCCGCGAGCTCGCTCGCCGTCTCGATCACCGAGGAGGCGCCGCCAGAGGATCAGGTCGTCGAGGGCGATGATGTCGAGGTCCGGCTCGAGCCGGCCGCCGCCGAGATTCTCGACGACAAGCAACTCGACGCGACGGTCGCCGACGGCGAGGTTCAGTTCAGCCTCAGCGCCCAAGCCGCCTGAGCGGCGGCCTCAGCTTCGATCCAGGCGACGGCGCAGGTTGGCCCGCACGGCGGACCACTCGTCGTCGATCACGCTGAAGAAGGCGGAATCGCGGACACCGACGTCGGGCACGGGTCGCTTGAGGCTGGGGTCCAGGCGTCGCCGGGGCTCAGCCGAACAGCATCTTGTGCAAGCCGCCCAGTAGGGCGCGCGGGAAGCGCCAGTCGCCGTCGCTGCGCACCGGTTGCGCTTCGGCCTCGATCAGCGTGTCGAGCCCGCAGTCGAGCACAGTCCGCCGGGAATGTGTCATGTCTGCGTCTTGTCTGGGAATGAATTGGGATCTCGAAGTCGCCCTCTGCTTCCGCGAGCTCGCCACCTGCGGCATCGTTGAGCTCGAGCTGCTCTACAGCGCGGCGCGGACGGTCTGGCCCCCCGACCGCCCGGCCGGGCCCTGAGCGGGGGTTGCGCCCCCCGCCCCGCAACCTGTACAGTCTCTCCGGGTTTGGGAAACAGATCGGCTTTCTTTTGAGACGCTTAGGGTCTCAAGGCCGAGCCAGAGGGGCACTCACAGGACGAACCGCCGCGGCCCAGTCCCGCGCCGGCCCCTCGCGAGGAAATCGA
>JBBDTK010000011.1:4367-12171 GCA_040904405.1 Solirubrobacterales bacterium | reverse complement strand
ACCGGGTGGGGCCGCTCGCCGCCGGCGTTGAATGCCTCACCGGCCCCCTCGCCGCTATCCAGCGCCGCGGCGATCGCCAGGTAGGCGGCGACCGCGTCGTCGACGTGGAGGATGTCGCGCTCGGGGCTGCCGTCGGAGCGGATCGCCGGCGCCCGGCCGTCGAGCGCGGCGACGACCGTCTCCGGGATCAGCCGCGAGAAATTGAGGTCGCCGCCGCCGTAGACGTTGGCGAAGCGGGTCACCGCCAGTGGCAGGCGGTGGGCGTGGGCGTAGCTGCGGGCGATGATGTCGGCGGCGGCCTTGCTGGCGTCGTAGGGGTAGGCGGCGCGCAGCGGGAAGTCCTCGCGGTAGGGCAGCTCCGGGCTGGCCCCGTAGGCCTTGTCGGAGGAGGCGAAGACGACCCGGTCCACGGAGTGCTCCCGGCAGGCCTCGAAGACGTTCCAGGCGCCGCGCACGTTGGTCTCGAACGTCTCCAGCGGCGACTCGCGGGCGACCCCGACGATCGTCTGCGCGGCCAGGTGGAAGACCGCATCGCAGCCGGCGACCGCGGCGTCGACCGCCTCGGCGTCGCGCAGGTCGCCCTCGGCCAGCTCGACCTCGTCGCGGATCCCCAGCAGGTCGAGGCCGGAGCGGCGCTCGCCGCCGACATCGGCCTGGCGCGGCGCGGGGCGATCGAGCACCCGCACGGCGTCGCCGCGCGCCAGCAGGGCGCGGGCCAGGTGCGAGCCGACGAAGCCGTGGGCGCCGCTGACCAGAGCCCGGCTCACGGCGTTGCGCGCGAGGTTGCGTTTGGACCCGCTATGCGGGTCTGGATGCCACCTAGCGAGTCGGGGGTCGGCCAGGTGGTCCAGGGCGGGTCGCCCCCGGCCCAGAGGTCGTTGAGGACAACGGCGTCCTTGTAGGTGTCCATGCAGTCCCAGAAGCCGTCGTGGCGGTGCGCGTGCAGCTCCCCGGCGGCGGCGAGGCGGGAGAGTGGCTCGCGCTCCAGCACGCTCTGCTCGTCGAGGTATCCGAGCGCCCCCGGCTCGAAGCAGAAGAAGCCGCCGTTGATCCAGTGCTCGCTGCGCGGCTTCTCGACGAAGCCCTCGACGCGCCCGCCCTCCCCTAGCTCGGCGACTCCCCACTGCAGGTGCGGCCGCACCGCAGTCATCGTCGCCAGGCCGCCGTGCTCGGCATGGAAGCCGAGCAGCGCGCCGAGGTCGATGTCGGCCACCCCGTCGGCGTAGGTCGCGCAGAACGTCTCGCCGCCGAGGCGCTCGCCGAGCAGCGCGATCCGCCCCCCGGTCGGCGTGTCGAGCCCCGTGTCGACGCACTCGATCGAGATCCCGTCCGGCCAAGCCTCGGCGGCGACGAACTCCTCCACCGCCTCACCCAGATAACCGGTGGCGAGCAGGAAGCGATCGAACCCCTGCGCGGCGTAGATCCCGATCACGTGCCAGAGGATCGGCATCCCCCCGATCTCCACCAGCGCCTTCGGCACCGTCTCCGTCCGCTCCCGCAACCGCGTGCCGCGGCCTCCACAGAGGATCACTACCGGTGGCTTGCTCATTTAGCTCCTCAGAGAGTGACGGTCTGGGAGCTTAGATCTATCCCGGTAGGGGTGGAACGTCTTGTACTTTTTCCGCAGCAAGGCGTGCGGTCAGCCGGCAGCTGTCTTCGGAAAAAGTTAAGTGGAACCCCTACCGGGATAGATCTACCCTCCTGCGACGGCCGGCAATATGGTCACCTCGTCGCTCTCCGCCACCGCCGTCTCCAGGCCCTGCTGGAAGCGGATGTCCTCGCCGCTGACGTAGACGTTGACGAAGCGGCGCAGGTCGCCGTCCTGGGTGATCCGCTCGCGCAGGTCGCCGTGGGCGTCGAAGAGCGCGTCGAGGACCTCGCCGACGGTCGCGCCGGCGACCTCGACCTCGGACTTCCCTCCGGTCGCGGCGCGCAGCTGGGTCGGGATCTTGACGGTGACGGACATGGCGGCCACTAGGCGGCTACCTCCTGGTGCTGTTCGAGCTCGGACTCGAAGCTTTCGAGATCGGGATCGATCTCGTGCATCTGAAAGCTATCGCGAGTCGCGTCGAGCGTCTTCAGCCCCTCGCCGGTGATGTAGACGACGACGCGCTCGCCGGCGCCGATCTCGCCGCGCTCGGCGAGCTTGCGCAGGACGCCGACCGTGACCCCGCCGGCGGTCTCGGTGAAGATCCCCGTCGTCTCGGCCAGCAGGCGGATGCCGGCGCGGATCTCCTCGTCGTCGACCGAGTCGATCGCGCCGCCGGTCGAGCGCGCCTGCTCGAGCGCGTAGGGCCCGTCGGCCGGGTCGCCGATCGCCAGGCTCTTGGCGATCGTCTCCGGCTTCTGCGGCTTGCAGACGTCGTGGCCCGCGGCGAACGCGGTCGCCACCGGGCTGCAGCCGAGCGCCTGGGCGCCGTTGAAGACCGGCAGCTCGCCCTCGATCAGGCCGAGGTCGAGCCACTCCTGGAAGCCGCGGCCGACCTTGGTGAAGAGCGAGCCGGAGGCGATCGGGCAGACGACGCGGTCGGGCAGCTCCCAGCCGAGCTGCTCGGCGGTCTCGTAGGCGAGCGTCTTCGAGCCCTCGGCGTAGTAGGGCCGCAGGTTGACGTTGACGAAGGCCCAGGGCCGGGTTTCGGCGAGCTGCGTGCAGAGCCGGTTGACGTCGTCGTAGTTGCCCCGTACGCCGACCAGGTTGGTGCCGTAGACCGCCGTGGCGAGCAGCTTCTGCTCCTCCAGGTTGGCGGGGACGAGGACGTAGGAGTCGAGCCCGGCGGCGGCGGCGTGGGCGGCGACCGCGTTGGCGAGGTTGCCGGTCGAGGCGCAGGCGACCGTCTTGAAGCCCAGCTCGCGCGCCTTGGCGACCGCCACCGCCACCACCCGGTCCTTGAAGGAGTGGGTCGGGTTGGCGGCGTCGTTCTTGATCCAGACCTCGGCCTCGAGGCCGAGCCGCTCGGCCAGCCGGTCGGCGCGCAGCAGCGGGGTCAGTCCGGGCTCCAGCGGGTCGAGCGGCCGCCCCTCGAAGGGGAGGAAGTCGGCGTAGCGCCAGATTCCCTGCGAGCCGGCCTGGATCCGCCGCTTGACCTCCGCCGCGTCCAGCGCCGAGTGGTCGTAGGCGACTTCGAGCGGGCCGAAGCAGCTCTCGCAGGCGTAGTTCGCGCCGAGCTCGTAGGTGGCCCCGCACTCCTTGCACTTCAGGCTTTCGATTGACATCCGACCTTCCTTTGTCGCTGACGAGCTAAAGAAAAAAACCTCCGCCCTGTGGGGCAGAGGTCCGGTCGGACGCCTTCCCCACATCTTCCAGGCCTGACGTCGACCTGCTGGAGTTGGCACCTCCCCTCGAACCGATGGTCCGAGGTGGTTGCCGGGGTTTCTACGGGCCAGTCCCTCCACCCCTCTAGATGTGGCGCTTATGTTGGGAAGAAGGGTACCATCGCCGTCATGCCGAACGAGACCGTGAGCGTGAACGATGCCGAACCTTCCGAAACCACGGCTACGCCGGACGGCCCGGCACGACGCGCTCGCCTCCTCGGCCGCGCAGGCTGAACCGCAGGCCCCGCGGGTCGAGCAGATCGACTCCTCCGGGCTGCGCTGGGTCAACATCGAACGGCCCGGCGGCCCCGAGCGCGCCTTCCTCGAGCAACGCTTCGAGTTCCACGCGCTCGACCTCGAGGACGTGCTCTCGCGCAACCAGCGGCCCAAGATCGACGTCTACGACGAGTACCTCTTCATCGTCCTCCACTTCCCGATCTTCGACCCGGCGGCGGGGCGGCTGGGCACCGGTGAGCTCGACCTCTTCGTCGGCCCCGGCTACGTGGTTACGATCCCGAACCAGCCGCTGCAGCCGGTCGAGTACCTGTTCGAGCGCTGCCGCACCAAGGGGGAGCTGCGCGAGCAGCTCTTCTCGCGCGGCTCCGGCTACCTGCTCTACCGGCTCGTCGACGACAGCTTCGACTACTGCTTCCCGATGCTGCGCAAGATCGGCAACAAGCTCGACGCGCTCGAGGACGGCATCTTCGAGGGGCGCTCGGAAGAGGTCGTGCGCGACATCTCCAACGTCAAGCAGGAGATCATCAACTTCCGCAAGGTGATCCGCCCGCAGCGGCCGGTGCTGCGCGATCTGGAGCGCGTCAAGCAGCGCTATCTCGCCACCGACCTCGACCTCGAGATCTACTTCGACGACATCGTCGACGCCCACGAGCGGATCTGGGACATGCTGGAGAACTACAAGGAGGTGGTCGAGGCGCTGGCCGAGACCAACGAGTCGGTGATCTCGCACCGGGTCAACGACATCCTCCGCGTGCTCACCGCGATCACGGTGATCGTGCTGCCGCTGACCCTGATAGCCAGCGTCTTCGGGATGAACGTCGGGTTGCCGGGCGGCGGCGACCCTTCCGGGGGGGCCTCGGCGAGCTTCTGGGCGATCCTCGGCCTGATGGCGGCGCTCTTCCTCGGCATGGTCGGCTACTTCCGCAAGCGCGGCTGGCTGTAGCCTGCCGCTCCTGTGGCCAACTTTCGGATCTGGGCGCCCTGGCGCCTCGCCTACGTGAAGGACGCATCCAAGGACAACGAGGAGGAGTGCATCTTCTGCGCCAAGCCGGGCGCCGGAGACGACCGCGAGAGCCTGATCGTCCATCGCGGCGAGCGCTGCTTCGCGATCCTCAACCTCTACCCCTACACCAACGGCCACCTGATGGTGGCGCCCTACGAGCACATCGGCCGGCTGCAGGAGATCCCCGCCGAGACCCTGGCCGAGATGATGGCGCTGGCGCAGCGGGCGATGGGCCGCCTGGAAGAGGTCTACTCGCCGCACGGCTACAACGTCGGCTTCAACCAGGGCCGCGTCGCCGGCGCCGGGGTCGAGCACCACATCCACCTCCACGTCGTCCCGCGCTGGGGCGGCGACACCAACTTCATGCCGGTGATCGCCGACACCGGGGTGATGCCGCAGACCCTGGAGCAGAGCTACGAGGCGCTGAAGGGGGCATTTTGAGCGAGCGACCGGTCCTCGCCCCGCCCGGCATCTTCAAGGCCTACGACATCCGCGGCCTGCACGGCAGCGAGATGGACGAGACCACGGCGCTGGCGATCGGCCGCGCCTTCGCCCGCGTGCTCGCCCGCCTGCGCGGCAAGCACGCGGGCGAGCTGCGGGTCGGCCTCGGCCGCGACATGCGGCTGACCGCGCCGACGATGGCCGCGCAGCTGCGCGACGGGCTGATCCTCGAGGGCGCCGAGGTGCTCGACGCCGGCATGGTGGCGACCGAGATGCTCTACCACCTGGTCGGCTCGCGCGGGCTCGACGGCGGCGCGATGGTCACCGCCTCGCACAACCCGAAGGCCTACACCGGCGTCAAGCTGATCCGCGAGGGGGCGCTGGCGCTCTCCGGCGAGGCCGGCATCGGCGATGTGCGGCGCGAGATCGAGGCCGGCCTCGGCCCGGCGCCGGGGGGCGGCCGCGCCGAGCATGTCGAGATCGCGGCGGAGTACCGCGACCGCGTCCTCTCCTTCGTCGATCCCGACGCGATCCGCCCGCTGAAGGTCGTCGTCGACGGCGGCAACGGGATGGCCGGGCCGATGGCCGGGCCGATCCTCGAGCGGCTCGGGCTGGAGCTGGAGGAGATCTGCTTCGAGCCCGACGGCGAGTTCCCCGACCACGAGCCGAACCCGCTGCTGGAGGAGAACCGCAGGCTGATCGAAGCGCGGGTCCTGGAGAGCGGCGCCGACCTCGGCATCGCCTGGGACGGCGACGCCGACCGCTGCTTCTTCATCGACGACGCGGGGTCCTTCTGCGACGGCGACTTCGTCTGCGCCCTGCTTGCCCGCGCGGCCCTCGCCAAGGAGCCCGGCGCGACGGTCCTCTGCGACCCGCGCTCCAGCCGCGCCGTCCCCGACCTGGTCGCCGCCGAGGGCGGCCGCTCCGACCTCTCCCGCGTCGGCCACGCCTACTTCAAGCAGCGGATGCGCGAGGAGAGCGCCGTCTTCGGCGGCGAGGTCTCCGGCCACTACTACTTTCGCGAGTTCTGGTGCGCCGACTCGGGCACGATCCCGGCGCTGCTGATGCTCGAGCTGCTCTCGCTCGACCCCCGTCCGCTGAGCGAGCTGATGGCCGAGTTCCGCTCGCGCTACTTCATCTCCGGCGAGATCAACTCCGAGGTCGGCGACCCGGGGGCGAAGGTCGAGGAGATCGCAGCGCGCTACGCGGACGGCGAGCAGAGTCGCCTCGACGGGATCTCGGTCGATTACCCGCAGTGGCACTTCAACCTGCGCCCCTCGAACACCGAGCCGCTGCTGCGCCTCAACCTCGAGTCGCTGGTCTCGCGCGAGGACATGGAAGCGAAACGGGACGAGGTCCTGGGGTTGATTCGGGCGTGACGCCCGAGCAAGCGCTGCGCGAAGCCGACGACGGGGAGGTGATCCGCTATGAGGCCCGAACGGAATGAACGCGTGACCGGGGAGGTCGATGACCGAGCGGGACGGTCACGACACGACCCCCGCGCAGCGGCGCTGCGTGGGGCGTCGGGGCGGGGCCGTATCCGCGAAGCGTCACTCGGCCTCATCCGGGCCGCGGTCATTCCGAGAGGGGCTCACCAATGAGGCGGCCGGGTAGGCGCGGCGCCAAGAAGCGGATGCTGATCATCGTCAACCCCTACGCGACGACGGTCTCCGACCGGCTCAAGAACCTGGTGGTCTACGCGCTGCAGGGGCGCTTCGAGGTCGAGACGGTCTCGACCGAGGCGCAGAACCACGCGACCGAGATCGGCCGCGAGGTGCGTGATCACGGCTACGACGTCGTCGTCGCCTTCGGCGGCGACGGCACGCTGAACGAGGTCGCCAACGGCCTCGCCGGCACCGACGTCCCGGTCTCGATCCTGCCCGGCGGCGGCACCAACGTCGTCTGCCGCACCCTCGGCATCCCCAACGACGTCGTCGACGCGACCGAGCACCTGCTCGCGCTCGCCGACGAGTGGGCGCCCCGCCCGGTCGACCTCGGCCGCATCGACGACCGCTACTTCGTCTTCTCCTGCGGGGTCGGGATCGACGCCACGGTGGTCAAGCGGGTCGACGCCCACCCCCGGCTCAAGCACCGCGCCGGGCCCTACTACTACAGCTGGGCGGCGATCTCGGCCTTCTACCGGCAGTACATGGTGAAGCCGGTGCGGCTGCGGGTCGAGGCCGAAGGTGGAACGGTGGAAGGGGTGACCGCGCTGGCCCAGAACTCCGACCCCTTCACCTACTTCGCCAGCCGCCCGATCCGGGTCTGCGAGGGGGTCGCGATCGACGACGGCACGCTCTCGCTCGGAGTGCTGAAGCGGGCCGCCCAGCGCGACATGCTGACCCTGATCCCGCGCCTGTTCAGCGAGCAGCGCCCCGCCGCCCGCCACCGCCAGATCGAACACTTCGACGACATCGCCGCCGCCACGGTCGAGTCGATCTCGCAGACCAAGGCCGGCGACATCCGCCCCTTCCCGGTCCAGGTCGACGGCGACTACATAGGCGAGCGCACCCGGATCGAGTTCAGCGTGGAGCCCGGGGCCCTGATGATCGTCGCCTGAGCTACTTCCCGTCCCAGTCGCCGACCACAGGAACCATGCCCGGCTGCCCGCGCTTGAATGCATAGTCAGAGGGACCGGGCGAAAGCGAGTTGCGCAGGTGCCAGGTCTGATCCCACGGGTAGTACATCCCGGTCGAGTCGCGGCCGTCGCCGTTCCAGTCGCCGACCACCGGGATCGCGTTGTCTGCGCCGCGAGCGAAGATGTAGTCGGACGGCCCTGGCGAGAGCGAGTTGCGTAGGTGCCAGCCGTGC
>JBBDTK010000011.1:0-4267 GCA_040904405.1 Solirubrobacterales bacterium | reverse complement strand
GCGAGTTGCGTAGGTGCCAGCCGTGCGGGCCGGGGTCATACCACCCGGTCGAGTCGCGGCCGTCGCCGTTCCAGTCGCCGACCACCGGGATCTGCCCGGGGAGTTTGCTGCCGCGCGGGAAGATGTAGTCGGACGGCCCTGGCGAGAGCGAGTTGCGTAGGTGCCAGCCGTGCGGGCCGGGGTCATACCACCCGGTCGAGTCCCCTTTGCCGGGAGGACCGGCACCGGGTGGTTTTGCCTTGCGCACGCTCAGCGTCCCGCAGCTGAGCAGCACGTTGCTGCCCGGCCCGACGTCGAGCGCGTAAACGCAGACCACGGTGCTCCCCGACCTGCTCGTCTTCAGGACGCTGTCGAAGCCGTGATTGGGCCCGGCCCCCTTGAAGGCTTTGGCGACGTCGGGGCGCTTCCTGCTCGCCTTGCCGAGGTTGTAGCCCTTGGCGCCTTTGGCGCCGGCCTTGCCGCCGATGTAGACGTGGATGCCGATCGACTTCGTCTTCGCGTTGGGGTCATAGGCCCAACCGGCGACCCTGACCCTGCCCGCGCTCGGCGAACTCAACTTGTCGAGGTGGCCGCGGGGGTTGTCGGCGGTGGCGCTGGAGGTCGACTGGTTGTTGGTCAGGCAGCAGTGGGCGTACCCGTTGGAGCCGGTGGTGTGGACCTCGGCCTTGTCCTTGTCGCGGGTCCAGTAGCCGCTGTACTGGGTCTTGCCCGCGTGGGCGGTGTAGCCGCCGATCGAGACTCCGTCGAGCGAGTGCTGGTTGCCGTTCTTGAAGAGGCCGAAATGGACGTGGGAGAACTGGGTGGGGTTGCCGCAGACCAGGGCGGTCTTGCCGAGCGCCTTGCCGGCGGAGACGCGCTTTCCATCGATCCCCTTCGCGGTCGAGCCGAGGTGCCAGTAGCGGGTGCTCCAGCCGCCGCCGTGATCGATCGTGACGTACTTGCCTCCGCCGCAGGTCCCGGTGTGGGCGATTCCCCCCGCTGCCGCTCGGACCGTCGCCGCGCCCGATCCGCCGGGGCCCAGGTCGACGCTGTTGCGGGCGCCGCTTTTGCCGTTGTCGGAGTGCGGCCCGTTTACCCACCAGGTGGCTCCCTTGGCAAAGGGGAGCTGGAGCTTGGGGGGAGCGGCGCCGGCGAGAGCAGGGAAGCTCAGCGCGAGCGCGAGCGCTCCGGTGAGCGCCTGGATGCTCGAGGTCGCCGCCCGCACGGCGGGGAAGCCTATATCAGCCCCCGGGTGGGTAGGTCGCCCAGCTGCTCGCCAGGCCCTGCTGCTCGAAGCCGTCCCAGCCTTTGCCGATCTGGCCGGTGCGGGTGTAGAGGGAGCCGGTCTTCTTCACCGCCGCCATGAAGAGCTTGCCGTCGGGGGCGGCGACCAGGTCGGGCTGCTCGGTGGGCGCCCAGCTACCGGCGGCGCCGAGGCGGGTGAAGGCCCCCCAGCCCTGGCCCAGCTCGCCGATCCGGTAGTAGAGGTCGCCGTTCTTCTTGGTCGCGAGCAGGCGGAATTTGCCGTCGCTGCCAATCGCCACCGAGGCCGTCGCCCAGCTGTTCGCCGCGCCCTGCTGGTAGAAGTCGTTCCAGCCTTTTCCGATCTGGCCGACCCGGGTGTAGAGGGTGCCGGTCTTCTTGACGGCGGCCATCGCGAGCTCTCCGTTGGCGGCGGCGACCAGGTCGGGCTGCTCGGTGGGCGCCCAGCTACCGGCGGCGCCGAGGCGGGTGAAGGCCCCCCAGCCCTGGCCCAGCTCGCCGATCCGGTAGTAGAGGTCGCCGTTCTTCTTGGTCGCGAGCAGGCGGAATTTGCCGTCGCTGCCAATCGCCACCGAGGCCGTCGCCCAGCTGTTCGCCGCGCCCTGCTGGTAGAAGTCGTTCCAGCCTTTTCCGATCTGGCCGACCCGGGTGTAGAGGGTGCCGGTCTTCTTGACGGCGGCCATGATCCGCCGTCCGTCCGGGGCCACCGAGATATGCGCCGTCCCCGACGCGTGCGGCGTGGACGTGTCGCGGCCCGGCGGAGACTTCATCGCGATCGTCCTGCAGCCGAGCAGCTTGTTGGAGCCCTTGCCGACGTTGATCGCGTAGACGCAGACCGCCTGCAGGCCGCGCTTGCCGCCAACCGCGATCGCCTTGTCGAAGCCGTGCTTGGGCCCGACGCCCTTGAAGGCCTTGGCGACGTCATTACGCTTGCGGTCGGCCTTGCCGATGCTGTAGCCCTTGGCGCCCTTCTTGCCCGCCTTGCCGCCGACGTAGACGTGGATGGTCAGCGCTCTCGTCTTCGCGTTGGGGTCGAAGGCCCAGCCGGCGACGCGTACCTTGCCGGCAGCCGGCGACCCGACCTTGTCAAGGTGGCCGCGCGGATCGTTGTTTTCAGCCGAGCAGCCATACCCGGTGTTGCGAAGCTTCTTGTCCTCGAGCCTTGGCCAGTTCGAGTAGGAAACCCGCTTACCACCATGACAGGCGAACAGCGCGCCCGGATTCTTCTTGCCCGTGCCGAACCTAGGGTTCGTAAGCTCGTCGTAGTGGAGATGCGGGGTGCTGGTTCCCGACGTTCCGCTGTAGCCGATTAGCTGCCCCACCTTCACCGATCCGCGCGAAATCACTCCCCTTGAGAGATGCAGATAGCGTGAGGAGCGCGAACCGTGACTGATCGTGATGAAGTTGCCGCGGTAGGAGTTGCATCCGACACTTCCCGACCCGCACCCGCCCTGCGCTTCAGTGACCTTGCCGGCCCCCGACGCGTAGACCGGCGTGCCCGGTCTTACGCCAAAATCGATTGCACCTCCCACATGAAAGCTGTTCTTGCAGTGAGCGTGGAAGGTGCAGATCACGGGGATGCTCTCGCCTTTCAGCGGCAGCCAGTCGGCCCCGTCGCCTGCGCTTGCGGATGGAACTTGGAGCAAGCAAAACCCGGCTGCAAGAGCCGAGAGGAGTTTGAGGGACTTTCTGACGGTCATGGGCATCCGCGCCGCGCGCACGATATACCAACGGACCGCTCCTTCGATGCCGTCAGCCGGTCGGAGTTATCCGGCGGGCGTCGAACACGGACTCGACGTTGCGCAGGCGGGAGATGCACTGCTTCAGCTGCTCGGGGTCGCCGACCTCGACGACGAACGTGTTCTTGACCATCGGGTGGCGGGTCATGCATCTGGCCTCGATGATGTTGATCCCCGCCTCGGCGAAGCTGCGCGAGAGATCCTCGAGCAGGCGGGTGCGGTCGTAGGCGTCGATCTGCAGCTCGACCCGGTAGGAGGCCTCGTTCTCGCCCTCCCAGGCGACCTCGACGAAGCGTTCCGGGGACTTCTTCAGCGCCTTCACGTTCTTGCAGTCGACCCGGTGGATCGTGATCCCGCGGCCGAGCGAGACGTAGCCGGCGATCTCGTCGCCGGGAACCGGGCGGCAGCACTTGGCGAGGCGCACGGCGACGTTGTCGGCGCCCTTGACCTTGATCCCGTAGTTGGAGGCGTCCTTGGTCCGCGGCGCCTTGTCCTCGCGCACCCCCTGGCGCCCGAAGGGCTCGGACTCCTCGACCGCCTCGCCCTCTTTGAGCCGCTGCATCAGCTTGTTGGCGACGGTCTTGGTCGAGACCTTGCCCTGGCCGAGCGCGATGTAGAACTCGGTCGCCTTGCGGAAGCCCATCTCCTTGATCACCTGGGCAAGCAGCGGCGACATCGCCAGCTTCTGCATCGGCAGGCCGCGCTTGCGCAACGCCTCCTCGAGCGCGTCGCGGCCCTTCTGCTCGGCGTCCTCGCGTCCTTCCTGTTTGAAGAAGGCGCGGATCTTGTTGCGGGCGCGGCTGGTCCGCACCAGCTTCAGCCAGTCGCGCGAGGGACCGCGGTTCTGCTTTGCGGTCAGCACCTCGACGATGTCGCCGGAGCGCAGCTGGTAATGCAGCGGCACGATCGAGCCGTTGACCTTGGCGCCGACGCAGCGGTGGCCGACGTCGGTGTGCACGGCGTAGGCGAAGTCGAGCGGGGTCGACCCGGCCGAGAGGTTCTTGACCTCGCCCTTCGGGGTGAAGACGAAGACCTCGTCCTCGAACAGGTCGACCTTGAGCGACTCGAGGAACTCGGCCGGGTCCTGCTCTCCCTCGGACTCGACCAGCTGCCGCAGCCAGGTCATCTTCTCGCGCTGGGGGTCGCCCGCCCCGCCCTCCTTGTAGGCGACGTGGGCGGCGATCCCGTACTCGGCCAGGCTGTGCATCTCGGTGGTGCGGATCTGGATCTCCAGCGGCTTGCCTTCGGGCCCGATCACGGTCGTGTGCAGCGCCTGGTACATGTTG
>JBBDTK010000010.1:56620-59709 GCA_040904405.1 Solirubrobacterales bacterium | reverse complement strand
CGCCGCCCGCGACAACCTCGACCGCGCGCTCGACCTGGAGCGCGAGGCGAGGGCGCGGCTGCGGCCGTTGAAGCGGCAGGCGCAGGCGGCCGAGCTCGGCGCCCGGATCGAGCGCGAGGAGCTCGAGCTGCGCGGCCGCCTGGTCGGCGAGGAACTGCGCTTCGGCGAGGACCGGGCAGGAGCGGCGGAGCGGGCCGCGGAGAAAGCTCGGGCGGAGCAGGCCGGGGTCGAGAAGCGCCTCGGCGAGGTGAGCGGGCGCCGCCGCGCCGCCGAGGAGCGCTTCGCCGACCGCGATCGCGCCCGCACTCAGGCCTGGGGACTGCTGACCAAGCTGCGCGGCGAGCAGCAGCGGATCGCGGTGCGCGCCGCCGGCCTCGGCGACCGCGAGGCCGAGCTGGCGGCGGCGCTGGCGGAGCTGCGGGCGGAGTTCGGCCCGCTGACGCTCGATCTCGGCGCGACCGAGGGCGCCCCCGCCGAGCGCGCCCGCAAGCTGGAGGAGGAGCTGGCCGAGATCGATGCCGGCCTCGCCGGAGCGGCCGACGGGCTCTCCCGGGCCCGTTCCGAGCAGGCCGCCGAGGCCGAGCGCGAGGCTGCCCTGGGGGCGGTCCGGGGCGGCGCCGAGCGCGCCTCCCGGCACGCCCGGCGGGCCGAGGGGCTGCTCGGCGAGCGCCACCGCGAGGCGCTGCGCGGGCGGGTCGCGGCGGTCGAGGAGCTGCACGAGGAGGTGGCCGCGGCACTGGCCGCGGTGAGCGCGGCGGAGGCCGCGATCCGCGCCCGGGTCGAGCGGATCGAAGCGACCGTGGTCGGCGAGCAGGGCGACGGCGACGCGATCGCCGAGGAGATGCGCGAGTGCTCGCGGCAGGAGTCCGAGCTGCAGGTCGAGATCAAGGCGGTCTCCGACCGGCTGACCGAGGCGCAGGTGGAGGCCGCCCATCTCGGCGACCGCCGCGCCGAGGCGGCGAAGGAGCTGGCGTCGATCGCCGAGCGGCTGGGCGAGGAGATCGCCCCGGCCGAGCAGCCGCTGAGCGATGAGGAGCGGGCCGAGATCGACCGGCGGCTGCAGCGGCTGGAGCGCCGCCGTGCCCAGATCGGCCCGGTCAACCCGCTGGCCGAGCGCGAGTACGAGGAGGCGCGCGAGCAGGTCGAGTCGCTGCAGGCCCAGCGCGAGGACACCGAGCGCGGCATGCGCGAGCTGGAGGCGCTGATTCGCGACATCGACCGCGAGATCGAGCGCGCCTTCGAGCTGACCTTCGAGGCGACCGCGAAGAACTTCGAGGAGATGGTCGAGCACCTCTTCCCGGGCGGGCGTGGCCGGCTGCGCCGGGTCAGCCTGCGACCGGTGCGCGACGCCGAAGAGGAGGCGGGCGGCGAGGACGTCGCCGAGTCCGGCGAGGAGGAGGAGGAAGAAGAGCGGGAGGAGCTCGGGGTCGAGATCGAGGTCACCCCGGCCGGCAAGTCGACCCGCAAGCTCTCGCTGCTCTCCGGCGGCGAGAAGTCGCTGGTCGCGATCGCCTTCGTCTTCGCCGTCTTCCTCGCCCGCCCCTGCCCCTTCTACATCCTCGACGAGGTCGAGGCGGCGCTCGACGACGCCAACATCGACCGCTTCCTGCAGCTGATCCGCCGCTTCTCCGACCGCGCCCAGTTCGTCGTCGTCACCCACCAGAAACGGACGATGGACGCCGCCGACGTGCTCTACGGGGTGACGATGGGCGGCGACGGGGTGACCAAAGTCGTATCGCGCCGGCTGCCGCGCGAAGTCGAGGAGACCGCGCCGCCGCCGTTCGCCGGCGTCGCCCCGGAGCTGGACGAGGGCGCGGTGGGCGGCCTCGGCCGGCAGGCCGCCGTCGCTGAGCCCGGCGCCCGCGGCGACTCGGCCGCCGCCGCCTAGTGGCCCTTCCCACAACGTTTCACCGGAAATGACGGCCCCAGATCACCGCCATACTGCGTCCTCAGTCGCCCAAATAGCGCTGCTATTCGGGCTCCCTGCGTCCTTGTCTGGCGGCGCCTGGACCTCGTCATTTCCTGGCGAACGTCATGAGAAGGGCCACTAGTGCCGACCTCCTGGTCGGAGATCTTCGATCTCGGCGCGCGCAAGGCGCCGCCGGTCGCCGCCGAGCCCGAGTGGGAGGACGAGCGCCGCGGCGTCTTCCGCCGCCTGCGCGAGAGCCTCTCCCAGAGCCGCCAGGCGCTGGTCGAGGAGATCTCCGCCAGCCTCTTCGACCGGATCGACGAGGAGACCTGGGAGCGCCTGGAGGAGGCGCTGATTCTCGCCGACGTCGGCGCTCCGACCACCGCCGAGGTGGTCGAACGGCTGGAGCGCGAGGTCGAGAGCGGCGCCGTCTCGGCCGACGGCGAGGCGGTCCGCGAGCGCCTGATCGAGATCCTCGCCGAGGTCGCCGCCGCCGGCCGGGCGCCGATCGACCTCAGCGGCGAGCCGGCGGTCCTGCTGATGGTCGGCGTCAACGGCACCGGCAAGACGACGACGATCGGCAAGATCGCCTGGCACCTCTCGCGCGAGCTCGGCCTCTCGGTGGTGATGGCCGCCGGCGACACCTACCGCGCCGCCGCCGCCGAGCAGCTGGCCGAGTGGGCCGAGCGGGCGGGGGCGGAGCTGGTCCGCTCGGCGCCCGGGGGCGACCCGGGCGCGGTCGCCTTCGACGCGATCGCCGCCGCCGGCGCCCGCGGCGCCGACGTGGTGATCGTCGACACCGCCGGCCGCCTCCACACCCAGGGCAACCTGATGGACGAGCTGGCCAAGGTGCGCCGCGTGATCGCCAAGCAGCTGCCCGGCGCCCCGCACGAGACGCTGATCTCGATCGACGCCACCACCGGCCAGAACGGCCTGCGCCAGGCGAAGGCCTTCGCCGAGGCGGTCGCGGTCGACGGCGTCGTCCTGACCAAGCTCGACGGCACCGCCAAGGGTGGCATCGTGCTGGCGATCGCGGCCGAGCTCGGCATCCCGGTGAAGCTGATCGGCAGCGGCGAGTCGCTCGAGGATCTGCGCCCCTTCGACCCCGAGGACTTCGCCCGCGCCCTGCTCGCCGAGTAGCCCCAGGCATCGAGGTCGCAGTTACCCGCCATATAGGCGG
>JBBDTK010000010.1:20349-56610 GCA_040904405.1 Solirubrobacterales bacterium | reverse complement strand
GTTAAACCAACCCTGCGTCCAACCGAATACACCCAAGCTGGTAGGCCGGTGTTCGACCAGCTCTCAGACCGCCTCCAGGCGACCCTCTCCGACGTCCGCTCGCGCGGCAAGCTGAGCGAGTCCGACGTCGACGCGGCGATGCGCGAGATCCGCCTCGCCCTGCTCGAGGCCGACGTCAACTTCAAGGTCGTCAAAGGCTTCACCAAGACGTTGAAGGAGCGCTGTCTCGGCGCCGAGGTTCTGGAGAGCCTCGACCCCGGCCAGCAGGTGGTGAAGATCGTCAACGAGGAGCTGACCGGGCTGATGGGCGGCGCCGGCCGCGACCTCGCCCTCTCCTCCAGCGGCCCGACGGTGATCCTGATGGCCGGCCTGCAGGGCTCGGGCAAGACGACCGCCTGCGCCAAGCTCGCCCGCCACCTCGGCGAGTCGGGCAAGGACGTCGCCCTCGCCGCCTGCGACGTCTACCGGCCGGCCGCGGTCGAGCAGCTGGTGACCATCGGCGAGCGGGCCGGGGCGCACGTCTACGAGCAGGGGACCGACGCCGACCCGGTCGAGATCGCCGCCTGGGCGCTGGAGCGCGCCCGCGAGGAGGGACGCGACGCGCTGATCGTCGACACCGCCGGCCGCCTCCACGTCGACGAGGAGCTGATGGAGGAGCTGGCGAAGATCCGCAAGCGGGTCAAGCCCCACGACGTGCTGCTGGTCGTCGACGCGATGACCGGCCAGGACGCCGTCGGCGTGGCCGAATCCTTCGCCGCCGCCGCCGAGTTCGACGGCGTGGTGATGACCAAGCTCGACGGCGACGCCCGCGGCGGCGCCGCGCTCTCGGTCAAGGCGGTCACCGGCAAGCCGATCCTCTTCGCCTCGACCGGCGAGAAGCTTGAGGCCTTCGAGCGCTTCCATCCCGACCGGATGGCCTCGCGCATCCTCGGCATGGGCGACGTGCTGAGCCTGATCGAGAAAGCCGAGCAGCAGGTCGACGAGCGCCAGGCCGAGGACCTGCAGAAGAAGCTCGAAGGCGACCGCTTCACGCTCGAGGACTTCCTGCAGCAGATGCGGCAGGTGCGCAAGATGGGGCCGATCGGCGGGCTGATCGGGATGCTGCCCGGGATGGGGGCGATGAAGGGGCTGAAGAACGCCGAGGTCGACGAGGGCGAGCTCGACCGGGTCGAGGCGATCATCCTCTCGATGACGCCGCTTGAGCGGGCCAACCCGGCGCTGATCAACGGCTCGCGTCGCAAGCGGATCGCGCTCGGCTCGGGGACCAAGGTGCAGAACGTCAACCAGCTGGTCAAGCAGTTCGACCAGATGCGCAAGATGATGCGCCAGGTGGTCGCCGGCAAGATGCCCGACCCGCAGCAGCTGGCCCAGATGCAGGGTGGAGCGCCGCGCCCCAAGGTGCGTAGGCGCTAACCTGCCCGCTCCCAATGGCCGTGCGAATCAGATTGAGAAGGGTGGGTTCGAAGAAGAACCCGATCTGGCGGATCGTCGTCGCCGACAAACGTTCCCCGCGCGACGGGCGGACGATCGAGACGATCGGCCAGTACAACCCGCAGACCGAGCCCTCGACGATCGTGCTCGACGAGGAGCGCGCCCGCCACTGGCTCGAGCACGGGGCGCAGCCCTCGGAGACCGTGGCGACCCTGCTGCGGACCAAGGGCATCGCCGCCTCCGGCTCTTAATCCCATGACCGAGCTGCTCGAGTTCCTCGTCAGGGCGCTGGTCGAGGACCCCGACGCGGTCGAGGTCGAGGAGCTGGAAGAGGACGGCGACCTGGTCTACGAGATCAGCGTGGCCGAGGACGACTTGGGGCGGGTGATCGGCAAAGGGGGGAGGGTGGCCAACGCGATCCGCACCGTCGCCAAGGCAGCCGCGGTGCGCCTCGAACGCAGGGTGATCGTCGACATCTTGGATTGAGCGATCGATCCGGCTACGGGTTGGGGGTTCCGCTTAACTTTTTCCGAAGACCCACTGTGGCTGTCCGCGGGCCTCGCCGCGGAAAAAGTACAAGACGCTCCACCCCCAACCCGCATCCGGATCTAAGGCACACATGAGACTCGACATCTTTTCGCTGTTTCCAGAGGCATTTGACTGGTTCCAGGGCCAGCGGTCGGTCCAGAACGCGTTGGCGCAGGGGAATGAGCTGCGGTTGTTCGACTACCGGGAGACGACTCCTTTGGGGGCGGGGCAGGTTGACGATGCGCCATATGGGGGCGGGGCGGGGATGGTCTTGCGGGTGGATGTGGTCGATGCGGCGCTTCAGGCTGCCTATGGGGAAGGGGAGAAGCCGCGGGTCGTGTTGCTCTCGCCGACCGGGCGGCTGCTCGACGACGAGCTGGCCGAGGAGCTGACGCAGGAGCCCCACGTGGCGCTGCTCTGCGGCCGCTACGAGGGCTTCGACGAGCGCGTGCACGAGCACCTGGCCGACGACGAGGTCTCGATCGGCCGCTACGTGCTCGCCGGCGGCGAGCTGCCGGCGATGGTCCTCGCGGACGTGGTGATGCGCAAGCTGCCCGGGGCGCTGGGGCACGAGCAGAGCGCGGTCGAGGAGTCCTTCAGCCAGCTCCTGGAGGGAGCGCCGGAGTACCCGCACTACACGCGGCCGCCGACCTATCGCGGCTGGGGCGTCCCCGACGTTCTCGTCTCCGGCGACCACGAGCGGGTACGAACCTGGCGGGCCGAGCAGAGCCGCCGCCGTGCCGAGCAGTTCGAAGAGCGCCCGGAGTAGGTACGATTCCGCGACCGCGCGGCGGCCGAACCCGGCTCCGGCGGTTTTTTCTGGCCAAATGAGCAGCGTAATCGACAGCATCGAGCAGCGCCAGCAGAGGCAGGGACTGCCGTCCTTCGCCTCAGGCGACCGCGTGCGCGTCCACTTCCAGGTGATCGAGGGCAGCCGCCGCCGCACCCAGGTCTTCGAGGGCATCGTGCTGAAGCGGCAGGGCTCCGGCGCGCGCGAGACCTTCACCGTGCGCAAGCAGTCGTTCGGGGTCGGCGTCGAGCGGACCTTCCCGCTGCACTCGCCGAAGATCGAGAAGCTCGAGATCGCGGCTCGCGGCGACGTGCGCCGGGCCAAGCTCTACTACCTGCGTGGCCGGATCGGCAAGGCGGCGCGGGTGGCGGAGCGGCGCTGGGGAATCGACGAGGAGCTGATCTCGGCGCCGACCGCCGCGGCGGATGCCGAGGGCGTCACGCAGGAGGACGACGCGGACGCCGAGGCCGCGGGTCCTGTCGCGGGGGAGGACACCCCCTCCTCGCAGGCTACGGAGGGGGAGCCCACCCCCACGCCACCCGCGGAGGAAGCGTCTGCGGAGGACGCCGGGGACACCGACGCGCAGGCAGAGGCCGATGCTGAGGCGCCCGCAGTGGAAGCGAAAACCGATACGGACGCCGAGGACGAGGCGTCTGAGGAACAGCCACAGGACGACGCGTCTGGCGAGGGAGCTGAGGAGTCAGAGCCCGAGGCGGACTCTGACGCCAAGGACTCAGCCTGACCCCGAGCATTCCCAAGCCGCAGAGCCGCGCCGGCGGATTGGTCGAGCTGGTCGTGATCGTCGCTCTGGCGCTCGGGTTGGCGCTGGCGATCCAGGCCTGGCTGGTCAAGCCCTACCAGATCCCCTCGCAATCGATGGAGCCGACCCTGGACGTCGGCCAGCGGGTTCTGGTCAATCGCTTCCAGTACCACTTCGGCGATCCCGGGATCGGCGACGTCGTCGTCTTCCACCCGCCCGCCGGCGCCGACCTGGGCACCGAGTGCGGCGCCCCGCACGGCCCGCAGGAAGCCTGCTCGAGGCCGACCGAGGCCGAGTCCGACCAGAACTTCATCAAGCGGATCGTCGCCGGGCCGGGCGACACGCTGGCCGTCCGCAACGGCCACCCGGTGGTCAACGGGGTGGAGAAGGCCGAGGAGCCCTTCACGCTGCCCTGCGGCAACGGCGGCGCCTGCGATCTGCCCAGGCCGATCACCATCCCGGCCGACCATTACTTCATGATGGGCGACAACCGTGGGGCAAGCGACGACAGCCGTTTCTGGGGCCCCGTCCCCCGCGAGTGGATCATCGGCAAGGCCTTCGCCACCTACTGGCCCCCGGATAGGGTCGGAGTCTTTTAGAGCCCCGACCGGGATCTGACTGGGGTATCGGTGGCTAAAACCCAGTCGAGAACACACCGGCGTCGGTTGGCAAGGTCGCGGCGGTTGTTCTCCTTCGACAGGGGTTTGGGGAGTCGATTTGTGGCGGGGGCCGACGAGGCAGGGAGGGGTTGCCTGGCGGGCCCCCTTGTCGCGGCAGCCGTTCTGATCGACTACGAGGCGTTGTCCCATGCCGATCGTCGTGGATTGGCCGGTCTGCACGACTCCAAGCAGATGAAGCCGGTTCAGCGCGAGGAGCTCTACCCGGCGGTGCTGCGGGCGGCCAGCCGGGTCAGCGTGGTCGTGCGCTGCGCGCGCGGGATCGACGACCGCGGCCTGCACGTGACCAACATCGAAGCGCTCTCGGTGGCGCTGGAGCGGCTAGAGCCCGAGTCGGAGGCGACCTGCCTCGTGGATGGCTTCTCTCTGCGCGAGTGCGCGGTCCCGCACCGCGCCGTGATCGAGGGCGACGGCACCAGCGCCGCGATCGCCGCCGCCTCGGTGATCGCCAAGGTCAGCCGCGACCGCTACATGCGCCGCGCCGCCGGCGAGCATCCCGGCTGGGGCTTCGAGGAGCACGTCGGCTACTCGACCCCCGAGCACCGCGCCGCGATCGAGCGGATCGGGATCTCGCCCCTGCACCGGCGCTCGTTCGCATCGGTCGCCTACTCCCAGCTGGCCCTGTGACGCGCGTGGCGCGGCGCATATCGGCGTCCTCAGTCGGTTGCCTGCGACCCTTGTCGCCCGACCCCCGCCGAAGGCGGGTGCGAGAGTGCCAACGCGAGTTCCTTGATCTGCTTGGCCACGCGCGCCACAGGGAACGTCAAAAGGCCCCCCGAATGTGCTCGTAGTCGACTATCCGGCCGGCGCGGTCGTAGGTGACGCCGACGGCGTCGAAGCGGATCTCCGCGTAGCGGGGGAGATCGCGTCGCTCGGCCATCCAGGCGGTTGCCAGGCGGCGGATACGTAGCTGCTTACGGCGGCCGATCGCGAGCACCGGACGCTCCGGCCCGTAGGCGGAGCCGGCACGGCCGGCCTTGACCTCGACGAAGACCAGCGCGGCGCCGTCGAGGGCGACGAGGTCGAGCTCTCCGTGGCGGGTGCGGGCGTTGCGCCCGAGGATCTCCCAGCGGGCGGCGGCGAGGCGCGCCGCGACCAGCTCCTCGGCGGCCTTGCCCAGCCTCTGGCGGGTCGCCGTCATCGCGGTGACGGTAGGGCAGGACAAGCCTGTTTGCCTTCGGTCACGAAGCCTGCGCTGACAATTTCCACTGTGCGCACCACCCGCGCGGCGGGACCCGCGAGCGTTTGCCGCATGCTCGCCACGGCGCGGACATTCACCCTCGACGGCATCGCCGCCCGGCCGGTCCGGGTCGAGGTCGACGTGCACCGCGGCCTGCCCGCCTTCACCGTCGTCGGCCTGCCCGACGCGGCGGTCCGCGAGGCGCGCGAGCGGGTCCGCGCAGCGCTCTCCAACTGCGGCTTCGACTTCCCGCTGCAGCGGATCGTCGCCAACCTGGCGCCGGCCAGCCTGCGCAAGGCGGGCCCCGGCCTCGACCTGCCGATCGCGATCGCGCTGCTGACCGCCTCGGGCCAGCTCCAGTGGGAGGCGCTGTCGCGGCTGGCGATGGTCGGCGAGCTGGCGCTCGACGGCTCGCTGCGGCCGGTGCCGGGGGCGCTGGCGATCGCCGAGGCGGCGCGCGAGCTGGGCGCCGAGGCGATCGCCGTCCCGGCTGAGAACGGGCCGGAGGCGGCCCTGGTCGAGGGGCTGGACGTGCTGCCGCTGGACAGCCTCGGGCAGGCTCCGGCGCTGGCGGCGGGGGAGTGGCGGCCGGACCCGCCGGTGCCGCTGGAGCTGCCGCTGACCCCGCCGCCCGGGGCGCCCGATCTCGCCGACCTGCGTGGCCAGCCGCACCTGCGCTACGCGCTGGAGGTCGCGGCGGCCGGCGGTCACAGCCTGCTGATGATCGGGCCGCCCGGCGCCGGCAAGTCGCTGGCGGCGAGCAGGCTGCCGTCGATTCTGCCTCCGCTCACATCCGAGGAGGCGTTGGAGGTCGCGCGGATCGCCAGCGCCTGCGGTCGCCTCGGCGCCAGCCCGAGGGGCGGCAGGCCATTTCGCGCCCCCCACCACACGGTGACGCCGGCGGGCTTGATCGGCGGCGGCAACCCGCCGGGCCCCGGCGAGGCTACGCTCGCCCACCGCGGCGCCCTCTTCCTCGACGAGCTCTGCGAGTTTCGACGTGAGGCGCTGGAGGCGCTGCGCGAGCCGCTGGAGAGCGGCTGGGTCTCGATCTCGCGGGCCGGCAGCACCCGCCGGCTGCCCTGCCAGTTGATGCTGCTCGCCGCCTCCAACCCGTGCCCCTGCGGCCGCGGCGAGGCCGACCCGGAGTGCGCCTGCCCCCCCCTCGCCGTGCGGCGCTACCAGGGCCGGCTCAGCGGCGCGCTGGCCGACCGGCTCGACATCCTGGTCGCGATCCGACAGCCCGGCGCGGAGCAGATCGGCGGCCCGCCCGGCGAGCCCTCGGTCGCCGTGCGCGAACGGGTCACGGTGGCGCGCGAGCGCCAGGAAGGCCGGCTCGGGCCGGGGCGCTGCAACGCCGAGATGACCCCGGCCGAGGCCCGCGAGTGCGTGCTGACCGAGGACGCCGCGGCGCTGCTCGCCGAGGCCTACTCGCGGCGCCGGCTCAGCGGCCGCGCCCACGACCGCGTCCTGCGCCTCGCCCGGACCCTCGCCGACATGGCCGGCGGCGACTCGATCGAGCGCGACCAGATCGCTCAAGCACTGCAACTGAGGAGGAGGGACCGTGACTGACCTGCCCAACGCCTGCGCCGAGTGCCTGCGCCGCGCCCGCCTGCTGGCGCAGCTCGCCCCCTACATCGAGCGGATCGCGACCGGCGCCCCGGGTCAGCGCTCGCCCGAGTTGCTGCGGCTCTCCGACGAGGACCTGACCGCGGTCGTGGCGCCGAAGGTCGCCGCGCAGGTGCTCGGGCGGGTCGCCGCCGTGCCCGAGGAGGCCCTGCGCGCCGAGCTCGCCGAGGCGGACTGCTGGGCCTGCTGCCGGCACGATCCGCTCTTCCCGGTCGGCCTGGGCGATGCCGCCGACGCGCCGCGGGCGCTGATCGGACGCGGCGACCCGGCCTTGCTGGAGGGCCTGCAGCCGAGCGCCACGGTGACCGTGGTCGGCGCCCGGCGGGCCAGCACCTACGGGCGCGAGGTCGCCCGCGAGCTCGGGCGCGAGCTCGCCTCCGCCGGTCTCGTCGTCGTCAGCGGCCTCGCCTTCGGCATCGATGCCTGCGCCCACCGCGGCGCGCTCGAATCCGGGCTGACGATCGCGGTCCTCGGCTGCGGCGCCGACGTCGCCTACCCCGCCGCGCACCGCTCGCTCTGGCGCCGGATCGGCGAGAGCGGGCTGGTCCTCTCCGAGCTGCCGCCGGGCGCCGGAGCCTGGCGCTGGACCTTCCCGGCCCGCAACCGGATCATGGCGGCGCTGGGCGGGATGACGGTGGTGGTCGAGGCGGCGGAGCGCTCCGGCTCGCTGATCACCGCCGACCTCGCCGGCGAGCTGGGCAGGGACCTGGGCGCCGTGCCGGGCCCGGTCGGCTCGCGCCTCTCGGCCGGCCCGAACGAGCTGCTCGCCGGCGGCGCCTGCCTGGTCCGCGACGCGCAGGACGTGCTCGACGCGATGCTGGGGCCTGGCGTCCACCGGCTGCAACGCTCGGGCCCGCCCCTGGAGCCGCAGCAGCTGGCGGCGCTGGAGGCGGTCGAGCGAGGGGCGGAGACCTGCGACGCGGTCGCCGCAAGCGCCGAGCTCCCGGCGGCGGAGGCCGCGGCGGCGCTGGCCGACCTCGAGTCGCTCGGCTACCTCAACTGCTCGTTGGTAGGCGCCTACACGCGAACGACTCAACGGCCGCCCGAGCCATCTAGGCTGCCATGAGGATGTATCCGACCCCAACCGCGCTCTCGATCGCCGGCTCGGACTCCGGCGGCGGCGCCGGCATCCAGGCCGACCTGAAGTCCTTCGCATGCTGCGCCGTGTACGGGATGACGGCGATCACGGCG
Source organism: Solirubrobacterales bacterium (assembly GCA_040904405.1). Lineage (GTDB taxonomy): Bacteria > Actinomycetota > Thermoleophilia > Solirubrobacterales > 70-9 > VRUE01. Next base: position 48,427 of record JBBDTK010000010.1, on the reverse strand, counting down.
ATCACGGCGCAGAACACGGTCGGCGTCGACCGGGTCGAGGCGGTCTCCCCGGAGATGATCGTCGCCCAGGTGCGCGCAGTCGCCGGGGACATCGGCGTCGACGCGGTCAAGATCGGCATGCTCGGCACCGAGGAGACGGTCGACGCCGTGGTCGAGGCGCTCGACCTCGTCGGCGACGCGCCGATCGTGGTGGACCCGGTGATGGTCGCCGAGAGCGGCGCCGTCCTGCTCGACGAGGCGGCGAAGGCGGCGCTGATCGAGCGGCTGCTGCCGCTGGCGACGGTCGTCACGCCGAACATCCCCGAGGCCCGGGCGCTGACTGGCGCCGCGGAGAACGCCTCGCAGGAGGATCTGGTTCGCGAGGTTCTGGCACTCGGCCCGCGCGCGGCTGTGGTGACCGGCGGCCACAGCGAGCGTCTCGTCGACCTCTACTACGACGGCTCCAAGGCGGTCCCGATCGACGGCGACCGTCATCCGGGCGGCGCCACCCACGGATCCGGCTGCACCCACTCCTCGGCCGTGGCCGCGTTTCTCGCTCGCGGCTTCTCTCCGCTGGAAGCGGCTCGCGATGCGCGCAGCGTCGCGGCGATGGCGATCGGAGCCGCTCTGCCCGATATCGGCAAGGGGGCCGGGCCGGTCGAAGTGCTCGGCATGGCGGGTACATTTCCCGGATGAGCACGAACGGCACCGCCACCAAGCTTCCCCGTCCCCGCTCGAGCGTGGTCTTCGACGGCCCCGACCGCGCCCACGCCCGCGCCTACATGAAGGGGATCGGCTTCGACGACGACGCGCTCAGCCGGCCGACGATCGGGATCGCCAACACCTGGATCGAGGCGATGCCCTGCAACTTCCACCTGCGCGGCCTCGCCGAGCACGTCAAAGAGGGCGTCCGCGCCGCCGGCGGCACGCCGATGGAGTTCAACACGATCGCGATCTCCGACGGGGTGACGATGGGCACCGAGGGGATGAAGACCTCGCTGGTCAGCCGCGAGGTGATCGCCGACTCGATCGAGCTCGCCGTCCGCGGCTACCAGTTCGACGCGGTGGTCGCGGTCAGCGCCTGCGACAAGACGATCCCCGGCTGCATCATGGCCCTGGCCAGGCTCGATGTCCCCTCGCTGATGCTCTACGGCGGCTCGATCGCCCCCGGCCGCTGGCACGGCCGTGACGTCACCATCCTCGACGTCTTCGAGGCGATCGGCGCCCACGCGGCCGGCGACATCAGCGACGAGGAACTGCACGAGCTCGAGGGCGTCGCCAGCCCCGGCGCCGGGGCCTGCGGCGGCCAGTTCACCGCCAACACGATGGCCTGCGCGGCGGAGGCGCTGGGGATCAGCCCCGGCGGCTCGGCGATGGTGCCGGCCGAAGACGAGGAGAAGGGCAGCGTCGCCGAGAAGATCGGCGAGTTGGCGATGCGGGTGCTGAGCGAGGATCTGCGGCCGAGCCAGGTGATCACCCGCGACTCGCTGGAGAACGCGATCGCCTGCGTCTGCGCCTCGGGCGGCTCGACCAACGGCGTCCTGCACCTGATCGCGATCGCCCGCGAGGCCGGGATCGAGCTCGGCATCGACGACTTCGAGCGGATCTCGCGCGGGACGCCGCTGCTCGCCGATCTAAAGCCGGGCGGCCGCTTCGTCGCCACCGACCTCTACCGCGCCGGCGGCGTGCCGCTGATCCTGCAGCGGCTCGCGCAGGCCGGCATCCTGCACGGCGACGCGCTCACGGTCACCGGCCGCACGATCGCCGAGGAGGCCGCCGGCGCCGAGGAGGCCGAGGGACAGGAGGTGGTGCGGGCGCTGTCGAACCCGCTCAAGCCCGAGGGCGGGCTGGCGATCCTGCGCGGCAACCTCGCCCCGGAAGGCGCTGTGGTGAAGCTGGCCGGGACCGAGCGGACCAAGCAGGTCGGCCCGGCGCGCGTCTTCGAGTCAGAAGAGGAGTGCTTCCGCACGGTCCGGGAACAGGGCATCCGCCCGGGCGACATCGTCGTGATCCGCAACGAGGGCCCCGCCGGCGGCCCCGGCATGCGCGAGATGCTGCAGGTGACCGCGGCGATCGTCGGCGAGGGGCTGGGCGAGGAGGTCGCCCTACTCACCGACGGGCGCTTCTCCGGCGCCACCCGCGGGCTGATGGCCGGCCACGTCGCCCCCGAGGCGGTCAAGGGCGGCCCGATCGCGGCGATCCGCGAGGGCGATGAGATCAGCTTCGACGTCGACGCGCGCCGCCTCGACGTCGCCCTCTCCGACGAGGAGATCGCCAAGCGCGTGGCCGAGTACGAGTCGCCGCCGAGCCGCTACGAGCGCGGCGTGATGGCCAAGTACGCGGCCACCGTTTCCTCAGCCTCCCTGGGCGCTGTCACCTAGGGACGGTCTCGCCGGCGACGAAGGAGTCGAGCAGCGCGTTGAAGCGGTGTGGCCGCTCCATCTGCGGCACGTGGCCGGTGCGCTCGAACAGCTCCAGGCGCGACTCGGGGATCAGCCGGTGGTATCCGATCGCGGCCTCGACCGGCACGACGTGGTCGTTCAGCCCCCAGACGACCAGCGTCGGGACCTCGATCTCGGTCAGGCGGTGGCGGGTGTCGTAGCCGCCGATCGCGCGGATCGCGTCGGCGAAGCCGGGGCTCTGCAGCCCCGGGTCGATCTGCTCGGCGAGCAGCTCGGGCCGGATCCGGTTGGGGTTGTGGAAGATCCTGGCGAAGGCGAAGTGGCGCCCGCGGGGCCGGTTGAGCCAGAGGCGGCGCGGCCCGGCCATGAAGGGGAAGCTGGCTTCGAACAGGCGCACGCCCGCTTCCAGCCGCCGCCCTTCGGCCTCGGCGAAGGAGATCCCGGCGGCGGAGACGAGGACCAGCTTCTCGAAGCGGGAGGGCTGGTCGATCACCGCCTCGGTGCCGACGAAGCCGCCCATCGAGTTGCCGACCAGCGCCGCGGCGCGGTCGATGCCGAGCTTCTCGCAGAAGTCGTGGATCAGGCGGCCGTAGGCCGGCATCTCGATCGGCCAGGACGGCATCGGGCTCTCGCCGAAGCCGGGCAGGTCGAGCGCGATCGCGCGGTGGTTGCGGCCGAAGTGGGGCAGGTTCTCGAGCCAGTTCTGCCAGCAGCCGGCCAGCCCGTGGACGAAGAGGATCGGCTCGCCCTCGCCGATCTCGGCGTAGTTGACCTCGGCCCCCGGCAGCTGCACCCGGTGCAGGTGCTCGCGCCAATCGATCTTCAGCCACTCCGGGTCCGGGTTGCCGTAGTCGGAGGCCGGGAAGTCGACCGACCCGCTCATGATCGCCGCCTCAGGCATAGCCCATTCTTTCCAGAATCGGGATCTCGCGGATCTGCGGCGGCTGCAGGTGGTCCCAGAGGATGCCGCGCGGGCGCTCGTACTGGCGCTCGACCTCGATCACCGCGCGCGGCGTCGCGATCACGTCGATCGGCAGGTCGTGCGAGATCACCGGCAGGTGCTTGCGCAGGATCTGGATCGGGTGGACGGTGGTGGCGACGGTGGTGTGGCCGTCGATCTTGCCGGCGTCGATCAGGATCCCGTACTCGAGGTCGTTGTAACCGCCGCCCTTGCCGATCCGCGCGCCGCTCAGGTTCACCGCGACCGAGCCGCAGAGGACGAAGTCGATCGCCGGCAGGTCGTCGAGGGCGACGACGCGGCCGTGCTTGAGCGCGCCCTTGATCGTCGCCGCCTCCTTGATCGCGCTTTTGCTCAGGCGCTTCGGCTCCAGCACCCGGAACGGGTGCGGGTCGCGCAGCCGCGGCACCGCCATGATCACCGTCTTGCCTTCCTCCAGCGCCAGCCGGCGGGCGTGCGTCTGCGGTGAGTCGGGGTTGGCCTTGATCGTGCGCGCCCGCTTCCAGAGCCGCTGCCCGGCGAGCTTCTCCGCCGCCAGCCGCGCCCCGGCGAAGTTCGGGATGCGGCCCTCGGCGCCCGGGAAGCGGGACACGCCCTCGCGGTCCATCGCCTTCCACACTTCCTTGCGAACCTCATCCTTGGAGCGCACGGTGACGAAAGATATCCGTCAGCACGACCGAGCCTTGTGCCTACACTTTCCTGCATGTTGCGTAAGACCAAAATCGCGATCGCAACCCTCGCCTCTCTGCTGGCGCTCGGAGGGGTCGCCGCCTACGCCTACGACAGCACTCAGGACGACACGATCGCCGACGGGGTGAGGATCGCCGGGGTCGACGTCGGCGGCATGGACGCGGGCGAAGCGGTGCGGGCGGTGCGCCGGCAGCTGCTTGCGCCCCTGCGCCATTCGCTGAAGGTCGGCTACGACGGCGAGAGCTGGACCCTGTCCAGCGAGCAGCTGAAGGTCCACGCCGACCTCGACGGCGCGGTCGCGGAGGCGCTCGACGCGAGCCGCGACGGCGGGCTGCCGGCGCGGATCGTCCGCTACGTGAGCGGCGGCGAGGTCGAGGAGAGCGTCCCGGCCGACGTCACCTACTCGCAGCCGGCGATCAACCGCTTCGTCCGCGAGATCGCCGAGGCGGTCGGCCGCGAGCCGCGCGACGCCGCGGTCGAGGCCAGCGGCGCCGAGCTGGTCGTGGTCCCCGCCGAGCACGGGCGCAAGCTGCGCGACAACCTGCTCACCGACCAGCTCGAGGCGGCGGTGCTCAACGCCAACGCCGCTCGCACGATCGCCGCCCGCGCCCGCTCGGTCGCCCCCGAGGTGACCGGCGAAGAGGTCGCCTCCGAGTACCCGAGCTACCTGACGCTCGAGCGCTCCAGCTACACGCTGCGCCTCTGGAGGGACCTGAAGCTGGCCAGGACCTACACCGTCGCCGTCGGCCAGGAAGGCCTGGAAACGCCGGAGGGCCTCTACCAGATCCAGAACAAGCAGGTGGACCCGACCTGGAACGTGCCCGAATCCGACTGGGCCGGCTCGCTCGCCGGGCAGTCGATCCCGCCCGGGCCCTCGAACCCGCTGAAGGCGCGCTGGATGGGGATCTTCGAAGGCGCCGGCATCCACGGCACCGAAGAGACGTCCTCGCTGGGCACCGCCGCCTCGCACGGGTGCGTGCGGATGGCGATACCCGACGTCGAAGAGCTCTATGACGAAGTTGAAGTAGGGACGCCCATATATATCGGCTGAGCGGGGCGATAACCGGCGCATATCGGCGTCCTCGGTCGCTCGCGTGCAGAGCACGCCACGCTCCCTGCGTCCACCGATCTGCTTGGTTCTCGCCCCGCTCAGAGGACGAAATAGAAAAGCGCCGAACTTCATTTCATGGACTGGGACGAAGCGCTCACCGCCTACGACCGTGACCTGCGGGCGCGCAGCCTGGCCGAGCGAACTCGGAAGGCGTATGCGGTCGATCTCGGCCAGTTCGTCGAGTGGGCGAAGGGGAGAGAGCTGGGTGTCGGCGAGGTGCGCCACCGCGACGTGCGGCGCTTCGCGGCCGGGCTCTCCTCCGGCGGCGCCGCCGCGGCGACGGTGGCGCGCAAGCTGGCCGCGGTCCGCGGCCTCTTCGACTTCCTCGTCCGCAGCGAGCGGGCGACGCACAACCCGGCCGACCTGGTCTCCAGCCCGAAGCGCGAGGAGAAGCTGCCCAAGGTGCTCAGCGGCGAGCAGGTGCGAGCGCTGCTGGAGCGGATCCCAGCCCGCACCGCGCTGGAGCTGCGCGATCGGGCGATGCTCGAGCTGGCCTACTCCTGCGGCCTGCGCTGCGAGGAGATCGTCAGCCTCGACCTCGGCGTGTTCGACTTCGAGACCGAGCAGCTGCGGGTGCTGGGCAAGGGCTCCAAGGAGCGGCTGCTGCCGGTCGGCGAGCCGGCTCAGCGGGCGCTGCGCCGCTACGGCGAGCGCGGCCGCCCCGCGCTCGCCGACGACTCGCGCGAGCGCGCCCTCTTCCTCTCCAAGAGCGGCCGCCGCCTCTCCAACTCCGACATCACCCGCCGCCTCGGCCTCTGGGTCCGCGAGGCAGCGCTGGCTGCCGGCATCTCGCCGCACTCGCTGCGCCACAGCTTCGCCACCCACCTGCTGGAAGGGGGGGCCGACCTGCGCACGATCCAGGAGCTGCTCGGCCACGCTTCGATTTCAACCACTCAGGTCTACACTCGGGTCGATGCGGCGCGCCTCCGCGATGCCTACGCGGCCACCCATCCGCGTGCGTGAAGTGCGAACGATTCCCCTGTCTACATAGAATCGAGCGAACTCCATGGAAACCGGCGTAAAAGAGGTCGAGCTCCGCGATCTGTGGAGTCGCTACAAGGGGGACGGCGACGCGAAAGCCCGCGAGCGTCTGGTCGTCGCCTACTCGCCGCTGGTCAAGTTCGTCGCCGGCCGGCTCGGCGCCGGGCTGCCCTCGCACGTCGAGGACGCCGACCTGATCTCCTACGGGCTGATGGGCCTGATCGGCGCGATCGAGCGCTTCGAGCCCGAGCGCGGGATCAAGTTCGAGACCTTCGCGATGACCCGGATCCGCGGCGCGATCATCGACGAGCTGCGCTCGCTGGACTGGGTGCCGCGCTCGGTCCGCTCGCGGGCGCGCGAAATCGAGGCGGCGCAGTCGAAGCTCGAGCACGAATTGCAGCGGGCGCCGACCGACGCCGAGCTGGCCAAGAAGGTCGACCTCAGCGAGGAGGAGCTGCGCGCCTCGCTGCTCGAGATCGCCAACTCCTCCGTCTACGCCCTGGACGAGCTCTGGTCGATCTCCGACTCCTCCGGCGACCGGGTCTCGCTGCTCGACACGATTCCCGACCCGCGCGCCGATGACCCGCAGCAGTCCCTCGCCAGCAGCGAGGTCAAGGACCGCCTGAGCGAGTCGATCGCCACCCTGCCCGAGCGCGAGCAGCTGGTCGTCGCCCTCTACTACTACGAGAACCTGACCCTGCGCGAGATCGGCGAGGTCCTCGGCGTCACCGAGTCGCGCGTCTCGCAGCTGCACACGAAGGCGGTCATGCGGCTCAAGTCCTCGCTGCAGGAGACGTAGTCCCCGCTGCTAGCTTTGCGGGGTGAGCCCCGACGAGACCTGCGCGGTCTGCGACCGCACGATCCTGGCCGGTGAGCGGACGCGCTCCTACATGAGCCCCAAGCAGGGCCCGCGGCTGGTCTGCGAGCTCTGCCGCGGGCGCGCCGAGCGGCTCGGCTGGGTCGACCCCGCCGCGCCCGGGGCGAACGTCGGCCGCCGGCCCGAGCCGGGGCCGTCGGAGTCGCCGCGCGGGCGCCTGCAGCGGGCGGTGGAGCGCTTCAACGCCAGCGAGGCGGCACGCACGGTGTCCGGCCTGACCCGGGCGCTGGGGCAGCCGCGGGTCTCGATCGGCTCCGCCGCCGGCTCTTCGAGCCAGGTGCGGGTCACCGTTGCCTGGGAGCTCAGCTGGTACCAGTGGGGGGTCGACCTCGCCGATCAGCTGCGGCCGGTCTTCCAGCTCGACAAGGGCGAGGAGGTCGGCCAGCTCGACGGCCCGGCTCGCGAGTGGAACGCGCACGCAGGGGAGGGGGGAAGGCTGGCGCTGGGCCCGGCCCCTGCGGCCCGCGCCGGCGACGGCGAGCCGGTCGGCTGAGCGATGCGGAGGCTGGTGGTCAACGTCGACGGCGGTGCCCGCGGCAACCCGGGCCCGGCGGCGGTCGGAGTGGTCGTGCAGGCGCCCGAGGGGGAGGTGCTGGAGGAGCGCGGCGAGCGGATCGGGGTCGCCACCAACAACGTCGCCGAGTACCGGGCGCTGCTGCTCGGGATCGCCCGGGCGGCGGAGCTGGGGGCGAGCGAGCTGGAGCTGGTCGGCGACTCGGAGCTGGTCGTGCGCCAGGTCAAGGGCGAGTACAAGGTCAAGGACGCGACCCTGCGCCAGCTCCACGCCGAGGTGAAGCGAGCGCTGCGCGACTTCGAGTCCTGGTCGATCCGCCACGTCCGCCGCGCCGACAACGCCGATGCCGACCGCCTCGTCAACGAGGCGCTCGATGGCTGAGCCGCCTCCCGATGGTGATCGATACGCCCGTTTGACCCGCCGCCGTCGTGGGTAAGCGGGGCGCATGACAGAACGAGCAGCACCCCACCGCAGCCGTCGGCGCCTGGGCCTCGCCCTCGTCGCCTCCATCCTCGCGGCGCTCACCGCCTTCGCCGGCTTGGCGCTCGCGATCCACGATGGCAAGGGCAAGAAGCGCCTGGTGCCAGTCTCGCGATCCGATGCCGGCGCGATCCACCTCGCCCGCGCGATCTTCGAGGGCAACGGCCGCCACTTCGTTCGCGCCAAGTTCGTCACCACGCCGCCCGGCGCCACCCCGGTGGCGATCTCGAACAGGCCGCTCAGCGGCTTTCCCCGCCGTGGCGGCTCGTTCGCGATCCTCTCGACCGGCTGCGCCGTGTATGCAGACCGACCGAACAGGGGAGGCGCGACCGGTTGCCGCGGCGGCGGAGTCAAAGTGCGTGGGGCACGCGACGTGACGATCTGGCGGATCCGCGTGCGGGTGCCGCGCGGCGCCAACTGCCTCTCCTTCCGCTTCAAGTTCCTCTCCGAGGAGTTCCCGGAGTTCGTCGGGACGCAGTTCAACGACGCGTTCATCGCCGAACTCGACCGCTCGCCGAACTGGACCACGAACGGCAACCGCGATCCGGTCATCCAGGCTCCGCGGAACTTCGCGACGACCCGCGACGGCAACCTGATCAGCGTCAACGCGACCCGCAATGCCCGCGTCACCCGGGCGGCTGCACGCGGGACCACCTACGACGCGGCGACCGGCAAGCTCCGCGCCTCGACGCCGGTCAGGCCGGGCTCGAGGCTGCTCTACCTCTCGATCTTCGATCAGGGGGACAGGCAGTGGGACTCGGCCGTCTTCATCGACCGCCTGCTCGTCCGCAAGGCAAAGCGCTGCCGCTCCGGCGTCGTCGGCTCGAAGTAAACGGGGGAATCGCGACCGGGCGCGGCTATACTGGCCGCTTCGCGCGGCTGTAGCTCAGTTGGCTAGAGCGTCTGCTTGCCATGCAGAAGGTCGTGGGTTCGAATCCCATCAGCCGCTTTCTCGCGAATCCCCTGCACGTGGGCGGGTCGGTGCCGGCGGGGGGGATCCAGAATCAACTGGAACCATCCCCGTATATCCCCTTCATTTCGGGAACTAATTCGAATTAGTTCCCGAAATGTCCCCGATGCGCGGCGATTTCGGCCGGTGCCGACCAGCAGTGCCGTCTCGCATTGCCTGCGATCCGCGACGATGGCACGCGCTCGACGGTGACAGATCCGCCGGGTTAGGATCGCGCAGTGTCTGGTTATGGTTCTCGCAAGGGCGTGAGCAGGATTCGAACCGATACCGCCGCATGTCGATAAGGGAAGCGCAATGGAGGATGCCGAGCTGGAGAACGTTGGGAGTGACGACGCGGGGGCAACGGGACGTCTTGAGGTGGTTCGCAAGGCGACGAAGACCTGGACGGGACAGCTCGTTGACCTCACCGGCCGCAACAACCTTCTCTATTACCGTGAGCTCAAGGTCGGTACCCTGCCGCTCGGTTCGTCGCCGCGGCAGCTCATCTACGGCGCTCTGGCTGGGCGCCCCGTCCTCCTGAGCAAGCTCTTCAAGGAGGAGGCGCTCGAGGACGCCCTGAAGCGGGCGCGCTCAGTCAGGAACAAGGCCAACGCTCACTTCGAGGAGCGCGGCATCGAAACGCTCTACCTCGCCTGCGGGATGGCGAGTTGGACTCCGCAGAAAAGTGCATCGGCCCCCGCCGCTCCGGTCCTCCTCGTTCCTTGTCGCCTCGCGCCGAGAGGGGCCGCCCAGGAGGAGTTTGAGCTCACTATGACCGGTGAGCTCGAGGTCAACCCCACCTTCCTGCAGATGCTGAAGGCGGAATTCGACGTAACGTGCGATCCAACCGAGCTGTTGGACTCAGCGGGAATCGAGGGGATCATCGACACCCCTGACGAGCTCGATGTCTCCTTCGCTTGGCTGCGGCGCCGGTGCGAGTCGGTGCCGGGGTTCGATATCAAAGATCGCTTCGTCATCGGCAACTTCTCTTACGCCAAGATGCCGATGGTTCGCGACCTTGAGGGCTCACTGGAGGCCATGGCCGCGCATGAGATCGTCGCCGCGTTGGCCGGCGATGTCGAAGCCCAGGCTGCGCTTCGCGAGAAGGGCGCGACCGCGCAGATCCCATCTCCTGACAGCGTCCCTCCCAGCGACGAGTTCCTCGTCCTTGATGCTGATGCAAGCCAGAACTACGCGATCAACGCGGTTCTGGCCGGCAGGAGCCTGATCATCAAGGGACCGCCGGGGACCGGCAAGAGTCAGACGATCTCTAACCTCATCTCGACGCTCGTCGCGCGAGGAAAGCGGGTCCTCTTTGTCGCCGAGAAGCGGGCTGCGATCGACGCCGTCTTGCGGCGACTGAATGACGTCGGACTCGATGACCTTGTACTCGACCTGCACGGCGGCGTCTCCTCGAAGCGGAAGGTGGCAGAGGCGTTGAGTCAGGCGCTGGCGCGCAACGCGAGTCTCGGCAGGCCGAAGGTTGAGGCCCTTCACCGGACCCTGGAGCAGCGACGAAGCCAGCTCAACCAACACGCACACGCGTTGCATGTAAAGCGGCCACCGTGGCAGGTCAGCTTCTTCGACGCACAGGCTGAGCTGCTGCGCTTTCCGGGGTCCGCCTGCACCGATTTCCGCCTTCGCGGCTCCGATCTCGAGCGATTTGGCGAGCGCGAGCTAGCTCATGCGACCGAGACCTTGATGGATTACGTGGGCCATGGTGGTCTGCAGTTCCGCCACTCCGATTCGCCCTGGGCTCGCGCAACCATGATTTCCGAAGCCGAGGCTCAGGCTTGCCAATCAGAGGTCGAGAGCCTGAGGAAGCAGCTTCCGGAGGTATCCGCCAATCTGGATCGCGCGGCGGCTGAGTGCGGCCTGCAGGGCCCGCAAACGCTCGGGTCCTGGGGCGAGCGGTTCGAGCTCTGGCGCATGGTTGAGGAGATCTCCAAGACGTTCGATCCAGCCGTCTACGACTTGCCCCTCGACGAGATCATCGAGGACGCTGCCCCGCTCGGTGGCGCGGCCACTTCCCGCTTTACCGCGTCCCTCACCAACGCCAAGTACCGCGCGGCAAAACGCGCACTACGCGAGGCTCTTCGCGCCGGACAGAGCCGCTCAGCCCACGAATTGCACGAGACGGCCTGCTATGCCCAGGCGGTTCGGCAGGCTTGGGATTCGATCGCTGCCACACCGGGTTCCGCCCCAACCTATCCGGCGACCCTGGACGCGCTGCAGGTGAGCTACGAGCAGGCGTGGGCAAGTCTCCAGGATCTTGCCCAGCGGATCGGCCGCATTTCGATCGATGGTTTGCCGGCGGCCGTCCTGGGCGAGCTCGATGCGCTGCTCGCTGACGTTCCGAGCCTTGCCAAGCTACCGGAGCTCCACCGGTTGCAGGCCGAGATCGAGGCTTTAGGCCTGGGCGAGCTGCTCGCGAGCCTCGACGCCAGGCCGCTCAGCCGGGAGGAGGCTGGTGCGGTTCTCCGCTTCGCGTGGCTCACCTCGCTTGTCGAGCATCTCCAGCTCAGCGATAGCCACATCGGCTCCTTCGACGGCGAGCAACAACGAGAGCTCGTGCGCGAGTTTCAGGCTGCCGATCGCGAGCACATCGAGACGACTCCGGAGCGCGTCCGCCGTCTATGCGCAGAGCACGCGGTCGCCGCTGAGGATGCCTCGCCCGATGACGCCAGCCTGATCCGCGCCGAGGCCAACAAGAAGCGTAAGCACCTCGCCACGCGCCAGCTCTTCTCGGCCGCGCCGGAGGTGATGCTGGCGGTCAAGCCGTGCTGGGCAATGAGTCCGCTGGTTGTCTCTCAGCTGCTTCCTGCGGATCGGCCCTACTTCGACGTCGTGATCTTCGATGAGGCCAGCCAGATCCGTCCCGCCGAGGCGATGCCAACGATCCTACGCGGCAAGCAGCTCGTCGTCGCCGGCGACGAACGGCAGTTGCCGCCAACCTCATTTTTTGCCTCCGCGAACCCAGACGCCGAGGAGGACGAGAGTGAGGGTTCCTATCTCGCGGTCGATTCGAGCTACGAGAGCATCCTCGAGGCGCTCGCCGCCTTCATCGACTTCCGCATGCTGGAGTGGCACTACCGCTCCCGGGACGAGCGCCTGATCACCTTCTCAAACGTCCATATCTACGATCGGGGCCTGACGACGTTCCCCGGCGTGGTTGGCCCTGACTGCGTCAGCCACGTCTACGTTCCCCATGCTCCGGGGGAGCTCGGCTCGGATACGAGCAGCGCCGCGGAGATCGAAGCGGTGGTCGAGTTGATCCTCGAGCACGCCGATAGGTGGCCGGACAAGAGCCTCGGTGTGATCGCGATGGGGATCAAGCACGCCGAACGCATCGAAGAGGCGCTGCGAGCAGCGCTCCACGACTGCGAAGACGAACTCGCCGAGTTCTTCGATGAGGAGCAGCAGGAGCCCTTCTTCATCAAGAACCTTGAGCGCGTCCAGGGTGATGAGCGCGACGCGGTCATCCTCTCGGTTGGTTATGGCAAGAATGTCGATGGCAGGCTGCTCTACCGGTTCGGGCCGCTCAATATGGAGGGAGGAGAGCGACGTCTCAATGTGGCCGTGACCCGGGCAAAGGAGCGGATGACCCTCGTCTCCGCGTTTACCCACCACGACATGGACCCCGACCACTCCTCAGCCCATGGGGTTCAACTGCTTCGCAGCTACCTCGAGTACTGCGCCAGCAACGGCACCCAGCTTGGTCAGCAGGCCGCCTCGATCCCGGAGCTCAATCCCTTCGAGGTGGATGTCCGAGACAACCTGACTCGGGCTGGCATCCAACTCACGCCGCAGTACGGCTCCTCGGGATACCGGATCGATTTCGCAGCGAAGCACCCAACCCAGCCAGGGCGAATGGTTCTTGCAATCGAGTGCGATGGCGCCGCCTATCATTCCTCCCTCTCGGCACGGGATCGTGACCGTTTGCGGCAGGAGCATCTTGAACGCCTCGGCTGGACCTTTCATCGCATCTGGTCGCAGGATTGGTTCAAAGACAAGCAGTCCGAGATCGAGAAAGCGAAGCGCGCCTACGAGAAGGCCGTGAAGCTCGTCGATCGACTCGACGTGGCGGACAGCGAGGAGAGGCCAAACGAGCCGAGTCCGAACTCCGGCGAGCGGCAGTCGAGTGTCGCCGTTTCCGACGATCGGCTAAACAGTCGCGGGCCGCGACTGAGCAGGCTCGGACGACCGAGCATCGACGATTACACCGACACCGAGCTCGTCCAACTCATCCGGTGGATCGAGTCGGACACCCTGCTTCGGACCAGGGACCAGCTCATCGATGAGGCGATGCGAGAGCTGGGTTTTCGGCGACGCGGCAAGAGGATCGTCGTCGCGCTTGAGCGAGCCATTGGTTCCGCGCATGGGTCGGGCCAATAAGTATGTGCAAGTAGGACAGGTTGTCTGCTATCGTGAAGCGCGATGAAGACGCTGCATCTGGATCCCACTGCCGGTGATCAGGCCGCCTCGGTTGCCGAGGAGGTCGACAAGCTGCTGCGTGAAGGCAAGCAGGTCGCGGTCACGGTCGCCGAGGAGCAGGAGCTGCTCTCGCCTCAGCAGGCCGCCCAACGGCTCGGTATCTCCCGCCAGCATGTGAGGCGCTTGATCGACTACGGCGAGCTTGAGGCGCGTCAGCTTCCTGGGTCGAGCTACTGGAAGATCCCGCTGTCGTCGGTGCTCGCCTGCGAGGAGCGCCGGGAGCGTGGCCGGGAGCTCGCTGCCGAGTGGTCGCGTGACTTGGACGCGATGGGCGCGCCGCCCGAGTGAGCCAAGCAGATCCGCCGCGCGCCGTCCTCGACGCCGACATCATCTATTCGCGCGTCCTCCATGAGTTGATGGGACGCGCCGCAGACGACCTGCGTCTGCTCGATCTCGTCTGGAGCGAGGATTTGCTGGCGGAGGCTCGACGATCGCTTGTGGCGAAGAAGAACCTCACGGAGGAGGTGGCTACGCGGTGGGTCAATTACCTGCCGGAAAACTTCCCCGGTGGCAGGACGGACGTTGCCGGAGGGGTGGACATCGATATCGACGCGCTTACCGACGATCCCGACGATCATCATGTTTGTGCGCTTGCGATCGCGTCAGGCGCCGGCTACCTTTTCACGCACGACCGTGGCTACCTGCGCGACGCCCTCCGGGAGCATGGGGTTGAGGTCACCGCACCAGATCCATTCCTCGCCACCGCATTCGACGCCGATTCCGAGGGGTTCCTCGAAATCATCGAGCTTCAGGCAGGTGGTTGGGCCGGAGGACAGCCGATCAGTGAGTTGCTGGCCGCGATCGAGCGCGCCGGGGCGAAGCATTTCGTCGGCAAGGTGCGTGCTGCGCTCAGCTCCTGAACGCGAACACGGGGTTGAAACCGGCTCCGTTGATTTCGGGAACTTCTCGCCAGAAGTTCCCGAAACGCTGCATATCAGCGCGCATCCACGCGCATAAAGGCGGCGAGCGCCGATTACGTCGTCCGAAGATCCCCTGCAAATCGCCGGGTTCCCGCACGAAAATCGCCCGAAGCTGGCGTAGTTGCCATGCAGAAGGTCGTGGGTTCGAATCCCATCAGCCGCTTTCTCGCGAATCCCCTGCACGTGGGCGGGTCGGTGCCGGCGGGGGAGATCCAGAATCAACTGGAACCATCCCCGGATATCGCCTTTATTTCGGAACTAATTCGAATTAGTTCCGAAATGAGCCCGATGCGCGGCCGATTGCGGCCGATTCCGCTCTGTCTAGGCGTCGGTATAGAGCTGAAGCGTGGCCCTGCTGAGATCCGCAAGGTCGAACCGTCCGCGCTCGAATTGCTCGGCCACCGAGTCGAACCGCCCGCCCTTGCCGCGCCAGCTATACGGAGGCCCGGCAATCGAATCTGAGTTGCACAGCTCGTTGGCGGTGAGGATGATCAGCCGGCCCGAAAGACCACCATCGACCCGGTTCATCAACTTTTCAATCGCTTTTTCCTCATCCATCTCCAAGCCCTTGCGCAGGGTTGCCAGCACAGCGATGCACTCCGGAAACTCCCGCGCCAGTTCGGTGATTCGCTCGAGATCTCGCGGCTCGAACCGCCCGAAGCTCTTGCACTCACCGAGTACGAGCTTTGGCACCTCGGTGTGGTCAATGCCTTCGCGCAGCCAAAGGCCAAAGTCGAACTCGAGTTCCCGTCCTGCCTTGCGGAGTTGCATGCTCGTCGTCCAGGTCGCTTCATCGACGCTGGACCTCGTCATGAAGAACCGCAGCGCAAGCGCGACGGCGTAGCCGCCCGCGGCGAAATTCTCTGCGCTGAACGGCCCATTCG
Source organism: Solirubrobacterales bacterium (assembly GCA_040904405.1). Taxonomy (GTDB): domain Bacteria; phylum Actinomycetota; class Thermoleophilia; order Solirubrobacterales; family 70-9; genus VRUE01. The sequence continues at coordinate 33,188 of JBBDTK010000010.1, read as the reverse complement.
GCCTGTATGCCCACCGTTTGCGGTCCGGCGGTTGGCCGCGCGGGAAATCGAAGTTCTGAAGACAGCGCTCACAGGTGAGTTTCGTGGCCAGCTCCTCAAGCGAAAACCAATTTTCCTGTTCGCAGAGCGAGCATCTGACCAGTAGCCCTTGTCTGAGGACGTTGGTTTCGAGCAGACGGCCGAGGCGTGTCTCGGCTCTCTCCGGCTCGTCGATGACGGAGTTCAGAACTCGCTGGAGGTCGGCGTAGCCGATCACCCTGCGTCGCGGCGGTGCCGGGCCGCTTCCCCCGGGCTCCTCGACCAGCCCCCGGGCTGCGTCGTTGATCAGGCGGATCAGGTCGGGCTCCTGTACAAGCGTCGCCATGATCGGCCCGCCTAGCGCTGCGATGAGTTGCTCGGCGCTGCGGCCGGCCGGCGAGAGGCGGGCGTCGAAGCCTCGTCCCTTGAGCCAGGCGGCGAAGACGCTCAGTCCCCTTGGCAGGCTCCAGGCCTCGACCAGTTTGGCGTAGCGCTTGCAGAGGATGATGCCTTCGCTAGAGGCCGTTGGCGCATATTGGCCGACCGTGCCCAGCAGGCCTCTCATATCCCGCAGCTCAGGTGGCAGCACGGGTGCGAGGTCGCTTGACCAAGACCAATCTCTGAGGTGGATTACATTTGCCCAGGACGGTGAGTTGCCCGAGATCTCCGCCCCTCCGGTCGGCGCCAGTGCCAGGAACCTGATCTGGCCGTCGCCAGCGGCGACCTCAATACGGTCTGAGTCGGCTTCGACGGGAAACCTCGCCCAGTTGTTTCTCCTCAGATGGTCGGTGTCCCAGAGCGGGGGGAACCACGGTTGGCGGCTAAGACCGCAACCGTGGCCGGCCATTACCTCGGCGAACTGGTCAAGCGCCTCAGAGTCGAGGCCCTGGGCACCGAGAGCCGTCGCCTGACCTGAATCGCCGAACCAGAAGGGGGAGCGCGATGGCGCCGCCTTAACGAGACGCTCAAATTCCTCGACGAACTCCTCGATGTGGGTCGAGGGAACGGCGGCGACTCTCGCGCCGAGCGCACGGACGTTCCAGAAGTCGATCAGATCCGCGGTCTCAGACGGTCGCAGGACCATGAAGATGGGTCCCAGTCGACCACGTCCACCGCGGCCGGGCTGAAGGTCCCGCATCGTCGCCCGCAACGGCGTCAGCTTCTCGGCTTCCGAGAGTGCCAAGGCGTGGAAACTCGAGCAGTCGAGCGTCTCAGGGTTTGGGTCGAAGGCTTCGTCGTAGCCGCGCCCGATGAACTTCAGCGGTCCCTTCGTTGGCAATCGCCCGAACAGAGCGTCCAAAAAGAGAGCGTCGCGCTCGGTGTGAGACGTAGGCAGGCAAACATCCATCGGCCTGCGCTGCAGGAATCGGAATTCCTGGTTGTAGGCGTCTCGGTAGAGGTGGATTGCGCTGAGACCCCACGGGAGATTTCCGGCGTAGTCAGCGTTCTCAAGTTCCTGAATCTTTCCGACAATGCCCGAATCGAGGTCTAGTCCCTCGGCGATTCCCTCCTCCGTCTCGACGACGAAGTCGGGCTCGAAGACACGCAGGTATCCCTTGACGATCTCATTTGCACTAATGCGTCGATCTGGGAAATTAGAAGGTCTGCGCCGATACCGAGGCACGATCGCCGACAGCATCCCGCCCCAGCGCGAGGTGGCTGCCTCGATGGATCGCCGCAGGGCATCTCCGTCGCTGGGTTGGACGAGGAAGGCGAGCCGGATCGGGCGCAGGGTGCGCTCGACCTGGATTGATCGGCTTCGCTGTGGCATGTCCCCTTTCTATCCGGATTCGAGACGGCCTCGCCTTGCCATTTGCCTTCTCGCGCTGCTCTCTATGAGACTCTTCACCTCTCTAGTAGATTCGCTAGAAAGCATTAGATATCGCTAGACTCGCGCCGAGTGGATCCGCTCGAGAACCCATACGCTCCGGGCGCCGGCACGTTGCCGCCCGCCCTGGTGGGGCGCGAGCGTGAGGTCGAGCGGTTCTCGCATCTGCTCGGCCGTCTTTCACGTGGCCGCAGCGAGAAGAGCCTGATCATCCACGGGCTGCGCGGGGTCGGCAAGACGGTGCTCCTCACCGAGTTCGCATCGCGCGCCGAGTCCGCGGGATGGAAGGCGCTCCGCCACGAGTGGCGTCGCGAGAGCGACTTCCGGGTCGTTATCGCCCGGCTCGTAGGCGCCACCCTTACCGCCTACGAACGGGGAGGTGCGGTCCGCCGGGCACTGCGCAGAGCCCGCGGGGCGCTGGGATCGTTCACGACCACGATCGGCTCCGAGGGCCAGGTGAGCCTGGGCTTTCAGTGGGAGCCAGAGCGAGGCCTCGCTGACAGCGGCGAGCTCGAGCAGGACCTCGGTGAGCTCCTCACCGAGGTCGGGGCGCTGGCCGCCGAGGCCGACTCGGGGGTGCTCCTTCTGCTGGACGAGCTGCAGATCCTCGGGGAGCCGGAACTCGAGAGCCTGGTAGCGGCGATGCACCGGATGGCGCAGCAGGAGCTGCCGATCGGCCTCGTCGGCGCCGGCCTGCCGACCCTCCCCGGGCTGATTCTCGAGGCAAAGACCTACGCCGAGCGACTGTTCGGGTTCCCGGGCCTCGGGCCGCTCGAGTCCGAGGCAGCCGAGCGCGCCCTGCGGCTGCCGGCTGCAGAGCTCGGCGTCGACTACACCGCCAAGGCGATCGAGGCGATCCTCGCCGAGAGCGGCGGTTACCCCTATTTCCTGCAGGAGTGGGGGAAGGCGGCCTGGAACGCGGCTGCCGACAAGCAGATCGACGAGGCGGCGATCGCCGTAGCGGCCGCCGAGGTTGCCGACGAGCTCGACGAGGAGTTCTTCGGGCTCAGGGTGGGGCGGACGACCGCGGCGGAGCTAGAGCTCTGTCGCGCCCTGGCGAGCCTGGGCGAGGGACCGCAGCCGTTCCGTGAAGTGGCGGGGAGGATGGACCGAGAGCCGAGAAGCCTCTCGCCGACCCGCGCGACCCTGATCCGAAAGGGCCTGATCTACCCTGCGGAGCGCGGGCAGATCGCGTTCACCGTCCCACACTTCGGGCGCTACCTGGAGCGGGCTCACGAGCGCTGACGGCCCAATCGCGCTGAGCCGATTGAAGCCGGCCGTGTGACGAACCGGATGCGCGGTCTGCCCTGCGTCCGCGACACTCGCGTCACCGTCAGCGCAGTACTCGGCCAGCTTGCCGGTGGCGCGAGCCTCGATGGGTTGCTGGCCGACTACCCCTATCTTGAGCCTGACGACGTCGCCTCCGCGTCCGAATACGCAGCCGATTCAAGACTGAGCGACCTTGGGCTGTGTGCCCACCGCCTTGTCGAGTCTCCCGAGGGGGAGTTGATCGACGACGAGGTGTCGATCAGGCATCTACTCGACCCTTGAGCCTCCCGGCCGACGACATCTTGCTCTCGCCTCAGCAGGCAGCTCGGCGGCTCGGCTGCTCTCGTCAACACGTGAGGCGCCTGATCGACTATGGAGGGCTTGAGGCGCGCCAGCTTCCCGGATCGAGCTACTGGAAGGTCCCGCTTTCGTCGGTTCTCGCCCTTGAAGAGCGTCGCGCCGAGCACGACCGCCTTGCGGCCGAGTGGTCCCGCGATCTCGACGCGCTAGGCGCTCCGGCTGAGTGAGCTGCCCGCCGGTTCGTGGGGGCCATCGCTGAGATTGTTGTTACCCGATTGGTAATAAGTCATTACCGGATAGGTAAGGAACGGCTACCTGTATTGACATCAGAGTAGATCGCGAATTTCGGCGAATCGCTCAAGGTCCCAGCCCTTCGCGAGGCCGGTGCCGCCCTTGAAGATGGCCCGCTCGCCGAGCGTCGTGGCGATCGTGCGCAGGATCGCCGTGATCCAGTAGTCCTTCTCGACGAAGGTCTCGGGCAACTCGGACTCCGTTGCTGCGGCGGCCAGGAAGGCGGCGAAGTCGGGGTGCTCCGCAAGCCTCATCGGGCCTGCCATTCGCGTGCGTTGGGCAGTGCGGCCAACACGCCGAAGTCGAACCTGCTGATCGGGTTGAGGCTCTTTCGCAGGTCCTTAAGCGCGGCGGCGGGAGCGCCCGCCTGCTCCCCGAGCGCGCCGAGCATGGCGCGGACCCGTGGGGGCTCTGAGAGGGCGGCCTTGGCAAGTCGCCTGAAGCGCGCCCGGTCAGAGAGCATCGAAACGAGGCGCCGCATGGTTGCTTGCGGAGATAGATCGCTGTAGCGCGCGCGGTCACGCAGCAGCTCGAGCAAGGCGCCGTCAGAGGCATCGAGCTCGAACCGGGAGGCCGGGCGACGCGTGTGCACGGTGGCGTTTCGAAGCGCGCCGGGCGCGGCGGCGGCCGGCGTCGCGAATTCAGGGTGGGCCGGATTCTGCGTCGAAAACCCCAGCGCGTTCCCGGCGCTCAGCCCGGTTGGATGAAGTGGCGCATTCAGCGTGTGACCGACCGCTGCGCTGGCACTTGGTACGGAAGGGCCGATAACGGTCTGCTTGGGGCGGTAATAGAGGCCCTTGCGCAGGCGCTGCAACTCATCCTGGCTCGCCAGCCGAGATAGGGCACGGGCGACTGCGGTTGCCGGCAGATCGCGAAAGTCCGAGAGTGTCCAGTACCGCTCACCCCCGGCGCGCACTCGCCGGTCTTGGCTTCTGTTGGGAGCTCAGGCCTATCGATCGGAGGCCTGGCGCGGATATGCGCGCCGCACGAAGTCGCCGAACAGCGGCGCGGTGTAGGCGTAGATGCCCTGGCTGATGCGGTAGACGTGGTTGCTCTTCAGCAGTCGGTTGACGCTCTGCTGGTCCGGGATCCGAATGGGAGTTGACCGAGCTCGGCTGGGTCAAAGTGCGCCGGGAGAAGAAGATTGAGCCAGTGCGGCAGGTACTGCTGTAGCAGTTCTGCTACGATCTGCCCATGCGACGGATACCCCAGCGCGAGTTGCGCAACGACGTCTCCGCCGTCCTGCGGCAGGTGATGGCGGGCGAGCAGCTTCGTGTCACGGTGGCGGGGCGCGACGCGGCCGACCTCGTCCCGGTCGAGGATGCGCCCTCATGGACGGCCGGCTCCCGCGCGCGGGAGCTGATCGCGGCCACCCAGGCCGACGCGGGCCTGGCCGGCGAGCTGGATCGGGCCTTTCCGGACACGACCGACCAGCTCTAGGCAGTCGGCCCCGGCGGCGTGCAGGCGATCCTCGACACCTCGGTCTTCATCGCGCGCGAGCAGAAGCGGCCGCTCGGCGCCCTCCCCGACCAAGTCGCGGTCAGCATCGTGACCCTATCCGAGCTGCGCCACGGGGTCCTCGCCGCCGCCGGCGGCCACGAGCAGATGGCGCGGCGCCTCAGCACGCTGGAGGTGGCGCGGCAGATCGCAAAGCCGCTGGTCATCGACGAGGCGGTCGGAGACGAGCTGGCGCGCCTGCGAGTCGCGCTCAAGGCGGTCGGCAGGGCGATGAAGGTGATGGACGCCTGGATCGCCGCCACCGCGATGGCCCATGGGGCCGCGGTCTGCACCCAGGACGCGGACTTCGACGCGGCGGCGGAGGCGGGCCTGCTCGAGGTTGCGCGGGTGTAGGTCGTCCTTTGGCGGGGCGGTGTTCGGCCAAGCGGCTCTCGCCGGCATCCGCGTCCGAAACGTGACCGTGACCGTCAATCGCTCGCATGGAGAGGCGCTGATCGAGCGGGCCGGCGTTCGGCGCGACTGCGAACGCCTCTGGGTCAACAGTGACGACTCCGACCGTCGGAGCGGCCGTGGTTGGGCAGCGCTCGAAGAGGACGGCTCGCTGTGTGGCCGTATCTACTTCCACCTCGGTGACGACTCGAGCTTCCGCGCCGAGCGGATCGCGGACAATCCGCGAGCCTAGGTTCGCGCCTGGGTCATCCCGCCGCTTCCATCCGGGTCGGGTGTGACCATTTCCGGCGACGATGGATCCCCCTCCGCGAAAATCCAGAGCAGCGGCGGCCCTTCGAAGCCAGAACCGCGCCACGCGGCGCCGCGCGATCGTCGTCGACTACGCCGAGGATCCAGGCGGCTGCGCTGATGTGACGGGGTTGGCGATGATGGCGGGAGCTACGGGACAGCGTCTGCTTATCGGGCCTTGGGCCGGGTGCCCTACGTCGTGCCCTATACTGCCCCTGTCATGCGCAAGACCAGCATCTACCTCGATGACGAGCTGGCAGACCGCCTCGCTCGTCTAGCCCGCGCGGAGGGCCGTCCCCAGGCGGAAATCGTCCGCGAGGCGATCTCCTGCTACCGGCCCGCGCCCAAGCGGGATCGAGACTTCGCTCTCGCCGGCAACTTCGAGCGCATCGACGCCGACTCTCGCCCGATCTCGGAGATCCCCGAGGACGAGCTGATGCGCGGCTTCGGCGAGTGACGCTCATTCTCGACGCGGCGCCGCTGGTCGCGTTGGCGGACGCGGAGGAGCCGCAGCTCGAGGACCTGCTGAGAATCCGCGACGAGGAGGAGGGCCCGTTGGTCCTGCCGGCACCGGTTGCGGCCGAGGTCGACTATCTGCTCGGCGCCCGCTTCGGTCATGCGGCCCGACGCGCCTTCCTCAGCGATCTCGCTGCGTGGCGTTATGACGTCGCGTGCTTGGAGGCAGGCGACTACCGAGTGGTCGCCGAGCTCGACGCCCGCTACTCCGATCTCGGCCTCGGTCTTGCCGATTGCTCCATCGCGGTCCTTGCGGAGCGCTATGAAACCCGGCGCCTTCTCAGTTTCGACGAGCGCCATTTTCGGGCGGTGGCGCCGCTGCAGGGAGGGTCGTTCTCGTTGCTACCTGCCGATTTCTAACGGAGGTTCCGCGCCTGGAAGGTGCGATTTGGAACCGCCCTGCCATTTCGCCCCAGCCGGAACCCTGTGATTGCTCGCTGACCCGACGAGACCCGGTGCATGGCCTGGCTTGGCGGCCGAGAGGGGGCGCTCTGCCCGAGATCACTGGCACCCATCCCTATGATGCCCGCCGTGGCCGGCGCCTTCTACGAGATCGACGGCGACGGCTTCGTGGCCACCGAGCTGACGCGGGGGCCGTGGGACCCCGGGGCGCAGCACGCCGGTCCGCCGTCGGCGTTGCTCGGCAGGGAGATCGAGCGGCTCGGGGACGGGGACGGCTTTCAGGTGGGCCGGGTCACCTTCGAGATCCTCAGGCCGGTGCCGATCGGGCCGGTGCGGGTCGAGGTCGAGGTGGTCAGACCGGGCCGCAGCGTGCAGATGGTCGAGGCGACGCTGAGCGGGGAGGAGGGCGAGCTGATGAAGGCGCGGGCGTGGCGGCTGCGCACGGCCCCGGTCGAGATCCCCGCCGGGGTGGAGACCACGCCGCCGTCTCCGCCCGGCCCCGAGCAGGGTAGCGAGCCCGAGTTCTTCGCCACCGGCCAGGAGGCCGGCTACCACACGGCGATGGAATGGCGCTCGGTCGGCGGTGGCTTTCTCGAGCCAGGGCCGGCGACCGTCTGGATGCGGATGGGATGCGAGCTGGTGGCCGGGGAGGAGCCGACGCCGCTGCAGCGCACGCTGGTCGCCGCCGACGTCGGCAACGGGATCAGCGCCGTGCTCGACTGGCGCCGCTACCTCTTCATCAATGTCGACCTCAGCGTCCACCTCGAGCGGATGCCGGAGGGCGAGTGGGTCTGCGTCGACGCGGTCACGCTGCCGCAGCCCGAGGGTGTCGGCACCGCCGAGTCGGTCCTCTCCGACCGCCGCGGCCGCATCGGCCGCGCGGCGCAGACCCTGCTCGTCTCCGCGCGCCCCTAAAGTCGTACGACTGTCGAAGAATCTCGTCCGACACCAGTGCTAGCCTACCCACCATGGCTTTGCATAGCTCGCCGATCAAAAGCAACGATGTCCGCCTGCCGCAGCCTCAGCCGGGCGAGGCGTTGATGGTCGAGCGCTACAGCGCGGAGCACGTCAAGGCGGTCATCCTGCATCCGGATGACTTCGCTGAGTTACAGGGCAACTCGGAGCTTCTCGACAATTTGGTCGCCGCACCGGATCTGAGCGACCTCGGGGTGCGCGCCCACCAGCTTGCCGAGTCGCCTGAGGGCAAGTTGATCGACGACGAGGCGTCGGTCAAGCGCCTGCTCGGCCTTTGAGTCTCGGGGCCGGCGACGTCTACCGGGCGATCGTCCCCTACACGCCCGCCGCGCCGTTCAAGGTGCATATCGCCGATGGCTCGCCGGTCGAGGTGCCAACGGCCTCCCAGATCGTCGACGGCCTGCGCAAAGGCGGCGACGCGGAGTTCGAGTTCGTCGTGCGCGCAAAGGCAAGGCCGGTGCTCCTCCTCTCCGGTCGCAGCGATCCTCGCACCGGCGACCTGTTCGCCCTGCGCCTGCTCCGGCTCGAGAAGCTCTCCAGTCAGGAGCGGCAGCGCGTCGAGGAACAGCGCGAGCCGTCGCTTTTTCATCTGCCCTCCGAGCGCTTCCCCGATCTCGCCGAGGACTCCGCGGCGATGGTGACGGCCCCGATCCGGTTGCACGAGACGGCGCTCGACACGCGCAAGTCGCTCGGACGGCTCGATCGCAACGAGCTGCGGGCCCTGATCGAGCGCTTCGTCTCCTACTGGCAGTTCGACCTGCGCCAGCTCCTGATCGCTCAGATCCGGGAGCTCCAGCACCGGCGGAAAGCCCGCTGATGGCCGAGGGGAACCGGTCTGGTGACGCGGACGCGCGAGCAAGGAGCGAGATTGTGAAGATCCCCGCCTACGACCGAATGGGCGTCGCCTACAGCGAGGTCCGCAAGGTCGTTCAGCGCACGACTGGGCTGACGTCGATTAGCGACAATCGGCAGTGGGCTGTCAGGGGAGGCACGAAGGTGGACATTGTTGTCGCATTACCCCGAGGTAATCGAAATGCGTACGTACCCGCACTAGAGTCGCCCGGCAAATGACGACCGTTCAATCTCAGCCCGAGGTCGGCTCGCTCCTGCGAGAGTGGCGGGCGCCGTCACGACGCTCGCCGCACGGCGTATACGGTCACCGGGTCGTCGAGCGGAGCGCGCCGCGAAGCTGGCGCGTCCCCGACCCACTGCTGCGCAATTTCCTGCTCGAACTCGGTTCGGGCCGATGACGCCGCGCCGTAGGGAAGCCTGGAGCGGTCTAGACGAATACGTGCTCGGCACGCTCCCCCTTCACCGAAGCTCCGGGTGAGAGGATCTGCACATGCCCCAGCCCCACGGCCCCAAAAAACCCCATGAGCCCCGCGATTACGGCTGGGTGATCAGCTTCGGCTGTAAAACCGCAGGAGAGCTGCGGCGACTGAAGGTCGACACCGACCCTGCCGCCGACACGCGGCCGATCGAGGTTCCCTGCCCCTGCGGCGAGGTCCACCGTGTGACCGTTTCCCCGTACCGGCGGCGACGCTCGCCCGACGAGTCGTTCGACCTCGAGGTCGAATCGCTCGACGAGTTGCGTTGAGGCCCGCGGCGGGCGGATCGCCCTGCCGAGCTGCCATCCTCGGCAGGCTGCAATGGTTTCGCCGTGATGAAACCGAGCGACCTCAGCCTCAGCGCCGAACACGACCCCGAGGCGGTGCGGCGCCGGCTCAGCGCTCCTCGCTCATCGAGCTACCTCCGCGATTTCATCTACGGCGCGATCGACGGCGCGGTCACCACCTTTGCCGTTGTCGCCGGGGTCGCGGGAGCGAACCTGAGCGCCAGCGTGGTGCTGATCCTCGGCGGCGCCAACCTGATCGCCGACGGGTTCAGCATGGCGGTGAGCAACTTCCTCGGCCTGCGGGCCGAGCGCCAGCAGGTGGAGCGGGCGCGCCGCGACGAGGAGCGCCACGTCAGCCTCGTCCCCGAAGGCGAGCGCGAGGAGGTTCGCCAGATCTTCGCCGCCAAGGGGTTCGAAGGCGCCGACCTCGAGCGGGTCGTCGAGGTGATCACCGCCGACCGCGACCTCTGGGTGAGCACGATGCTGAGCGAAGAGCTCGGCCTCGGCGGCACCCGGCCGGATCCGCTGCGAGCGGGCGCGACCACCTTCCTCGCCTTCATCGCGATCGGGTCCCTGCCGCTCACCGCCTTCGTCGTCGACGCGATCGCTCCGGGCGGGCTCGGGCACGCGTTCGCCTGGAGCGCGGCGATGACCGGGGTCGCCTTCTTCGTCGTCGGCAGCTTCAAGGCGCGCTTCGTCGAGCAGGCGTGGTGGCGGGCCGGGCTGGAGACCCTGGCGATCGGCGGCGTCGCCGCGGTTCTCGCATACGGGGCGGGCGCGTTCCTGGCCGCATTTGTCTGAATGCCCCGGTCGCGGGCTTTTGTTCAGCCAGAGAGCCGGGCGCCGAGCATCTGCTTGCCTCCTTCGTTAGCGCCAAGCGCCTCGCCGCTGCCCGCAGGCAGCGGTTGGTCTTCTCACCCGAGCGGGAACCGTGGGTCGCGGTGAAAGCCGCTGGGGCCCGGCTTGCGTTCGGTCACCGCTACCCGCTCCGTCGAGGGGTCAAAACCTGGCGCCTCAACCGCTGGCTGGAAGGGCCAAGCCCACGGTAGGCTCTGCTCTCCCGGCGCCTTGGCGGAGTGGCTACGCAGCGGCCTGCAAAGCCGTTTACACCAGTTCGATTCTGGTAGGCGCCTTTTTCGCCCGGCGTGACTCCGTCCGACCGGGCACTTAGAGTCTTCGTCGATGGAGCGTGGGCCCTACGACCAACCGCCCCCGGGGCAGCCTGGGTACCCCCAGCGCGATCCCGGCTATGCGCCCCCGCCCGGGTACGAGCCGCCGGTAGAGCGCCGCTTTGGCGTCGCGGAGGTCGTGGCGTTGCTGGCGCTGGTCGGGGCTGTGGTCGCGATCTTCCTCGCGCTCGACGCTCGCGACGAGGGCAGCAGCAACGAACAGGTCGCGAAACAGGTGCGCCAGGAGACCCAGCGGCAGATTCAGCAGATCCGATCTTCCGTGGGCCAGCAGGCCGGCTCCGCCGGCGCCAGGGCGCGCGCAGCCGAAAAAGAGGCGGACAGGACGCAGGAAGCCGTCACCGATCTTCGCTCGCAGGTGACCGGCTTGCAGGGCGAAGTCAGCAGCCTGCGCAGCCAGCAGAACCAGATGCGCGACAGCCTGCAGAGCCAGAGCGAAGCGATCTCCGACATCCGTCGCACGCTGCGCGAACAGGGCTGATGAGGCTTTCGCCCGTCCCACGGAAAAGGGCCCCGTGGGGGCCCTTGTGTTCCGAAGGACGTACCACCAGATAGATCGAAGTCGCTGGCTCGTCGGTCCTCAAGCTTTGCGCTGCTGACTGAGAAACACCGCGTGGACGGGAAAGTTGCACAAGTTGCATCGACGCTTGCAGCCGCGCACTTGAGCCCCGTTGCTAGATTCAGGATTCCCCTGGGGCGCTTAGCTCAGTTGGGAGAGCGCCAGCTCGACAAGCTGGAGGTCACTGGTTCGAGCCCAGTAGCGCCCATCTCGTGGTCGGCACCTACCTAGCGGCGCTGGCGGTCTGCGTCGCCTCGCTGTCGATCGGCCAGGCGGCAATCTCACTCTGCGGGGTCCGGCGCTGGTCCTGGCTGGCGCCGGCGGTCGGCCTGGCCCTGCTCTGCGCGATCTGCTGGGCGACGGTGCGGCTGCCGGGCGAGGGCACGGTCGCGGCGATTCTCGTCCCGCTCCTGGTCTTGGCCTCCGTCGTCTATCTCGGCCGCAGGATGCCGGGTGGGGGAGCGGCGTGGCGGATCGGGATGCCGGTCGCTCTCGGGGCGCTGGCCGCGGCCTCGCTGCCGTTCGCCGTCGAGGGCCACTTCGGCATTCTCGGCACCGGCTTCAACCCCGACATGTCGCAGCACCTGCTGGCGACCGAGCGGCTCGCCGCGGGCACCGGGGGCGAGCTCATGCGCGAGGGCTACCCGCTCGGCCCACACGCGATCGTCGTCGCCCTCGAGAAGGGCCTGGGCACCGGCCCGGTGCACGGCTTCAGCGGCCTGACCGTCGCCGTGGCAATCCTCGCCCCGCTCACCGCACTCGCTGCTTTCGCCGGCCAGCCCCCAGCTCGTCGCACCGCCGCGGCCCTGCTCGTCGGCCTCCCGTACCTCATCGCCTCCTACTTCGCCCAGGGCGCCTTCAAGGAGACGATCCAAGCGCTCCTGATCCTCGCCTTCGTCCTGGCCCTACGCGAGAGCACCCGCAGCTGGCACGACCTCCCGCTCCGCTTCGCCCCCGCTGCGCTGCTTGCAGCCGGCTCGGTCTACGTCTACAGCTTCCCCGGCCTGATCTGGCTCGGCGCAGTCGGGGTCATCTGGGCCGTCCTGGAAGTGGTCGCTCGCCGCCGCGGCCCCTCTGCGGGTGGCGGCGTGGTGGGGGGGTCCGTCCAGGCGCGGCGTCCTGTTTTTCGCCCCACCGACTCAACGAGCGATACACGCTCACCAGGCGAAAAACCCAGCGACAGGACGGACCCCCCCACCACGACGACGGGCCCCGCAGCCACGCGCGCCCTCTTCCTCGCCCTCGCCGTCTTCCTGATCGGCACCCTCCCCGAGCTCGGCCGCATGATCGACTTCAAGCAGTTCGAGACCTTCGACCCCACCGGCCCGGGGCTCGGCAACCTCTTCGGCCAGCTCTCGCCCTTCACCGCGCTCGGCACCTGGCCCTCGGGCGACCTCCGCGTCGCGCCCGGCGACGGGGCCGCGCCGGCGATCCTCTTCTACCTCGGCGCAGCCTTCGCCACGGGGCTGCTGCTCGCCGGACTAGCCCGCGCCCGGCGCGTGGGAGAGCACGCCCTCCTCGCCGGAGTCGCCGCGGTCGTTGCCGTCTACCTCGCCGCCCGGATCGGCGGCACGCCCTACACCGCCGCCAAGGCCCTGGCGCTCGCCGCGCCCGTCCTCTCCCTGGCGATCGTCCTGCCTCTGGTTGCCGGCACGCCTGGCGGTTGGGGGGGGGGGGGGGGGC
>JBBDTK010000010.1:0-20339 GCA_040904405.1 Solirubrobacterales bacterium | reverse complement strand
GGAATATGTCCGACTTTCGCGCCAGGAGATCGGGGTTCGTCCTCTACCTGCTCGCTGCCGGCGCCTGTTCGCTGCTCGCCCTCGCCAACGCGCCGGTCGGGCCGTCCTCCTACTCGCCGGCGCTGACCGGGTTGCGGCCGCTGCTCGGCGCCGACCCGACCTTGGTGCTTGTGCCCGACCACCTGCTCGAGCAGGAACACGGCGAGCGCTACATCGCCTGGGAGCTGCGCGGCGGCCGCGTCTGCATCGAACCGGCGAGCGATGCGGGGGGAAGCCCGCCGAGCGGAATCCGCTTCTTCGTCACTGAAGGGCAGTCGGCGCACCCGCCCTTCGATCGCCTCGTCCGGCGTCGCCGAGCCGGCCCGTACAGCGTCTGGGAACGCCGCGGCGTGCGCGGCGGCCCCAGCCCCTGCCCGCTGATCGCCGTGCGCCAGGCTCGTGCCGGTGGATAGTGGACCTCTGTGTCCCCTATAGGGGCTCCAATGCTCCGCTGAACGATGGGGGCCCTGCCACGTAGCATGGGGGCGATGGAGGCGACCACCAAGATCACCGCGAAGCTGCCCGACGGCAAGCCGCTGGAGCTGCCCGACGGCGCCAGTGGCGCCGACGCCGCTGCGGCGATCGGGCCTGGCCTGGCCCGGGCGGCGCTGGCGATCCGCGTCGACGGCGAGCTGCGCGACCTCAGCGCGCCGCTGCCCGACGGCGCCGAGATCGCGATCCTCACCGACCGCGACCCCGAGGCGCTGGAGCTGATCCGCCACGACGCCGCCCACGTCATGGCCGAGGCGGTGATGGAGCTCTATCCGGGGACCAAGGTGACGATCGGCCCGCCGATCGAGCAGGGCTTCTACTACGACTTCGAGTTCCCCCCCGGGGTCAGGGTCAACGAGGACGACCTGGAGCGGATCGAGGCGACGATGCGCGAGCACATCAAGGCCGACGAGCCTTTCGAGCGCCGCGACCTGACGTCCGAGGAGGCGATCGAGGTCTTCCGCGCCCAGGGCCAGGACTACAAGGTCGAGCTGATCGAGGACCTCGTCCGCGACCAGGGCGCCGAGAGCGTCTCGCTCTACCGCAACGGCCCCTTCGAGGACCTCTGCCGCGGCCCGCACGGCCCCTCGACCAAGCGGATCGAGGCGGTCAAGCTGAGCTCGGTGGCCGGCGCCTACTGGCGCGGCGACGAGAGCCGCGAGATGCTGACCCGGATCTACGGCACCGCCTTCTTCTCGAAGAAGGACCTCGCCGCCCACCTGGAGCGGGTCGAGGAGGCGAAGGCGCGCGACCACCGCCGGCTCGGCCCCCAGCTCGGCCTCTTCATGCTGCGCAAGGAGGCGCCGGGGATGCCCTTCTGGCTCGCCCACGGCACCACCCTGCTGCGGCTGATCGACGCCGAGGTTCACAAGCAGCTGCGCAAGCGCGAGTACGAGGAGATCAAGACGCCGCACGTGATGGACGTCGACCTCTGGCACCGCTCCGGCCACTGGGACAACTACCGCGAGAACATGTACTTCACCGAGTCCGGCGGCCGCGAGTACGCGATCCGGCCGATGAACTGCCCCGGCGCCTGCCTCGTCTTCGCCGCCGAACGCCACTCCTACCGCGAGCTACCGCTGCGGATCGCCGAGTTCGGCCAGGTCTCGCGGGCCGAGCGCGAGGGCGTCCTGCACGGGCTGCTCCGGGTCCGCGCCTTCACCCAGGACGACGCCCACATCTACTGCACGCCGGACCAGGTGGTCGGCGAGGTGACCGGGATCTGCGAGGCGATCGACGAGCTCTACGAGCGCTTCGGTTTCGAGGAGGTGCGAATCGAGCTCTCGACCCGGCCGCAGAAATCGATCGGGACCGACGAGCAGTGGCAGCGGGCCGAGGCGGCGCTGCGCGAGGCCCTGCAGAGCGAGGGGCGCGAGTTCACGCTGAACCCCGGCGACGGCGCCTTCTACGGCCCCAAGATCGACTTCCACATCACCGACGCGCTGGGCCGCTCCTGGCAGTGCGGCACCTGCCAGGTCGACTTCTTCATGCCCGAGCGCTTCAACCTCACATACACCGACCCCGACGACGAGCAGCGGCGGCCGGTGATGATCCACCGCGCCCTGCTCGGCTCGATGGAGCGCTTCGCCGGGATCCTGATCGAGCACCACGCCGGCCGCTTCCCGGTCTGGCTGGCGCCGGTGCAGGCGATCGTGCTGCCGATCTCCGACCGCCACGTCGCCGTCGGCGAGCAGGTGACCGCGAAGCTGCGCAGGGCCGGCGTGCGGGTCGAGGTCGACCGCCGCTCGGAGTCGATCGGACGCAAGGTCCGCGATGCCGAGATCGGCCGCAACCCGTTCATGGTCGTGGTCGGCGACAAGGAGGAGGAGAGCGGCGAGATCGCCGTCCGCTCGCACGCCGCGGGCGAGCTGGGGACGATGTCGATCGCCGAGTTCGCCGATCTCGTCCACCGCGCGGAGGGAGCTGCGTGAGCGCTGGCCCGCCAAGCGGCGGCTCGGCCTCTATACTGCCTCCACTTGTTCGCGGGCCCGCAAAATCCTTGACGCGCCACCCCTCCTCTAGATAGTGCCTGTCCCGCGCAGGTTCGATCGCCGCCCACCGGAGCGCGACACGACGCGCGTCAACGAGCGCATCCGCGTTCCCAAGGTGCGGCTGATCGGCGCCGAGGGCGAGCAGCTCGGGATCGTCGAGACGCCGGAGGCGCTGAAGCGCGCTCAGGAGGCCGACCTCGACCTGGTCGAGGTGGCGCCCAACTCGAAGCCGCCGGTCACCCGCCTGCTCGACTACTCGAAGTACAAGTACGAGCAGGAGCAGAAGCAGAAGGCCGCCCGCAAGCACCAGACCCAGGTCAACGTGCGCGAGATCAAGCTGCGGCCGAAGATCGCCGACCACGACTACGAGACCAAGAAGGGCCACGTCGAGCGCTTCCTGCGCCACCAGAGCAAAGTCAAGATCACGATCATGTTCCGCGGCCGCGAGCAGGCCCATCCCGAGCGCGGCCGGGCGCTCCTGCAGCGCCTCTTCGAGGATCTCGACGGGCTGGCGACGATCGAGTCCGAGCCGCTGCAGGAAGGGCGCAACATGAGCATGATGCTGGCGCCCAGCAAAGAGGCCGGTAAGGACGACGAGGCGAAGGACGATGCGACGCAGGACGAGTAGGGCCTATCCCGGTAGGGGTTCCACTTAACTTTTTCCGAAGACAGGGTCTGGCCGTCCGAGATCGGTGGCGCGGAAAAAGTACAAGACGTTCCACCCCTACCGGGATAGGCCTTGAGCCACTACCTCGGCGATTCGCTCGGCGGCGTGTCCGTCCCACAGCGGCGGGGGTTGAAGCTTCTCGGGGCGCTGCGCGGTTAGAGCTTGGGGGATCGTGGCTATCGCTGCCGGGTCGAGGCCGAGCAGGGTGTTGGTGCCGGCCCGGATCGTCACCGGGCGCTCGGTGTTGTCGCGCAGGGTGAAGCAGGGGACGCCGAGGTAGGTCGTCTCCTCCTGGATCCCGCCGGAGTCGGTGAGCACAGCGCCCGCGTCCGCGAGCAGCGAGAGGAAGTCGACGTAGCCGAGCGGCTCGCAGAGCGCCAGCCCCGGGTGCTCGGACTCGACCGCCTCCATCTTCTTGCGGGTGCGGGGGTGGACCGGGAAGACGACCGGCATCTCGCGCGCCAGGCCGGCGAGCCGCTCGACCGCCTGCGGCAGCAGCTCGCCGTCGACCAGGGCCGGGCGGTGCAGGGTGACCAGCGCGTAGGCGCCCGGCTCGACCCCGAGCTGCGCGGCGGCGCCGGCGGCGCGAAAGCGATCCTCCAGCGCGACCAGGGTGTCGATCATCGTGTTGCCGACGAAGTGCATGCGCTCGTCCGGGATGCCCTCGGCGCGGAGGTTCTCGATCGCCTCGTCGCTGTGCAGGAAGAGCTGCTCGGAGAGCTCGTCGGCGACGATCCGGTTGATCTCCTCCGGCATCGTGCGGTCGAAGCTGCGCAGGCCGGACTCGATGTGGGCAACCGGGATCCCCATCTTGGCTGCGGTCAGGGCCGCTGCCAGGGTCGAGTTGACGTCGCCGGGGACCATCACCAGGTCGGGCCGCTCCGCTTCCAGCACCGGCTCCAGCCGCTGCATCGTCAGCGCCGTCTGCTTCGCGTGGGTGCCGGACCCGACCTCGAGCATGTGGTCGGGCGCCGGCACGCCCAGCTCCTCGAAGAAGACCTCCGACATCGCCCGGTCGTAGTGCTGTCCGGTGTGGACGATCGCGTGGCGGCCCTGCGGCAGACGGTCGCGCAGCGCCGCGATCACCGGCGCCGTCTTGACGAAGTTGGGCCGGGTTCCGACCACATAGACGATCCGCATCGGGCGGCAGCGTATTGCGTCTGCTTCAATACCCGTCCCGATGCCGAAGATGAAAACCCATTCGGGCGCCAAGAAGCGCTTTCGCAAGACCGCCAAGGGCAAGCTGCGCGGGCGGCGCGCCTACTCCAGCCACATCCTGGAGAAAAAGTCGCCGAAGCGGAAGCGGAGGATGGCGCGGCCGGTTGAGATCGCAAAGGCCGACCGGAAGCGGATCCGGACCCTGCTCGGAGGCGGAAAGTGAGCCGCGTCAAGCGCTCCGTCCACGCCCGCAAGAAGCGGCGCAAGGTGCTGAAGGAAGCGAAGGGCTACTTCGGCCGCAAGCATTCCTCCTACCGCTTCGCCAAAGAGCAGGTGCAGCGCTCGGGCGCCTACGCCTACCGCGACCGGCGCAACCGCAAGCGCGAGTTCCGGCGGCTCTGGATCACGCGGATCAACGCCGCGGCGCGGCTCGAAGGGATGAGCTACTCGGAGCTGATCCACGGTCTCGACCGGGCCGGGGTCGAGGTCAACCGCAAGATGCTGGCCGAGATCGCGGTCTCCGACCGCGAGGCCTTCCGCCGATTTGTCGAGCTTGCCCGGGAGGGCGTCGCCGCCTAGCGCCGGCAGCGACACTCCACTCTCCCCGGCGGGCCGTCTTCACGGCCCGTTTTTATTTGTCCGGAATCGGTCCGGGCGTTCCAGGAGAAGAAACGAGAATCGAGAACCGAACAGGATGATTTCCAGCCCCCACAACGAGAAGCTGAAACTGGTTCGCAAGCTGCGCGAGCGCAAGCAGCGCGAGCGCGAGGGGCTGTTCGCGAGCGAGGGCGAGGACCTGCTCGACGCCGGGCTGGCGGCCGGCGTCGAGCCGCGCTTCCTGCTCAGCGCCGCCGGCAGCGGCCTCGGTGGCGAGGAGGTCGAGCCGGGCCTGCTTGCCGAGGTCTCCGCGCTGGGCTCGGGCACGCGGGCGATCGCGGTCTGGCCGCAGGCGTGGGCAGAGCAGGCCAAGCCCCCCTGCGTCTACCTGCACGGGGTCGCCGATCCGGGCAACGTCGGCGCGATCGTCCGCAGCGCCCACGCGCTGCTCGGCGGCAGCGTCGTTCTCGGGCCCGGTTGCGCCGACCCCTACGGGCCGAAGGCGGTGCGGGCGAGCATGGGCTCGATCTTCGCCCAGCCGCTGCTGCGGGCGGGGATCGAGGCGACGCCGGCGCCGCGGGCGGCGCTGGTCGCGCACGGCGGGTCCGGGCTCGGCGCGCTCGCCGAGGCGGCGACCCTCTGTTTCGGCGCCGAGCGCGAGGGGCTGCCGAGCGAGGTGCTGGATGAGTGCGAGATCGAAGCGACGATCCCGCTGCGCGCCGGCGGCGCCGAGTCACTCAACGTCGCCGCCGCGGCTGCGATAGCCCTTGAGCGCGTAGCGAGCGCGGCGTCCATATCTGATCCTTCGCAAGCGAGCGAGCGGGAAACGTGATGTTGCGGCTATCGTCGCCCGCCATGCCGGAGGCTGGCCAAGATGCTTGAGCGGATCGAGAGGATCGAGAGGATCGAGGCCGAGGCCGCAGCGGCGATCGGGGCCGCCGGCGACAGCGCCGGGCTGGAGGAGCTGCGGGTCCGCTACCTCGGCCGCAAGGCGGAGCTGACCGCGGTCCTGCGCGGCATCGCCGAGCTGCCGCCGGAGCAGCGCGGCCAGGTCGGCGGCGGCGCGAACAAAGCGCGCAAGGCACTCGAGGCACTGCTCGAGCGGCGCGCCGGTGAGCTCGACGCGAGCGAGCTGGAGCAGCGGCTGGCCGAGGACCAGGTCGACGTCACCCTGCCCGGCGCCCCGGCCCGCCCACCCGGCCACCTGCACCTGATCACCCGCACCACGCGGCTGATCGAGGACACGATGGCCGGGCTCGGCTACCGGGTCACCGAGGGACCGGAGATCGAGCACGACTACTACAACTTCACTGCCCTCAACCATCCCCCGGGCCACCCGGCGCGGATGCTCCAGGACACCTTCTACGTGCAGTCGCACCCCGACGTGCTGCTGCGCACCCACACCTCTCCGGTGCAGATCCGGGCGATGGAGTCCCAGCCCCCGCCGATCTTCGTGATCGTCCCGGGCAAGGTCTACCGGCGCGACTCCGACGCGACTCACAGTCCGATGTTCCACCAGGTCGAGGGGCTGGCGATCGGCGAGGGGATCACCCTGGCCGACCTCCAGGGCACGCTGGAAGAGATGCTCAAAGCGATCTTCGGCGAGGGCCGCAAGGCGCGGATGCGGCCGCACTTCTTCCCCTTCACCGAGCCCAGCGTCGAGTTCGACGTCTCCTGCTTCCAGTGCGAGGGCACGGGCGGGCTCGGCGGCGGCGAGCGCTGCAACCTCTGCAGGGGCCAGGGCTGGATCGAGGTCGGCGGCGCCGGCATGGTCGACCCCAACGTGCTCGGCTTCGTCGAGGGCAACGGCTACGACCCCGAGCGGGTGCAGGGCTTCGCCTTCGGCATGGGGGTCGAGCGGATCGCGATGCTGCGCCACGGCGTCCCCGACCTGCGCCGCTTCTTCGACAACGACGTGCGGGTCCTGGAGCAGTTCTCATGAGGGTCCCGTACAGCTGGCTGCGCGAGTACTGCGATCCGGGGATCGGCGCCCTCGAGTTGGCCGAGCGGCTGGCGATGACCGGGACCGAGGTCGAGCGGGTCCTCGCCGGCGCTCCGCCGGAGGTCGGCCCGGTGGCCGACGAGGTGCGGGAGGAGCCGGTGCTGGAGCTGGAGGTGACCCCGAACCGGGTCGACTGCTTCGGCGTCTACGGCGTCGCCCGCGAGGCGCACGCGATCTCGATGGCGCCGCTCGGGCCCGAGCCGTGGGCCGACGACGCCCCGGCGGAGGGCGGGGGAGAGGTCGGCGACTATGCCTCGGTCCGGGTCGACGTCCCCGAGCTCTGCCCGCGCTTCACCGCGCGCGTCTTCACCGACGTCGCGATCGGCCCCTCGCCGGCCTGGCTGCAGGCGCGGCTGGCGGCTGCCGGCCAGCGGCCGATCGTCAACGTCGTCGACATCACCAACTACGCGATGCTGCTGAGCGCACAGCCGCTGCACGCGTTCGACCTCGACCGGGTCGCCGGCTCGGCGCTCACCGTTCGCACCGCCGCCGAGGGCGAGGCGATGACCACGCTCGACGGGGTCGAGCGCCGCTTCGACCCCGAGACCGTGCTGGTCTGCGACGAGGACGGGCCGTCGGGCATCGCCGGGATCATGGGGGGGCAGGCCTCCGAGGTGGGCGAGGGCACCACCCGCGTCCTGCTCGAGGTGGCGAACTGGAACGGGTCCAACATCCTGCGCAGCTCGCGCCGCCTCGGCCTGCGCTCGGAGGCCTCCTCGCGCTTCGAGAAGCAGCTCCACCCGGAGCTCTGCATGCGGGCGCAGCGGATCGCCTCCCGTCTGATGGTCGAGCTCTGCGGGGCGAAGCTCGTCCCGGGCACGATCGACGTCGCCGCCGAGATCCCGGCGCCGCCGCAGATCCGGCTGCGCGGAGAGCGGGTCGAGGGGCTGCTCGGGATGGCGATCGCGCAGGCCGATCAGATCGCGTACCTGGAGCGGCTCGGCTTCGCGGTCGAGCCCGAGGGCGAGGACCTGCTGGTCACGGTGCCACCCGATCGCCACTACGACGTCACCCGCGAGGTCGACCTGATCGAGGAGGTCGCACGCGTCCACGGTCTCGACGAGAAGCTGCCCTCGACGCTGCCCCCGGTGGTCGGTCAGGCCGGCGGGCTGAGCCGCGGTCAGCGCCTGCGGCGGCGCGCCGAGGACGCGCTGCGCGACCTCGGCTTCGACGAGATCGTCGGCTGGAGCTTCACCGACCCGGGCGAGGCGGGGCGGCTGCGGCTGCCCGGCGACGACCCGCGGGCGCAGCCGGTGGTCGTCGCCAACCCGCTCTCCGAGGAGCAGTCGGCGATGCGGACGACCCTGCTCGGCTCGCTGCTCGACGCGGCCCGGGGCAACCTAGCCCGCGACGTCGAGCGGGTCGCCCTGTTCGAGTCCGGCCGGGTGTATCTCGAGCCTGTCTCAGGCCACGCACGGAAGGCTGAAAGCAAGCCCGCCGGCCCCCTTGCCGGGTGGTTCCCCGGTAAGCAACCTCCGCCCGTGGTCGAGTTGCATCGGATCGGCTGCCTCGCGAGCGGGCCGCTGACCGCGAAGTCGTGGCGGGGTGGGGGGGAGCCGACGGACTTCTTCGCGCTCAAGGGCATATTGGAGGGACTCGCGGCTCGACTCGGGATCGGTCTCGAGTTTGAGCCAAGCTCCGAGCCCTTCCTGCACGCCGGACGAGCGGCAACCGTCATCGCTGGTGGGTCGGAGGAGGCCGGCTGGGTCGGCGAGCTGCATCCACTGGTGGAGCGGGCGTGGGATATCGACGGCGCTGTCGGTTTCGAGGTCAACCTTGCAACCCTCGGACTGATGGTTAACGCTGGCGAGGAGACCTTCGAGGACGTGACCACCTTCCCGGCGGTCAGGCAGGACCTGGCCGTGGTCGTCCCCGACGAGGTCTCCGCCGCGCGGGTGCGCGCCGCGGTCCTCGGCGGCGGCGGCGAGCTGCTGCGCTCGGCTCAGGTCTTCGACCTGTTCGAGGGCGAGCAGCTCGGCGAGGGACGCAAGAGCCTGGCGCTGCGGCTGGAGTTCCGGGCCGCCGACCGCACCCTCACCGACGAGGAGGTGGCGGCGCGGCGCGAGGCGATCGCCGCCGCGCTGGACGGGATCGGAGGGTCGCTCCGTGAGTGACGTCGCCACCCAACCGCTCGACGGCGAGCCCGCCGCGCGGGTGCTGGTCGCCGGCGCCTCCGGCTTCACCGGCGCGCTCGCCGCCCAGATCGTCTGGCGCCACCCGCGGCTGGAGCTGGTTGGCGTGACCTCGCGCAGCGACGCCGGCACCCGGCTCGACCGCCTCTACCCGCGCTACCGGGTGCCGCTGGAGCTGAGCGAGCTCGACCTCGACTCGCTGCCGGACGTCGACGCGGCGATCGTCGCCTACCCGCACGGGGCCTCGGCGCCGACCGTAGCCGCGCTGCGCGAGCAGGGGGCCCTTGTCGCCGATCTCTCCGCCGACTTCCGCCTGCGCGACGCTTCCACCTACGAGCGCTGGTACGGCGAGCACGGCGCTCCCGAGCTGTTCGGCGCCGCCGTCTACGGGCTGGCCGAGCTCTACCGGGAACAGCTGCGCGAGGCGAAGCTCGTCGCGGTGCCCGGCTGCTACCCGACCGCGAGCGTGCTGGCGCTTGCCCCCCTGGCCGAGCGGGGCCTGCTGGCCGACGTCGTGATCGACGCCAAGCAGGGCGTCTCCGGCGCCGGCCGCGGCGGCGGCGACGCGATGCACTACGCGAACATGGACGAGAACGCCTTCCCCTACAAGACCGAGGGCCACCGCCACCGGCCCGAGATCGAGCAGGAGCTGGCGGCGCTCGGCAGCGAGGTGGCGGTCACCTTCGTCCCCCACCTGCTGCCGCTCGACCAGGGCGAGCTGACCAGCTGCTACGTGCAGCTGAGCGAGCCGATCGCCAGGGAGGACGCGCAGGCGCTCTACGCCGAGCGCTACGCCGGCGAGCCCTTCGTCCACGCGGTCGACCGGCCGCCGGGCCTGCGCGACGTCCGCGACGGCAACGAGTGCCACGTCTACGTCACGGTCGAGGAGCGGGGCCGCCTGCTCGCCTTCTCGGCGCTCGACAACCTCTGGAAGGGCGCGTCCGGTCAGGCGGTGCAGTGCCTCAACCTGATGCTGGGACTTGCCGAGACGGAGGGACTGAGATGACGACCCCCGACCCGACGGCAGCGGACGCGAAGCGGAGCAGCCGTCGGCGTACGTCCTTTTTCAGCTCGCGCTGGGTGGACGCCCCGGCCGGAGTCGAGCAGCTCGACCCGGCGACGCTGGCGCCGGGCTTCCGCGCCGGCGCCGCCCACTGCGGGCTCAAGGGCGGCGGCAAGACCGACGTCGGCCTGCTCGTCTGCGACGCGCCCGAGGTGCGCTCCTCGCTGCTGCTGACCCGCAACGCATCCGCCGCCGCCCCGATCAGGGTCTGCCGCGAACGGGTCGACCGCGGCGCGGTGCGGGCCGCGGTGGTCAACGCCGGCAACGCCAACGCCGAGACCGGCGAGCAGGGGCTGGCCGACGCCTGGGCGATGTGCGAGCAGGCCGGCGCCGCGCTCGGGCTGCCCGCGCAGGCGGTCGCCGTCGCCGAGACCGGGGTGATCGGTGTGCCGTTGCCGATCGACGCCGTGCTGGAGGGGATCGGCGCGGCCGCCGGCACGCTGGCGGCGGGCGGCGGCGGCGCCTTCTCCGACGCGATCCTGACCACCGACCGCTGGCCGAAGAGCTGCGCCCTGCGCGCCGGCGGCGTCACCCTCTCGGCGCAGGCGAAGGGGGCGGGGATGATCGAGCCGGGCTTCGCCACGATGCTCTGCTTCGTCCAGACCGACGCGCTGGTCGAGGAGGCCGACGCCGCCCTGCGCGCCGCCGCCGCCGCCTCCTTCGAGCGGATCACCGTCGACGGCCAGATGAGCACCAACGACACCGTCCTGCTGCAGGCCAGCGGCGCCGCCGGGCGGCCGCTGCCGCCGGGCCTGCTCGACGCCGTGCTGCTGCAGCTGGCGATCGAGATCGTCCGCGACGGCGAGGGCGCCGCGCGGGTCGGCCGGGTCGCGGTCGAGGGCGCCGCCTCCGCCGCCGAGGCCGAGCGCGTCGCCCGCGCGATCGCCAACTCGCCGCTGGTCAAGACCGCGCTCTTCGGCCGCGACCCGAACTGGGGCCGGATCGCGCAGGCGGCCGGGATGGCGCTTGCCGGCGAGGACCTGGAGGAGATCGGCGCCGGCTCGATCGACGCCGACGAGCTCGGCGAGGAGGTCGAGGAGGCCGAGATCGGGCTCCGCCTCGACCGCGGCGAGGGCGCCGCCCACGTCTACTTCTCCGACCTGGGCTACGAGTACGTTCGGATCAACGCGGACTACACCACCTAAGGGGAGCGAGATGAGCACCAACGTCGACACGCTGCTTGAGGCGCTTCCCTACATCAGGGAGTTCCACGGGCGCACCGTGGTGATCAAGTACGGCGGCTCGGCGATGCGGGAGGAGGGCCTGCGCGAGGCCTTCGCGACCGACGTCGTCCTGCTCAAGTACGTCGGCCTCAACCCGGTCATCGTCCACGGCGGCGGGCCGGAGATCACCCGCTACATGGAGCGGCTCGGGCTCGAGGTGCGCTTCCACGAGGGGCTGCGGGTCTCCGACGCGGAGACGGTCGAGGTCGCCCGCATGGTCCTGCTCGGCAAGCTCAACACCGACATCGTGCAGCGGCTCAACCGCCACGGCCAGCCCGCCGTCGGCCTCTCCGGCCACGACGGGTCGCTGTTCGAGGTCGCGCCCGTCGCCAACGCCGAGCAGGTCGGCTTCGTCGGCTCGATCGAGCGGGTCGACGTCGACGTGCTCAACCACATCGCCGCCGACTACATCCCGGTGATCGCCTCCTCGGCCTCCGACCGCGAGGGCAGCCCCTACAACGTCAACGCCGACGAGGCGGCGGGCAAGGTGGCGGCCGCGCTGGGCGCCTACAAGGCGGTCTTCCTCACCGACGTCGTCGGCTGGCTCGGCGACCCCGGCGACGAGGGCTCGCTGATCTCCCGCACCACCGTGGACGAGGTGGAGTCGCGGCTGGAGGCGGTCGACGGAGGCATGCGGCCGAAGCTCGCCGCCTGCGCCGAGGCGATCCGCGGCGGCGCCCAGTCGGCCCACATCGTCGACGGTCGCAAGCCGCACAGCCTGCTGCTGGAGCTGTTCACGGACGCCGGCATCGGCACCATGGTCACCTCGTGAAGCTGGAGGACCTGCAGGCGCTCGAGCGGCGCTACCTGATGCGGACCTACCGGCGGGCGCCGGTCGAGTTCGTGCGCGGCGAGGGGGCGCTGCTCTGGGACTCCGAGGGCCGCGAGTACCTCGACTTCCTCGCCGGGATCTCGGTCTGCTCGCTCGGCCACTGCCACCCGGCGGTGGTCGCCGCGGTGCGCGAGCAGGCGGGGCAGCTGATGCACGTCTCCAACCTCTTCTACAGCGAGCCGATGGTGCGGCTGGCCGAGCGGCTCTCGGGCTCGGGCCTCGGTGGGCGCGTCTTTCTCGCCAACTCTGGGACCGAGGCGAACGAGTGCGCGATCAAGATCGCCCGCAAGCACGCCCACGCCCGCGGGGTCGAGCAGCCGGAGATCGTCAGCTTCGAGCGCGACTTCCACGGCCGCACCTACGGGGCGCTGGCGGCGACCCCGCATCTGGCCGAGAACGAGGCCCTGGGCCCGATGCTGCCCGGCTTCCGCGCGGTGCCGCTGAACGACGCCGGCGCCCTGCGCGACGCCGTCTACGAGAGCACCGCCGCGGTCCTGATCGAGCCGATCCAGGGCGAGTCCGGCGTCTACCCGGTCAGCGAGGAGGCGCTGCTCGCCGCCCGCCAGGCCTGCGACGAAGTCGGCGCGCTGCTGATCCTCGACGAGGTCCAGACCGGGATCGGCCGCACCGGCTCGCTCTGGGCCTACGAGCAGACGGCGGTGCGGCCGGACCTCCTGACCAGCGCCAAGGCGCTCGGCGGCGGCCTGCCGGTGGGCGCCTGCCTGGCCACGCCGGAGGCCGGTGCGGTGCTGGAGCCGGGCGACCACGGCTCGACCTTCGCCGGCGGCGCGGTCGCCTCGGCGGCGGCCCTGGCCGTGCTCGACCTGGTCGAAGACCCCGAGCTGCTGCGGGGAGTTCGGGAGAAGGGGGCGGCGCTGAGCGAGGCGCTGCTGGGGCTGGAGGGCGTCGCCGAGGTGCGCGGGCGCGGCCTGATGCTGGGCGTCGGGCTCGAGCCGGGGCTCGACGCCGCCGAGCTCGCCGCCGACCTGCTCGGCCGCGGCCTGATCGTCAACCCGCCCGCGCCCGGCACCCTGCGCCTGCTGCCGCCGCTGACGGTCGATTCGGCCCAGATCGAGCGCGCCGCTGGCCTGATCGGCGAATCGCTCCTCAGTGACTATCCGTAAACCCCCGCGCACGTCTGGCGGCACCGGACACACTGCGCGGTGCGGCGTCCTCGGTCGGCCAAATAGCGCTGCTATTCGGCCTCCCTGCGTCCTTGCCCCGCTTGGTCCGGCACTCGCCAGCCGCACACGCGGGCTTCCGGATAGTCACTAAGCTACGCGGCAAGATGAGCTCCGCGAAGCTGCCACCGGAGCGGCGCCCGCCCGCTTCCGCCGCCGACGCCGCGCAGCGCCTGGCGACGATCGTCGACGCCGCCGAGCGCGCCGCGGCAAGCGTGATCGACGACGCCGAGGCCCAGGCGCAGGCCCGGATCGAGGAGGCCGGCGCCCGCGCCGACCGGCTCGTCGCCGAACGCCTGCGCGAGCTCGCCGACCGGCTCGACCCGCCGCTGGAGGGCGAGCGCGAGCGCCGCGGCAGCCACCTGCGCCCGGTGCAGACGGGCGACGACGCCGCCGAGGGGCCCGGCCAGCGCCGCTCCGGCTCCGCCGGGGCGCGGCTGCTGGCGACCCAGATGGCGGTCTCCGGCGCTGGGCGGGAGGAGATCGAGGCGAGGCTGCGCAGCGGCTTCGAGATCGAGGACGCCGGCGAGATCCTCGACGCGATCCTCGGACCGGAGGACTAGACGATGCACGACGACCCGACCCGCCAGATGCGCCAGCCCGGAGAGCCGGAGGGTGGTCGCCCGCACGGCAACGTGCGCCTGCTGATCGCCGGCCTGGTCGCGGTGATCGCCGGCCTGGTCGTGGCGATCCTCGTGATCGCCTCCGACGGCGGCGACGGCGAGCCCACCGAGACCCCCTCGGCGATCACGACGCTGCCGACGACCGAGACGGAGCCGACGACGACGGAGACCACCGAGACGACGGAGCCGACGACGACCGAGGACACCACCACCACGACGACCGCGCCGCCGCCGCCCGAAGAAGAAGGGGAAGCGGAAGAAGAAGGCGGCACCGGCGGCGTCCCCGTCCCCTAGCGATGGCCGAGCAGGCGCCGGAGCAGGTCCGCACCGCGGGCTACGAGGCGGACCCCGCCGAGGTCCGGCGCGTCCTGCTGCTCTACTCGGGCGGGCTCGACACCAGCGTGATGCTGAAGTGGATCCAGGACAGCTACGGGGCCGAGGTCGTCTGCCTCACCGTCAACCTCGGCCAGCCCGGTGAGGACTACGCCGTGATCGAGGACAAGGCGAAGCGGCTGGGCGCGCTGGAGTGCCACGTCGTCGACGCCCGCGAGCGCTTCGCCCGGGACTTCGTCCTGCCGGCGATCAAGGCCAACGCCCTTTACGGGGGCGGCTACCCGCTGTTCACGGCGCTCGGCCGGCCGCTGATCGCCGAGCTGGCGGTCGAGCAGGCGCGGACGAGCGGCTGCGACACGATCGCCCACGGCTGCACCGGCAAGGGCAACGACCAGGTGCGGATCGAGGCCACCGTGGCGACTCTCGCCCCGGAGCTGAGGACGATCGCCCCGGTGCGCTCCTGGCAGATGGGCCGCGAGGAGGAGATCGCCTACGCCCGCGAGCACGGCATCCCGGTCAAGGGCGGCACCGAGGTCGCTCCCTACTCGATCGACGACAACCTCTGGGGTCGCTCCTCCGAGGGTCGCTGGATCGAGGATCTGGAGCACGCGCCCGAGGACGACGTCTTCCAGCTGGTCACCCGGCCGGAGGAAGCGCCCGACGAGGCGGAGACGGTGACGGTCGAGTTCGAGCGCGGCGTCCCGGTCGGCCTCGACGGCGAGCGCCTCGGCCTGGTCGAGCTGCTCGAACGGGCGGGGGAGATCGGCTGCCGGCACGGGGTCGGCATCGTCGACCAGATCGAGGACCGCATCGTCGGGCTCAAGGTGCGCGACATCTACGAGGTCCCGGCGGCGGAGATCGTGCTGACGGCGCACCGCGAGCTGGAGAAGCTGGTCGGCACGATCCACCAGAACCAGCTCAAGCCCGGGCTCGACCAGAAGTGGGCCTACCTCGTCTACGCCGGCCTCTGGTGGGAGCCGCTACGGGCCGACCTCGACGCCTACATGGACGCCGTAAACGCCCAGGTGACGGGCGAGATCGGGCTGCGCCTCTACAAGGGCAGCGCCCGCGTCGTCACCCGCTCCTCGCCCAACGCCGTCTACGACGCCGACCTCGCCTCGTTCGCCGAGTCGGGCGGGCTCTTCTCGCAGAGCGCCTCGCCGGGCTTCATCGAGCTCTGGTCGCTGCAGTCGCGGATGGCGCATAGAATCCGCGCCCGCGGGGAAGAGGGAGAGCGATGATCTATCGCGCCATCGGCAAGGCGGTCGTCAGGTACGGCCTGCAGTTCATCCGCCGACGCTACGCGCGCCCGATCCGGATCGGGCTCGGGCTCGGCGCAGTCGCGATCGGCATCGCCGCCTACCTGGCGAGCCGCAACGTGCCCGAGGGCTGATCCCGGTGCGCTGGATGGCGGCGACCGTGCTGCTCGCGATCCTGCTCGCGGTGGGTGCCGTGGCGCAGGCGCAGGACGGCCTGCGCGCCAAGGTCGACCGGGGCCGCGAGGAAGCGGCCTCGCTGGGCGCCGAGATCCGCGCGCTGCAGGAACGGGTCAGCGGGGCCGAAGTCGAGGCCGCGAGCGCGGCCGCCAGGGAGCGCCGCCTCAGCCGCCTGCTGGCCGCAGGTCGCGAGCGGGCCGCCGGGCTGGCCTCCGAGGTGGCGGCGACCGAAGCGCGGCTGGCGGCCGAGCGGCGACGGCTGCGCCGCGCCCGCCGGGCGCTGGCCGGACGGCTGGTGGCGATCTACACGAGCGGCGCGCCGAGCGCGGCAAGCGTCGTGCTCGCCTCCGGCGACCTCGACGAGCTGATCGTCCGCACCGAATACCTGGAGCAGATCGAGCGCTCCGACGCCGAGCTGGCCGGCCGGGTCGAGGAGGTTCGCGACGCGGTCCGCCACGACCTCGTGCTGGTCGCCGAGCTGAAGCGCCGGGTCGACGCCCACAACGAGCGGCTGGCGGCGGCCCGCGAGGAAATCGGCGCCGTGCGGGCGGCGGCGGAAGCGGCGGCGGCGGAGCTGGACTCGCTGAGCGCCGCCCGCAGCGCCGCGCTGGCGACGCTGAAAGCAAAGATCGAGCAGTGGGTCGAGGAGATCGAGGCGGCCGAAGCGGCGAGCCGGGCCGCGGCTGAGGAAACCGTCGGCCGCTGGCTCGGCGGCCCCTACTCGATCCCGACCTACATCGTGATCTGCGAGTCGGGCGGCAACTACGGCGCCCTCAACCCCTCCAGCGGCGCCGGCGGCGCCTACCAGATCATCCCCTCGACCTGGGAGGCCTACGGCGGCCAGGGCGCCCCGCACGAAGCCCCGAAGGCCGAACAGGACCGCATCGCCGCCGAAATCTGGGCCGACTCGGGCGGCAGCGCCTGGGTCTGCGCCTGAGTAACTGAGCCTCAGTCGGAATCGCGCCGCTCGCCCGGGTGGGTGATCCGCTCGGCCTGGTGGCGCAGTTCCTCGGCCGCCTCGCGGGTCGCGGCGAGGGCCTCCTCGCGGGCGGCGGCGACCCCCTCGCTGGGCTTGCCGCCGACGAGGTCGCGGAAGGCGTTCTTGAAGCGCTCGGTGCGGCGATCGTGCGGAAAGCGCCGCTCGGCCTTGGCCTGCTTGGCCGGGCGTCGCTGCCCGTAGCGGCGCCGCGCCCAGGGCGATCCCGGCTTGCCGACGCGGAGCGCGCCGTAGAGGGCGATCGGGAAGACGAAGAAGCCGACGGTGCCGTGCATGATGCGCTGCTTGGCGAAGCAGATCGCCACCAGCCCGAAGATCAGCAGGGCGCCGGCCACGCTGGCGGCGGTCTGGCCGAGCGAGCCGGTCTCGAAGCTGAGCGGGCTGAAGCCGAGCAGGATCAGCCCCATCGCCGCGGCGGCGATCACGGTGGCGTCGATCGAGACGCGGCCCTGCTCGGCCCAGTAGACGTCCTCGAGGTAGATCCAGAGGGCGAACTCGTCGATCGTCAGGCCGGCGCCGACGCCGAAGAGGAAGGCGCAGATCTCGGCGTAGGGGCTGTCGCCGAGGACCGAGAAGCCGACTGCTCCCGAGACCATCATCGTGACGATCCCGAAGACGAGGTGGTGGAGGTGGACGCCGCTGTCGCTGACCACGCTGCCCGGCCACCAGGGGACCTTGGGGCTGCGCATCAGCCGCGTGCTCATCCGGATGAAGGCGAAGGAGAGGATGAAGCCGGCGAGGACCAGGAACAAACCCTGCTTTTCTTCGGCCAGGATCTGGTCGCTCCAGAAGTCGGCGAGTAGCGAGGCGACGGTCATCGGGGCGGGGCCGAGTGTATTGCGGGACCGCCGCCGACCTTCTCGCCAGCGGGGCCATCCGGTTGAGGTCGCACTTACCCGCCATATAGGCGGGTAAGTGCGACCTCAACCTCGATTCATCGCCCCCGCCGCCCCCGCTCTTCCAGCTTCGAGCGCGCCGACTGCCCCGCCGGCACCTTCTTCAACCCGCGCAGGTCGGGGGTCAGCAGTTCCTCCGCGCACTGGCGGTGCCAGTGGTGGTGTTCGGTGCCGCCGAGGCGGAGCACGTACTGGACCACGGTGTGCTCGCTGCCGATCGGGATGTCGCCGTGGCAGCCCGGGCAGCGGTAGAGCTTCTGGCCGAAGCTGCGGATCAGCCAGACCTCGTTGCCTTCCGCGTCGGCGCCGCGCAGGCTCCAGCGCTTGCTGGGCTGCCCGGCGGCCTCGCTCATCGTTTCGAGAGCCAGGCGAAGCCGGCGGCCATCGCCAGGTTGGCGGCGCCGGCCACCCGCAGGCCGAGCTTGGCGCCGGGACGGCTGACCGCCGGCGAGTGCGACCAGAGCGCGTCGGTGGCGACCTCGGTGCCGCGCAGCCAGGCCAGCGCCCACCAGTCGCGCTGTTCGCCGCGGACGGCGGCGAGCGCGTGGGCGGCGG
Organism: Solirubrobacterales bacterium; assembly: GCA_040904405.1. Lineage (GTDB taxonomy): Bacteria > Actinomycetota > Thermoleophilia > Solirubrobacterales > 70-9 > VRUE01. The sequence continues at coordinate 2,122 of JBBDTK010000010.1, read as the reverse complement.
CGAAGGTCAGCCAGATCGGGCCGCAGCGGCGGAAGAGGTGGGCGGCGTCGGGCGAGGGCTCGTCGTGGCCGAGCACCCGCAGGGTCGCCTCCGGCGCCGCGATCGCCGCCGATCCGAGCACCAGGTCGAAGGCGACCATGTTGCGATTGGTGATCCGAAGCGCCTGCTCGAGGGTCATCTCGCCTCCCATCCAACCAGATCGGAGCGAATCCGGAAGGGAAAGCAGCCGAACCGGCGAAATGGACGCCCGTGACCAAGACCGCGACGAAGTCCCCACAGCTCAAAAGCCTCTCCGAGTACATCCAGGAGCGCTTCGACGAGTTCTCGCGCTCGCAGAAAGACGTCGCCCGCTACATCGTCGACCATCTCGACGAGGCGGCCTTCCTCACCGCCGAGGAGCTGGCCCGGAGAGCGAGCACCTCGTCCTCGACGGTGGTGCGCTTCTCCCAGGCCCTCGGCTTCGAGGGCTATCCCGAGCTTCAGCAGGCGGCGATCGAGGAGTACCGCACCGCCACGGTTGCCGGCAGCAGCAGCGCCGGCAACGGCGGCGACGCGCTCTTCTCCTTCGATCACTCCGAGCTCGAGGGCTCGCTCGGCGCCGACTACTCCAACCTCGAGGAAACCGCGCGCAACCTGACCCGCGAGCAGGTCGACGGCGCCGTCGCCGCGCTCGCCGAGGCGCAGCGCGTGGTGATCGTCGGCGTCGACCAGATGGCCTTCTTCGCCAGCTACCTGCGCCACCTCCTCAGCCTGCTCGACATCCGCGCCGAGATCGTCGCCAGCACCGGCGGCGAGTCGCTGCAGCGGCTCGGGCGGATCGACGAGGAGACCCTCGTCATCGTGTTCTCCTGCGGCCGCGCCCACCCGCTCCTGCTGCGGGCGATGAAGCTGGCCCTGCACCGCCGCGCCCGCACCCTGGCGATCTCCGACGCCTCGATGTCGGAGGTCGGCGAGCACGCCGAGCAGACCCTCTACTTCTCCTCCAACAGCCCCTCCTTCGCCCGCTCCAACACGGCGCTGATGGCGCTCGTGCAGGGTCTGGCGCACGGTCTCTACGCCCGCGACGAAGCGGCGCACAAAGACCGCATCCGCGCCTACAAACTGAAGTAGGGCCCGCCCCCGTAATATTGGCCGCGTGAGCGAGCGTGCCACCTTCCGGGTCAAGACCGGCCTAGCAGAGATGCTCAAGGGCGGGGTGATCATGGACGTGGTCACGCCGGAGCAGGCGCGGATCGCCGAGCAGGCCGGCGCCTGCGCGGTGATGGCGCTGGAGCGGGTCCCGGCGGACATCCGCCGCGACGGCGGCGTCGCCCGGATGTCGGACCCGGCGATGATCAAGGGGATCCAGGAGGCGGTGACGATCCCGGTCATGGCGAAGGCGCGGATCGGCCACATCGCCGAGGCCCAGGTCCTGCAGTCGCTCGAGGTCGACTACGTCGACGAGTCCGAGGTCCTGACCCCCGCCGACGAGGCCAACCACATCGACAAGCTCGCCTTCGAGGTGCCCTTCGTCTGCGGCGCGACCAACCTCGGCGAGGCGCTGCGGCGAATCGGCGAGGGCGCGGCGATGATCCGCTCCAAGGGCGAGGCGGGGACCGGGAACGTGGTCGAGGCGGTGCGCCACATGCGCGAGATCGTCGCCGGGGTCAAGCGGCTCGGCCAGCTCGGCGCCGAGGAGCTGGCCGGCGCCGCCAAGGAGCACCGGGCGCCGCTCGAAGTGGTTCGCGAGGTGGCTGACCAGGGCCGTCTGCCGGTGCCGCTGTTCTGCGCCGGGGGCATCGCGACCCCCGCCGACGCGGCGCTGATGATGCAGCTCGGCGCCGAGGGCAACTTCGTCGGCTCCGGCATCTTCAAGAGCGCCGACCCCGAGCGGCGCGCGCGGGCGATCGTCGAGGCGACCACTCATTTCGCCGACCCCGAGCGGGTCGCGGCGGCCTCGATCGGGCTCGGCGAGGCGATGCCGGGCCTGGAGATCTCCGAGCTGGCCGCCGCCGACGCGCTGCTGCAGGACCGCGGTGCCTGAGCGCCTGTGGCCCGCGGGTCCTAGGTTCCCGGCCGCGGGTCCTGTCGGAGGGCAAGGGGGTGTTAGCGGCCTCACCCGGCCGAACACCCCCTTGCCCTC
>JBBDTK010000009.1:0-12461 GCA_040904405.1 Solirubrobacterales bacterium | reverse complement strand
CCGCCGGGCTGCCTGAGAGCAAACGGAACCAACCGGATACGCATCACTCATCTAGCCCCAAGGCCGCCTGACGCGGCGCATGCCCGCGTCCTCCCTCGCTTGTGTGCAGAGCACACGGCGCTCGGTATGTCCCTGGCCTGTTTGGTCAGACGACCTTGGGGGCGTGCAACGCGCGCCCCCTCTCACCGAGTTCGTCCGCGGGTGGGGCTACCTTCGTTGATTCGATGACGAAGGGATCGTGATGACGATTGTGTTGTTAATTGCCCTGTTCGCCACCGCCGCCCTGGCGGGAATCCTCGCCCTGCGTGCGTCCCGGCTAGGGGCCGAGCTGGGCCGCAGTCGCGCCGAGCGCGACAGCGCCGCGGCGGAGCGGGACGAGGCGCGCGCAAGGCTGATTGAGCTTCCCGGCCTGCAGCAGGAGCTGGCGGCGGCCTCGGCACGGCTGGAGGAGATCGAGGCCGAGCGCGACCGCCTGCTCGGCGATCACGAGGAGAAGCGCGAGAAGACGTTCAAGCACATCGGGGACCTTCGCCGCGACCTGGAGGAGATCAAGCGGGAAAAGCTGCCTGAGATCCTCGACCACAGCTCCAACGCGGCCTCCGGGGCCCAGCGGGTCGAGAGTGGCATGACGAGTTGGATGCGGCGGATCGCCAACCCCCAGAGCCGGGGGGCCTTCGGTGAGCTTGCGGTGGAGAACCAGCTCGAGAGCCTCGGTCTGGAGCGAGGACGCGATTACATGCGCCAGGTTTCTGGCGACGATGGCAGGCTGCGGCCGGACTTCGTGGTCAGGCTCGGCGAGGCGAGCGTGGTCATCGACGCGAAATTCGCCTTGGACGAGGACCTCGCCGGCGTGGACGAGGCGATCGAGGCAGATGACCCCGAGCGGCTGCTTGCCTACGGGCGCAAATTGCGAGCCCGCGCGGAGGAGCTGGCCAAGCGCGACTACGCGAAGATCGCTGACAGGGGGTTGGCCGTCGTCCTCCTCTATGTCCCTGTCGAGGGAGCGTATGAGGCGCTGCGGGTGCTGCCCAACTTCTCGATCGAGAAGTTCGCGCAGCGGCACAGGGTCTATGTGGTCACCCCCTCGCAGCTGGGGTTGGCACTTGGCTTCGTCGCCGAGGTCGCCCACGACGCTCGTCGCAGCGAGGAGACGGAGAAGGTCGCGTCGACTTTGCTCGACGCTGCCGAGGACATGGCGAACATGGTCGACCAGCTGGACCAGCACGGCAAGCATCTGCAGACCGCGTTCACAAGCTACGACAAGCTGGCCGGGATGACGGGCACCCGGGGCAACCTCTGGCGCCACATGTCGGCCGTCTTCGAGTTCGCGCGGCGCAAGCCCAGCACCGACGGCGAGGTGCGCCAGATCAGCCCTCCGCGGGAGGACGCCGGCGAGATCGCCGAGCGCTGGCGCGAGGCGGCGGGCGAGTAGCTCTGCGGGGGCGGCATTGCCTCCGACAAAACAATCCTCTACAATCCTTTTGGTTATCAGCCGCGCGCGGGGTGGTTCCCGCTTCAACAGACTCGACCCGCTCCGGCGGGTCGTTTCTATTACGGAAGCAGGACGTCGTTCTCGGACGAGGAGCGGTACGGGCCGACGACGAAGCGCGCCGGCTCGGCGCTGGGGATGCCGGCGGCGCTGACGGTGTAGACGCCGGTGGGGAGGGCGGTCTGGAGACTGATGTTGCCGTTGGCGACCAGCGCTCGTGAGCTGGCGTCGCGGCCGTTGCCGCGCACCTGCAGTCGCGAGTCGAGGTCGGTCAGGTTGGCGGCGACGAGGACGACGTCGAGCGGCGCGTCGGAGCGCACCCGCGGCTGGTCCGCGTGCTGGTTCTGCGGGATCCGCTGGTCCGGTTCGGGGCCGACCGCGATCCGCGGCGGGTCGACGATGACGGCGTCCTCGTTGATCGCGACGCTGACCCGCGTCGGCGCCTGCGGGCGCGGGTCGTTGACGTGCTCCTCGGCGTCGCCGCCGGCCGCGGCGAGCGCGAGGGCGGCGGCGAGCGCGAGCGCCGGCGCCGCCATGGGGCGCCCCTGTCGTCCCCTGGACGACATCCGCGCCCCGGCAGCGAGTGGATTCCACCGTTTGCTCCCCATCGCGACGGAATCTAGCCGAACGGCAAGTCGACAACGCGAGCCGTAACGCCATCTTCACCGACGGCGAGCTCGGCGCCGGGCTCCGCCTCGCGCCGCACGATCGCCAGCCCGATCGGGCCGCGGGCGGGGGAGACGGCGGCGCTGCCGACCCTGCCGACCTCCTTCTCGCCGAGGCGCAGCGCCGCGCCGGGGGCCGCCGGAGCGCTCAGCTCGAGGCCGCGCAGGTGGCGGTTGGGGCGGCCCTTGTAATGGAGGCGGGCGACCGGCTCCTGGCCGATGTAGCAGCCCTTCTCGAAGTCGACGGCGCGCTCGACGATCCCCGCCTCGGCGGGCATCGTCTCGGCGCTCATCTCGGCGCCGAAGCGCGGCCTGCCGGCCTCGATCCGCAGCAGCTCGGCCGCCTCGGGGCCGACCTCGACCGCGCCGGCGCCGAGCAGCGCCTCGCGCAGCCGCCCGGCGTCCTCGCGGGTCGCGATCAGGTCGATCCCGTCGGCGGCGCCGACCGCGAGGCACTCGACCCCGGCGACGCTCGCCACTGCGGAGCCGTGCTCGGGCAGCGCCGCCGTGCCGGCGAGCTCGACGGAGCGTGGCCCGATCAAGGAGAGGATCGCGAGCTCGGCGGTGACGTCGGCGACGTCCGCCTCACGGCCGACCTTGTACATCTCGAGATGGCGCCGGGCGGCGGCCAGCGCCTCCGGCTCGGTGTCGATCAGGTAGGCCTGCAAATCCGAGCTTCCGCCGTTCCTTTCCACCGCGATGCCGGGAAGAGGCACGGCGGGAGCTCTGAGGACCCGCATGTCGGCCTGGATGTGGCCCTTGCGGTCGAGCAGCGCCGCGTACTGGCCCTCGCCGGGGGAGAGCGCCTCGACGTCGTTGGTCAGCTGCCCCTGCAGGTACTCGGCGGCCTCGGCGCCGCTGACGACGAGCTTGCCCCGCTGCGAGCGGTCGAGCAGGCCGCACTCCTCGCGCAGCTGCCGGTACTGGGCGTCGAGCTCGACCGCGTTCGCGTCCGTCATCGACAGCGATTTTAGGAGCGTCTCGGGGCGGGCAGATTTAGATGAGTCGCAATCCGCTTTTAGATGTGTCAAACTCCCGGCCATCGAGGAGCTCCCCACCAAGTCGAAGGATCGCCGCGTCAGCCGCCGCGCGCTGCTCGGCGCCGCCGCCGCGGTCCCCGCTGCGGCCGGCTTGAACAGCCTGCTCGGCGGGCGCCTGGCCGGCGAGCAGGCGCTCGCCGGCTCGAATGGGAGTGGCGCTGCCGCGGGCCACGCCGGCCACGAGAGCTTCGCCCACGCCAGCTTCGCCCCGGGGCGCTCGGTCGATCACCGCGCCAACGGCTTCCATCCGAGCGAGCTCTTGCGTGACTTCGACTACGGCAAGACCCGGCGCCTGGCCAGCGGCCGGCTGCTGCGCGAGTGGGAGATCGTCGCCATGGACAAGGAGATCGAGGTCGCGCCCGGCGTCTCCTACGAAGCCTGGACCTACAACGGCCGCGTTCCCGGCCCGACTCTGCGGGCGCGCGAGGGCGAGCTGCTGCGGATCCGCTTCGTCAACGGCTCCCAGCACCCGCACACGATCCACTTCCACGGCATCCACCCGGCGCTGATGGACGGCATGCCGGGGATCGGCGAGCGCCAGGGTGGCGGCCAGATCGGGCCGGGCGAGTCCTTCACCTACGAGTTCGACGCCGCGCCCTTCGGCCTGCATCTCTACCACTGCCACACGGCGCCACTGGCCGCCCACATCGCCCGCGGCCTCTACGGCACCTTCATCGTCGATCCCAAGCGGGGCCGGCCCGAAGCCGACGAGATGGTGATGGTGATGAACGGCTTCGACACCAACTTCGACCTCGGCAACGAGGTCTACGCGGTCAACACGGTCGGCTTCCACTACGTCAACGAGCCGATCCGGGTCGCCCGCGACGAGCTGGTCCGCATCTACCTGGTCAACGTGCTCGAGTACGACCCGCTCAACTCCTTCCACGTCCACGCAAACTTCTTCCAGCACTACCCGACCGGGACGTCGATGGAGCCGAGCGAGCTCACCGACACGGTCGTCCTGGGCCAGGGGCAGCGCTCGATCCTGGAGCTGAAGCTCCCCTTCGACGGCGACTACATGTTCCACGCCCACGTCAGCGAGTTCGCCGAGCTCGGCTGGACCGGCTTCTTCCGCGTCGGCAAGCCGTCGCTGCTGGGGCCGGCCGCTGCCGCTGCCCCGGCCGCCTACTGCACGTTGCCCTGGGGCGGCGGGAGCCCGGCCTGATGGAGGCGGCCTCGCAAGCCGAGCGCGCGGGCAGCGGCCTGCCCGCCTGGGCGCTGGGGTTGATCCCGCTGGCGCTGATCGCGGCGGCGATCGGCGGCTTCGCCCTGCTCGGCGGTCCGGGGCTGGGGGAGCGCAGCGGGCCGCCGGTGGAGGAGGTCGCGGTGGAGCGTACGGTGCTGCGGCCGGGCGAGATCGAGCTGACCCTGCGCAACGACGGCCCCGACCCGGTCGAGGTCGCGCAGGTCGCCGTCAACGACGCCTACGCGCCCTTCGGCGGCGAGCGCGAGATCGGCCGGCTCGGCTCGACCACGCTGCGGATCTCCTACCCGTGGGTAGAAGGCGAGGCGTATGAGATCTTCGTCCTCACCGCGACCGGGGGCACGATCGACGCGGCGATCGACGTCGCCGCCGAGACCCCCAGCGCCGACCTCGACTTCTACGGGCTGATGGCGCTGCTGGGGATCTACGTCGGCGTCATCCCGGTCGGTATGGGAATGCTCTGGCTGCCGTTCGTGCGGCGGGTCGGCTCGGGCTGGATCGTGGGCCTGCTCGCCTTCACCGTCGGCCTGCTCGCCTTCCTCGGCATCGATGCGGGGCTGGAGGGCCTGGAGATCGCCGCCGCGGCGCCGTCGGCCTTCGGCGCCACCGGCCTGGTCTTCGCGGGGGCGCTCGCCGCCTATCTGGTGCTGGCCGCGGTCGACGCCCACCTCTCGGGGCGGAGCGAGCGCTCCGCCGGCGTTTCCGGCGGCCTCTACCTGGCGCTGCTGGTGGCGATCGGGATCGGCCTGCACAACCTCGGCGAGGGGCTGGCGATCGGCTCCGCCTACGCCACCGGGGCGCTTGCGCTCGGCGCCTTCCTCGTCGTCGGCTTCGCGATCCACAACACCACCGAGGGGCTGGCGATCGTCGCGCCGCTGCGCGGTGGCGAGGGAGCCGGCGCGGCGCGGCCCGGCCTCGGCCGCCTGGTGACACTGGGGCTGATCGCCGGCGCGCCGGCGGTGCTCGGCGCCTGGATCGGCGCCGCCGCGTTCGACCCCAGCCTGGCGGCGCTGCTGTTCGGCGTCGGCGTCGGCGCGATCGCCCGGGTGATCGTCCAGATCGCCCCCGCGATGCGCGACCGGGCGGGTCGCTACCTGCACCCGGTCTCGGTCGCCGGCATGATCGCCGGCATCGCGGCGCTCTACGCAACCGGCCTGCTGATCTCGGTCTGATGCCCGCGGCCGGCAGCAGCCCGCGCCCGCGGCGGGCGCCGAACACCGAGGCGATCGAGGACTACGCGAAGGCGATCTACGCGCTCTCGCGGCAGCGCGAGGGGCGGGTGCTGAACGGCGAGGTGGCGCAGCGGCTCGGCGTCACCCCGGCGACCGCGACCGCGATGCTGAAACGGCTCGACGAGATGGGCCTGGTCGAGCACGTCCCCTACAAGGGGGTCACCCTGACCGCGGCCGGGGAGAAGGTGGCGCTGGAGGTGATCCGCCACCACCGGCTGATCGAGGCCTACCTCTCCGAGGCGCTGGGGATGCCCGACGACCGGGTCCACGAGGAGGCGGAGGTGCTCGAGCACTACATCTCCGAGGACCTCGAGCTGCTGATGGCGGCGAAGCTGGGCGAGCCTAGCCACGACCCGCATGGGACGCCGATCCCGGGGCCGGACCTGTCTCCGCCTGAGGAGTAGAGGGCCGGGGGGGGCGGCCCGGCCTCCCGGCCGAGGTACGCTGCGTTGATGGGTCTGGCTGCCGACTTCCAGCAGGTTCTCGACTCGCTGCCGCCCGAGTGGACCGACCTCGAGGTCGACCTGCGGATCGCCGACGAGAGCCGCTATGTCGACGCCGCGGTGGCGCTGAGCCAGGTCAACGCGCAGACCTACTCGCGGGCCGACTGGGACTGGCGGCTGCTGGTCGCGCACAGCTTCGGCCACGCGGCCGCGGCGGAGACGGTTCGCGGGGTGCTGGCGAAGCTCGACGGGGAAGCGATCGCCGGCGAGATGCAGGTGCGGGAGGTCCGCGAGGGGCGCTCCGAGGTCGTGCAGATGTGGGGCCGGCCGGAGAGCGTGCGCGAGGAGTTCCGGCAGCGCCGCTCGCTGTAGCGGCGACGGGACGGAGAGCCGATGGCCCGCGTCGTCAGCATCGCCGAGGACCTGATGGTGGCCAGCCGGGTGGACACGGCGCTGACCTCGGCCGGGCACCACGTGATCCTGGCGCGCTCCCTGGCGGAGGCCTCGTTTGACGAGGCGGAGCTGATCGTCGCCGACCTCGACGCGGTCGACCCGGCAGCGCTGCGGGGTGCCGGCGTTCCGGTGCTCGGCTACTACTCGCACGTGGAGGTCGAGACCAAGCGGGCCGCTGACGCCGCGGGCATCGAGATGGTCGTCCCTCGCTCGCGCATGGCCCGCGAGCTGCCGGCCCTGGTCGAGCGCCTGCTCAGCGGTTGAGCGGGAACCGCGCCCGGCGGCGCCGGCGAGCAGCAGGACGGCCGCCAGCAGCGCGGCAGCTCGTCTCATTCGACAGGGAAACCTATTCAAATCCCGATCTGGATAGACTCACGCCGCAAAGATTTCCCGGGATACAGGACTAGAGGAGGCGTTACCCAGTGCAGGAACGAGGACTTGCGGCATACATCGCCGAGTTGATCGGCACCTTCTTGCTGGTGTTCTTCATCGTCAGCGTGGTCGTGCTTTACCTGTCGACTGGCAACCAGGCCCAGTTCGGCACCGACTTCGCCGTCATCGGGCTCGTTCACGCCTTCCTGCTGTTCGGGCTGATCGTGATGTTCGGCGTGGTCAGCGGCGGGCACTTCAACCCGGCGGTGACGCTGGCGGCGGCCGCGATCAAGCGGATCGCCCCGGTCGACGCCGCGATCTACATGCTGGCGCAGCTCTCCGGTGGCGTGCTCGGCGCGCTGCTGGCCACTGGCCAAATCGGCAGCCTTAATATCGGTCTACTGATCGACGAGGGGAGGGCGACCGACGGCGCCGCCGCCCAGGTCAGCGGCCTGCTCGGCGGCAACTTCCAGGGGATGATCGTCGAGGCGATCGGCAGCTTCTGCCTGGTCCTCGTGATCCTCGCCGCGGTCTACTCGGCGAAGAGCTTCAAGGAGTGGGCGCCGCTGGCGATCGGCACCACGCTTGGCTTCATCGTCATGGTTGGCGGGCCGCTGACCGGCGGCTCCTTCAACCCGGCCCGCTGGTTCGGCCCGGCGCTGGTCGGCAACGAGTGGGGCGGCATCTGGCCCTACCTGCTCGGCCCGATCGTCGGCGCGCTGCTCGCCGCCGCGGTCTTCAAGTTCGTGCTCGAGAAGGGTGGCCCGTCGCCGACCGAGCCCGCCGAGCCAGTGAGGAAGCCGGCTCCGGGGCCCGCCCCGGCTGCAAAGCCCGGCCCGGCCGCCTGAGCCCCCTTCGCACGCAGTGCCCGCCGGCCCCGTCCTGGGGCCGGCGGTGTTTCGGGGCCTTTCTGTAGCGTGAGTGCCGTGCGCCGGGTCAGCTTCTCGCGGAACTACACGCTCTCCCTCTCGCGCACCTGCCAGTGCTACTGCAAGTACTGCGCCTTCGCCACCCACCGCGCCCACATCCACCCTCCGCAGGAGGTGGAGAGGCGGCTCGGGGAGGCGCAGCGGCGCAACGCCAAGGAGCTGCTGGTGCTGACCGGCGAGCGGCCCGAGGTCAACCCCGAGGTCGCCGCGCGGCTGGCCGAGTGGGGCCACGAGGACTTCACCTCCTACGTCGTCTGGGCCTGCGAGCGGGCGCTCGAGCGGGGCATCCTGCCGCACACCAACATCGGCGTGCTCGGCCGCGACGACCTGGCCCGGCTGCGCGAGGTGACCGCCTCGCAGGGCCTGATGCTGGAGTCGATCTCCGAGCGCTTGATGGACACCGTCCACGCCGGGTCGCCGACCAAGCACCCGGCGAGGCGGCTGGCGACGATCGAGGCCGCCGGCGAGCTGAAGATCCCGTTCACGACCGGGATCCTGGTCGGGATCGGGGAGAGCGAGCGGGAGCAGGTCGAGTCGCTCGAAGCGATCGCCCGGCTGCACGAGTGCTACGGGCACGTCCAGGAGGTGATCCTGCAGAACTTCGTCCCTCATCCCCGCTACTACGGGGCCGAGGTTGCGGATATCGCGGAGCTGGCTGCTCTTGAGAGGTGGGGGGCCGGCGGGGTCTCCCCCGCTGGAGACCGTCCGCCCCACAGGAGCGCAAGGGCGGAAGCGCAGTCGCTCCCCCAGTCTCCATCGGAGGAGACCCCGCCGGCCCTTCACCGGGACGACCGGTCCGCGCAGGAGCCGATGCCCGAGTGGGCGAGCCGGGTGTCGGTCGACGACATCAAGCGGTTGATTGGGGAGTGCAGGCGGCTGATGCCGGATGTGGGAATTCAGGTGCCGCCCAATTTGTCGGAGTTCTGGCCTGAGCTGGTCGAAGCTGGGGCGACGGACCTGGGAGGGCTGTCGGCGAACGGGGATCACATCTCGCCTGAGGAGCCGTTTCCGAGCCCTCATCAGGTGCGCAAGGAGTTGGCCCCGCGGGGGTATGCGCTGACCGAGCGGCTCTGCGTCTATCCGCAGTACATGGACGCGGAGTGGATGGAGCAGGGGGTGCTGGACGTGGTCAAGCTGAAGTACTGGAGCTTCATCCCGCGGCGCGGGTCGGGGCGGCGGCGGGTCGAGTCGCTCGGCCCGGATCTGGCCGGGCGGGCGGTCGCGAGGGGGCGCGAGGGGGCCGAGCTGAGCGAGGACGAGCTGACCGCGCTGTTCGCCGAGACGCGGCCCGGGGCGGTCGAGGAGATGCGGGTCGCGGCCGACGAGCTGCGGGCGGAGCTGGCCGGCGAGACGGTGACCTTCGTGGTCAACCGCAACATCAACTTCACCAACATCTGCACCGTCGGCTGCGCCTTCTGCGGCTTCGGACAGGGCCGGCGCTCGCCCGACGCCTACGAGATCGGCGAGGAGGAGTTCGCGGCGCGGATCGCCGAGGCGGTCGAGTTCGGCGCCACCGAGATCTGCATGCAGGGCGGCATCCACCCCGACCTGACCCTGGAGGAGTACGGCAGGTGGCTGCGGCTGGCCAAGCGGGAGGCGCCCGAGCTGCACCTGCACGCCTACTCGCCGATGGAGGTCCACTTCATGTGCGAGCGCTCGGGCAAGTCCCCCGGCGAGGTCTTCGAGTACCTGATCGAGTGCGGCCTGGGCTCGACCCCGGGCACGGCGGCCGAGGTGCTCGACGACGGCGTGCGCCAGCGGATCTCGCCGAACAAGCTGCCGGCCGACCGCTGGGTCGAGATCGTCGAGGCCTGTCACCGGGCGGGGCTGCGCTCGACCTCGACCGTGATGTTCGGCCACATCGAGGAGCCGCGCGAGCTGGCCCGCCACATGCGTGTGGTGCGGGCGCTGCAGGAGCGGAGCGGCGGCATCACCGAGTTCGTGCCGCTCAGCTTCATCCCCTTCAACACGATGCTCGGCCGCACCCACGGGATCGAGGAGATCGGGATCGAGGAGAACCTCAAGCACACCGCGGCCTTCCGGCTGGCGCTGGGGCGGACGATCCCCAACCTGCAGGCGAGCTGGGTGAAGATGGGACTGGAGGCGGCGACCGAGGCGCTGCGCTGGGGGGTCAACGACCTCGGCGGGACGCTGATGGAGGAGAACATCTCGCGCATGGCCGGCTCCCAGCACGGCGTCCGGCTCGAGCCCGAGCAGCTGATCGAGGCGGCCCGCGCCGCCGGCCGCGAGCCGGCCCAGCGGACGACGCTGTACGAGATCGTCGAGCGGTATCGAGTTGGGCCTGTGGCCCTATCGGGATAGGGCCCAGATGGTTGATTCCACGACCCCGCACGCCCGGATGACGCGCGTGGCACTGCGCATCTCTGCGTCCTCGGGTTTGCCTTTGCAACCAGCAAAGGCTGCACCCTGCGTCCTTGATCTGCTGGGCCACGCACGCCCCCGGTCGCCCGCGGTCGTGGAATCAACCATCTAGCGGAATAGATCTTCGTTGGGGAGGCGGCGTATGGCCTGGGCGCCGGGGCCGTCCTCCTCGGTGACGTGCCGCTGCAGGCCGCGGACTATCGCTGCCGGGACGCGGCTGGTCTTGTCGCGGACGAGGTCGGCTGCGGCGGCTGCCTGGTCGGCGACGGCGATCAGGGTCGCCTCGAGCTTGCGGCCCTCGGCGTCGAGGCGGCCGCGCCAGTCCTCGAGCGGCGCGATCCCGGCGCAGCCGATCGCCACCTCCACCTGGCCGAGCCGCCAGGCACGGCCGAAGCTGTCGGCGACGATCACGGCGGGGGGAGGGCCCTGGGCACTGGAATCGGCGCCCACCCGGGTACGGACATCAACGCTGGAGCCAGGGTCTGCGCCGGCGGCCGGATCGGAGTTGGTGGTTCGGATCTCGGCGCGGATCTGGCGTGCCGAGGCGTCGGGGTCCTCGGGCAGCAGCGAGACGGTTCCGGCGGCCGGCAGGTTGGAGCTGTCGATGCCGGCGTTGGCGCAGACCAAGCCGTGCCGGGTCTCGACGATCAGCACGCCGCGCTCGGCGCGCAGGACCTCGCGGCTCTCCGCGAGGATCAGCTCGACCAGCGCCGGGTCCTTGCCGAGCTCCGCGGCGAGTCGCCGCGCCTCGGCGCCGGGCGTCACCGAGGAGAGAGCCCGAACCCGGCCCTCCGCCTTGGAGACGACCTTCTGCGAGACGACGACGACGTCGCCGTCGCGCAGTTCGGCCCGGGCGGCGATCTGCTCACCGACCCGCATCCCGGTGGCGAACTCGGGCAGGCCCTCGACCGCGAAAACCTCGAGCCTGCCCGTTCCGGTGCGCTTTATGTGTCTCACGGACACAAAAAGCACACCGGAAGCGGGTGGGCGGAGCTCATATGCCGAGCGCCTTCGCGGTGCGGCGACCGCGACCGGGGCTGCCGCCGCGACCGGTCGCGACTCGCGTGGTCAGGGCGACGATGTCGGCCGGGGTGTCGAGGTCGAGTGCGAGGGACGGCAGCTGCTCGACCGCGAAGGGGATGCCCGCCGCCCGCGCGGCGGCGACGTGGCGAGCGCAGCTGCCCTCGCCGAAGGCCGGCGCGATCGCCTCCGGCGGGGCGAGGACCAGGGCGTTGGTCCCGCTCCCGTGGCGGTCGGGGACGATCGCCACGTAGCTCGACGGGACCCCGGTCAGCAGCCGGTCGAGCTCGCGCGGCTCGAGCAGCGGGCAGTCGCCGGGGAGGAGGACGACGCACTCGGCGCCGGCGCCCATCGCGACCGCGATCCCGGCTCGGGCGGCGGCGCGGTGACCGTTGCTCAGGTTCATTCGATCAGGAGGCGTTCCGGCGGGAAGCGCCACATCGGAGGGCATTCCGGCCGCGCCGCCGGCCTCGCCGGCCTCGGGCTGGCCCACGTGCCCGGCGGGGTCGGCGAGGACCTCGGCGCCGGCCGGGCGCGCCAGCGCCGCCGCCCGCGGCTCGGCGCTGACGACGATCGTGCGCTCGCTCGAGCGCGCCTCGCCGATCGCCGCCCGCACGTCCCCCAGCATCGCTTCGACCAGCGCCTCGCGCCGTTCCTCGTCGATGCCCGCGGCGAGGCGCCGCTTGGCGGACGCGAAGCGCTTGACCGGCAGGACCGCGATCGCCTTCATTGCGTGCCCAAAACCTAGAGGCCTGGCGGGGCCCGCGCCGGTCACCCGCTCCGCGATGCGCTCAGCTCGGCCGCGTAGTCGAGCACGATCCGGGCCAGGCGGGCGCGGGCGGCGCCGCTGTCCATCAGGGTCGGCGCCGCCAGGGTCGCGACGCCCTGCGGCGGCGGGCCCGGGTCGTCCTCGTCGACCACGATCGCGTCGATCAGGCCGGCGTAGAGCGAGGCGACCCCGGCGGCGGTCGCGGGCCGGCCGAGCGCGGCCAGGAAGCGATCGGTCGGGCCCTTGACGACCTTGCCGGCGACGAAGGGGCTGACGGCGAGGACGGGCGCCCCGGAGGCGGCGATCGCCTCGCGCATGCCGGGCAGGGCGAGGATCGGCCCGATGCTGATCACCGGGTTCGAGGGCCCGATCACGATCGCCTCGGCGGCGGCGATCGCCGCCAGCGCCTCGGGCGTCGGCTCGGCCCCCTCGATCCCCTCCAGCTCGACGCCCTGCACCTCGG
>JBBDTK010000008.1:0-12730 GCA_040904405.1 Solirubrobacterales bacterium | reverse complement strand
CCGCCCCCCCACCCCCGCTGGTCGGCTGCGCGGCGACGACCCGGCTGCGCACGGTCGGCGGATCGAATTCGAGCTTCTCCGCGATCCGCCGTTCGAGCTCTTCGCGGCTCGCCACCTGGCCCTCCCCCATCCCGGCCAGAATCGGCGCCACCTCGCCCAGCGCCCGGTCGCGCTCGGCGGGCGAGCCGACGTCGGCCCGGTCCAGCACCAGGCCGACCTGGAAGGCCGGCAGGTCGACCGCCCCCTCGAGCAGCGCCCGGAAGCGCTCCCCGCCCCCCTCGGCGACGACCATCTCCGCCGGGTCCTCGCCGGCCGGCATCGCCGCCGCCCGCAGTCGCACCTTGCGCCCCGCCGCCACCCGCTGTGCCCGCAGCATCGCCTCCTGCCCGGCCGCATCGGCGTCGAGCGCCAGGATCACCTCGTCGACCATCCCCGAGAGCGCCGCCACCTGCTCCTCGGTGATCGCCGTTCCCATCACCCCGACCGCCTCGCCGACCCCCGCCTGGCGCAGCGCCAAGACGTCGGTGTAGCCCTCGACCACGACCGCGCGGCCGCTCTTCGCGATCGCCTCCTTGGCGAGGTCGATCCCATACAGCATGCGGCTCTTGTGGAAGAAGTCGGTCTCCGCGGTGTTGACGTACTTGGCCCCCTGGTCGGAGCGCATCGCCCGCCCGCCGAAGCCCTGGACGCGGCCGCGGCGGTCGCGGATCGGGAACATGATCCGCGAGCGGAAGCGGTCGTACTCGCCACCGCTGCGCCCCTTCTGCGCCAGCCCCACCGAGTGCAGCTCGTCCACCTCGAACCCGGCCCGCTGGCCGCGCAGCAGCACCGTGTCCCAGGCGCTGGGCGCGTAGCCGACGCCGAAGGCGCGCAGCGTCTCCTCCTCCAGGCCGCGCCCGGCCAGGTACTCGCGCGCCCCGCTCGCCTCCGGCGAGTCCCAGAGGTAGGTGGCGTAGAAGGTCGCGACACGGTCGAGTAGATCCCCCAGCCGCCGCCGCTGCCGACGCCGGGCCTCCGCCTGCGGGTCCTCGCGCTCGCGCTGCAGCTCCACCCCGTAGCGGTCGGCGAGCAGCTCGACCGCCTCGGCGAAGCCCAGCCCCTCCTTCTCCTCGACGAACTTGATCGCGTCGCCGCCGACCCCGCAGCCGAAGCAGTGGTAGAGCTTCTCCTGCGCGTCGACCGAGAACGACGGCGTGCGCTCCTCGTGGAACGGGCAGAGGCCGACCCAGCGGGCGCCCTGGCGGCGCAGGTCGGTGTGGGCCGAGATCACCTCGACGATGTCGACCGCCTGCTTGACGCCCTCCAGGCTCTGCTCGGAGATCAGCGCCATCAGAACTTGGTCGCCTCGGGGACGGTCAGCTCGGCGAAGCGGGCGATGCAGTAGCGGTCGGTCATCCCCGCCAGGTAGTCGGCGACCCGCTGGCACTCGCTCGCCCCCGGCTCGCTCTCCGGCACCTCGCCAGGATGCTCCATGTAGTGGTCGAAGAGGCCGCGCAGGGCGCGCTGCGCCCGCGTGTGCTCGCGTCGCGCCGCCTCGCCCAGGTAGACGCGGTCGAACATGAACTTGCGCAGCCGCAGCATCGCCCCGCCGACCTGCTCGCTCTGGACGATGTCGCCGGCCTCGCGCGAGCGCTCGACGATGTCGCGGGCCAGGGTGTCGATCCGGGCCGAGCCGCTCGGCCCGAGCAGCTCGATCTCCGCCGCCGGCAGGTCCTCTGGCCGCAGGATGCCGGCCCGCAGCGCGTCGTCGATGTCGTGGTTGATGTAGGCGACGCGGTCGACCAGCTTGACGATCCGCCCCTCCAGCGTCGCCGGCCGGTCTCCGCCGGTGTGGTTGAGGATGCCGTCGCGGACCTGCTCGGTCAGGTTGAGGCCCTGGCCGTCGCGCTCCAGCGCGTCGACCACCCGCAGCGAGTGGACGTTGTGCTTGAAGCCGCTGCCGCAGCGCTCGCGCAGCGCCGCGTCGAGCGCCTCCTCGCCGGTGTGGCCGAAGGGCGGGTGGCCGAGGTCGTGGCCGAGCCCGATCGCCTCGGTCAGGTCCTCGTTC
This sequence comes from Solirubrobacterales bacterium, assembly GCA_040904405.1. Lineage (GTDB taxonomy): Bacteria > Actinomycetota > Thermoleophilia > Solirubrobacterales > 70-9 > VRUE01. The sequence goes on along the minus strand of JBBDTK010000008.1, from coordinate 10,683 downwards.
AGCGCCAGCGCCCGGGCAACCGTGCGAGCGATCCCGCAGGCCTCGAGCGTGTGGGTGAGCCGGGTGCGGTAGTGGTCGCCTTCGGGGGCGACGAAGACCTGCGTCTTGTGCTTGAGGCGGCGGAACGCCTTCGAGTGGACGATCCGATCGCGGTCGCGCTGGAACGGAGTTCGCAGCGGGCTGTCGGCCTCCTCGACCCGGCGCCGCGCCGGGTAGGAGGGAGCAGCCAACTCGGAGAGGAACTCGGCCTCCCAGGCTCGGATCCTGTCCTCGAAAGTCGCCGTGGCCTCCACGAACCGATCATAGGCTTCTCCTGGGCGTATGACTTAAGTGGAACCCCTGCCGGGATAGGTTCCTACGCGGCCGCTCTCAGTTGCACGTGCGCGTGATGCTCCAACGTCTCGCCGATCGCCCGCTCGGCCTGGCGCATCTCGCGCTCTCCGGCGACCGGTGCCTCGGCCAGCGGCCTGGCGATCGCCTCGACCATGAAGCCGTGCGCCGCCTCGGAGAGCGGGAAGGAACCGGCCTCGCAGGCGGCGCAGACGACGCCGCCGGCGGCGCCCGAGAAGCCGACCAGGTGGTCGGCTTCGCCGCAGCGCGCACAGGCGGCGAGCTCGGGTGAGAAGCCGGCGACGAGCGCCAGCTTCAAGCGGAAGGAGAGCGCAGTCTGCAGCGACACAGCGGCGCCGTCGCCCGGCTCGTCGAGCAGCGCCAGGTAGCGGCAGAGCAGGTTGTAGGCGGGCGGGTTGGGCTCGGCCGAGTCGAGCAGGCGCAGCACCGCGTCGCAGGCGCGGGCGCCGGCGCCGAGGGCCGGGCCGGAGGAGCGCAGGCGCGGGTAGCCGTCGACCGTGCCGGCCTGGGTCACCGTCAGCAGCTCCCCCCGCCCTTCGTGCAGCAGCAGGTCGAGCCGGAAGAAGGGCTCGAGCCGGCCGCCGAAGCGCGAGCGGGGCTTGCGCGCCCCCTTGGCGATCGCCCCCACCCGGCCCCGCCTGGCGGTGTAGAGGTGGAGGATCCGATCGGCCTCGCCGTAGCGGATGCTGCGCAGGACGATCGCCTCCGTCTTCAGCGTCTTGCCGGCCATAGCCGCTCTACGTTGAAGGAGCAGCCGGACGGCGGCGCCGTCGTGGCCTGCGCCGCAGCCGCACCTGGCAGCCGGGGCAGAAGTAGGTCGAGCGGCCGGAGACGACGATCCGCTCGACCGTGGCTCCGCAACGCGGGCAGGGCTCGCCCTCGCGGGTGTGGACGAGGAACTCGTCCTGCATCCGGCCCTTCTCGCCGCGGCCGTCCCGGTAGTCGTCGATCGAGGCGCCGCCACCGTCGATCCCGGCCTCCAAGGCGGCGACGACCGCGTCGCGCAGGGCCTCCAGGTGCTCGCGCTTCATCGAGCCGGCGGGCGAGAGCGGATGCAGGCGAGCGCGGAAGAGTGCCTCGTCGGCGTAGATGTTGCCGACCCCGGCGACGCCGGACTGGTCGAGCAGGAAGGACTTCAGTGGCGCGGTTCGGCCCGCCGCAGCCTTCCCCAGCGCCTCCGTCGTGAACTTGTCGGAGAGCGGCTCGATTCCCAGCCGCGAGGAGAAGTATTCGTCGAGCTCGTCGTCGGCCAGCAGCAGCGCCTCGCCGAAGCGGCGCGGGTCGGTGAACCAGACCTCGCGCCCGTCGTCGAGCAGGAAGCGGGCGCGCAGGTGACGCTCCTCGGTCGAGCGCTCCCCCTCGTACAGGCGCCGGCCCTCAGAGGGGTCGATCGCCTCGCCGTCCGGCTCGACCAGGACCAGGTTGCCGGTCATCCGCAGGTGCATGATCAGCGTCTGCGCTCCGTCCAGCCTCAGTAGCAGGTACTTGCCGCGGCGGCCCAGCCCCTCGATCGTGCGTCCCGCCACCGCCGCCTCCAGCTCGGCCGGTGGGACCGGCCGGCACCAGCGCGCGTCGATCACCTCCAGCCGCTCGAGCGGCCGCCCTTCCAGCTCCGGCTCGAGCTGACGGCAGACCATCTCGACCTCGGGCAGCTCCGGCATCGCCCGGTTCTATCAGTCCCTGGCGCGTAAGTCGGACATATTGCGACTAACGCGCCATCAACCTTCGATCGCCCGTGGGTGAGCCTCGAAGTAGACCTCCTTGAGGCGCTCGCCGGAGAGGTGCGTGTACATCTGCGTGGTGGCGATGTCGGCGTGGCCGAGCATCTCCTGCACCGCGCGCAGGTCGCAGCCGCCGGCAAGCAGGTGGGTGGCGAAGCTGTGGCGCAGCGTGTGCGGGCTCATCTGCCCGGCGAGCCCGGCGGCGCGCGCGTGGCGCTGGACGATCTTGTAGAGGCCCTGGCGAGTGAGCGGGCCACCGCGGAAGTTGACGAAGAGCTTCGCCTCGTGGCGATCGCCGACCAGCTTCGGCCGGCCGCCGCGCAGGTAGCCCGAGATCGCGGCGATCGCCTTGCGCCCCAGCGGCACCATCCGCTCCTTCGAGCCCTTGCCGCGCGCGCGCAGGAAGCCCTCGCGCAGCTCGACGTCGGCGAACTCCAGCCCGATCGTCTCCGAGGCGCGCAGCCCGCAGGCATACATCACCTCGAGCAGCGCCCGGTCGCGCAGCGCCGTCGGCTCGGCCCCTTCCGGCGCCGCCAGCAGGTTCTGCACCTCGGCGTAGTTGAGCACCTGGGGCAGCTTCTTGGTCCGGCGCGGCGCGCTCAGGGCCGCGGTCGGGTCGTCGCCGATCAGCTCGTCGCGACGCAGGTGCTTGTAGAAGGAGCGCAGGCAGGCGGTCTTGCGGTGCACAGTCGAGGCCGAACAGGCCGGACGGCCGTTACCGGTCGCCAGGTCGGCGAGGAAGTCGCCGATGTCGGCGGGCCGCGCCTCGAGCGCGTCGAGCTCGCGGTCGGCGAGGAACCCCCCGTACTGCAGCAGGTCGGTGCGGTAGGCGTTCAGCGTGTTGCGGGAGAGGCCGCGCTCCAGCTCCAGGTAGGAGAGGAAGTCGAGGACGAGGCCCTCGAAGCGGGCATCGATTGCAGCTGGGGGCGCGACGGCGACAGTCATGGCGGGGGGTTCTCGCTGAGCGTCCATTGCCCTTGAGGCGCAAGGGACCATGCGCCCCGGCCGCGGGTCCTGTCGTGGGGTGAGGGTTTACGAAACCCCCTCACCCCACGCCACCGGCGGAAGATGAGGAGAGGTGATGGCCCGCAGCCAGTGGAGCCGCGTAGAAGAGGGGGTCGTCGTCGATGCCCCTGCCCATGGTTCGGGCCGGCAGACCAGAGGTTGCGTAGGCGTCGAGTGCCACGGAAACCTCGTGGAGCTTGTGGCGAGCGCCCGTTGCGTCGCTTAGCTGCGTGGCGATTTCCGGATTGCCGGCGGGTATTGGCAGCTCGACCGGGGCGAGGAGCAGCTGCAGCACGGTCATGGTGTGATGGCTGACGCCGCGGTGGCGCTCGCGGGGGTCGGCAGCCGAGAGGCGGGGCGAGAGGATCGTCGGCAGGCCGAGGGCGAGGGCGGCATGGGCGCTGTCGAGGGCGGCCATGCCGCCGTGGCCGAGCCGGGTGTCGGAGCCGATGATCCCGGGCCCCGGGCCGACTATCGCCGCCTCCCAGCCGAGCCGGTCGGCCGCGGCGTCGAGCGCGCCGGCGACGCTGAGCGCCTCGTGCTCGCCGCCGTAGGCGGGTGCCGCGGTGACGTGCCCACAGAGCAGCCCGCGCTCGCGCAGCTCGGCGACGTCGCGGCTCAGCGATCCGGGCAGGGCGCCGCCGCCGCTCTGCACGAAGCCCACCTTTGGCCCCGGGGCTGCCTGCGCCGCCGACCAGGCCGCGGGCGCGAGGTGCCCGTGCAGCGGCAGCACGAGCACGGGCATCGCCCGCTCCGACCCTTCCACTGCGCCTTTTGTCTCCCTGGGACCCAAAAAGCGCAGTGGAAGCTCGACCGGGTCGACCGGGTGCTGCAGCGAGCTGTAGTTGAGCTTGATCACATGCTCCTCGCCCGCCGGGCCGCCGTCGAGGCCCCGGGTCAGGTTGGCGTGGACGACGTCGAAGCCGCCCGAGCCGAGCCCGAGGTCGAGCGCGGCGCAGTTGACGACCACCTCGTCGCCCTCGCGCATCTCGCCCAGCAGACCGGCGTCGGCCCAGGCCGGCCGCCGCTCGCCGCCGACCTCGACCGTCAGCGGGTCCTCGCCGACGACGATCCCGCGGCGCAGCTTCAGCCGGCCGCTCACCCCGTACCGTCGGCTGCCGCGGCGAGGATTCCCTCGCAGACGGCCAACATCGCGTCGAGATTGGCGGCCGAGACGCTCTCCTGCGGCGTGTGGTTGGCCTCGGTGCCGTTGGCCAGCAGCACGCAGTCGAAGCCGGCGGCGATCAGGGCGTTGGCGTCGCTGCCGCCGCCGGTCGAGGTCCGCAGCGGCTCGACCCCGGCGCGGCGCAATCCCTCTTCGGCCAGCGAGACCGAGCCCGCGGAAGGCGGCAGCTCATAGCCGCGGAAGAGCTCCTCGACCCGCACGTCGACGTCGCAGCCGTGCTCGCTGGCGCCCCAGGCGCAGGCCTCGGTCAGCTCGCCGGCGACCGCCGCGGCGCGATCGGCCCCGAGGCTGCGCGCCTCGGCGACGATCCGGCAGTGGCCGGGGACGACGTTGCCCGAGGTGCCGCCGGCGATCACCCCCACGTTCGCCGTCGTCCTCTCGTCGAGCCGGCCGAGCTGCATCCGCGACACCGCCGCGGCGGCGGCGGCGATCGCGTTGCTGCCGTCCTCGGGCCGAATCCCGGCGTGCGCCTCGACCCCGGCGAAGTCGGCGATCAGCTGCTGCTGGGTCGGTGAGGTGACGATCACCTCGCCGACCGCGCTGGCGTGATCGAGCACGAAGCCGCAATCGGCACGCAGGGCGGCGGGATCGAAGGCCTTGGCGCCGCGCAGCCCCTGCTCCTCGGCGACGGTCAGGAGCAGCTCGATGCCGACCGGCGGCGGCTCCTCCGCATGGCGTGCGACCAGCTCGAGGAAGACCGCCACTGCCGCCTTGTTGTCGGCGCCGAGGATCGTCTCGCCGCGGCTGCGGAAGACCCCTTCGTCGTCCACCACCTCGATCTGCCCCAGGTGGGGCACGGTGTCGATGTGGGCGCAGAACATCGCCCAGCGATCGGTGCGGCCGGGCAGCCGGGCGACGATGTTGCCGGCCCCCGCTTCCGCCGGCGCGGCGGAGTCGTCCTCGCTCGCCTCCAGCCCCAGCGCCCGCAGCTCGGCGAGGATCGTGTCGGCGACCTCGCGCTCCTCCCCGGTCGGGCTGCGAATCTCGCAGAGCCGCACAAACGTCTCATGGAGCCTGTTCACGGCGTAGAGGCTAATAGTCCAAGCGTGACGGCCCCAGATCGCCGCTATGCGGCGTCCTCAGTCGCCCAAATAGCGCTGCTATTCGGGCTCCCTGCGTCCCTTGCCTAGCGCTGCCTCGCCCGCGCCAGCTCTGACACGGGGGCATCCTTCGACTCCAGCTCGCCGTCCTCGGCGGGTCGCTCGCCCCCGTGGCGGGCGGCGGCGCCGCCGCACTCGCAAAAAAGCGGCTCGGGCCGGGCGGGGCGGGAGTTGAACTCCGGGTGGAACTGAGAGGCGACGAAGAAGGGGTGGTCGGGCAGCTCGATCATCTCGACCAGGCGCTCGTCGGGCGAGGTGCCACCGCAGACCAGCCCCTCGTCTTCGAGCCGCCGCCGCAGCTGGACGTTGACCTCGTAGCGATGGCGGTGGCGTTTGTAGATCACCTGTTCGCCGAAGATCTCGCGCGCCCGCGTCCCCTCGTGCAGTTTCACCGGGTCGGCGCCGAGCCGCATCGTGCCCCCCATCGCCGAGACTTCCTTCTGCTCGGGCAGCAGGTCGACGACCGGGAAGGGCGTCTCCGGGTCGAACTCGGAGGAGTTGGCGCCCTCCATCCCCGCCACGGAGCGGGCGAACTCGACCACGGCGATCTGCATCCCGAGGCAGATGCCGAGGTAGGGGATCGAGCGCTCGCGGGCAATCCTCGCCGCTGTCACCTTGCCCTCGATGCCGCGCTCGCCGAAGCCGCCGGGGATCAGCACGCCATCGGCGGCCTCCAGCCGCTCGGGCTCGAAGCTCTCCGAGTCGACCAGGTCCACCTCGACCTCGACCCGGTGGTGGAAGCCGCCGTGCTGGAGCGCCTCGATCACCGACTTGTAGGCGTCGGCCAGCTTCACGTACTTGCCGACCAGTGCGATCCTGACCTTGCCGTCGGCCGCGTCGGCGCGGCGCACCATCTCCTCCCACTTGCTCAGGTCGGAGGCCGGCGCCTCCATGCCGAAGTGGTCGAGCACCAGGTCGTCGACCCCCTCGGCGCGGAAGACCAGCGGCACCTTGTAGATGTTGTCGACGTCGTTGGCCGAGATCACCGCCTCGACCGGGAGGCTGGCGAACAGCGCGATCTTCTTGCGGATCTCCTGGTCGAGTCGCCCCTCGGAGCGGCAGACCAGGGCGTGCGGCTGGACCCCGATCCGGCGCAGCTCGTTGACCGAGTGCTGGGTCGGCTTGGTCTTCAGTTCCCCCGCGTGGCCCACATAGGGGACCAGGGTCAGGTGGACGAACATGCTGCGCTTCGGGCCGAGGTCGGTGTAGAGCTGGCGGATCGACTCGAGGAAGGGCAGCGACTCGATGTCGCCGACCGTGCCGCCGATCTCGGTGAGGACGAAGTCGACCGACTGCGACTCGGCGACGATCAGGATCCGGTTCTTGATCTCGTCGGTGATGTGCGGGATCACCTGCACGGTGGCGCCGAGGTAGTCGCCGCGCCGCTCGCGGTTGATAACCGTGTTGTAGATCGCGCCGGCGGTGACGTTGGAGGCGCGCGAGGTGTTCTCGTCGGTGAAGCGCTCGTAGTGGCCGAGGTCGAGGTCGGCCTCGGCGCCGTCCTCGGTGACGAAGACCTCGCCGTGCTGGAAGGGGCTCATCGTGCCCGGGTCGACGTTGATGTAGGGATCGAACTTCTGCAGCTGCACCCGGTAGCCGCGCGAGACGAGGAGGCGGCCGATAGAGGCGGCGGCGATTCCCTTGCCGAGAGCCGAGACGACGCCGCCGGTGACGAAGATGAAGCGGGTGTCTCCTGGTTTTGATGCGTTCTCAGCCGGGCTCATCGTCTGCCGAGCGAGTCTAGCCAGCGCAGTGGCGGAACCGAGTCGATCGTCCGCGAAAGAGATCGCAACTCGCCGAAAACGGTGAGCGCGAGCACCGCCGCGAGCGCGATCAGCCGCCCGCTCTCGCCGAGCGTGGTCAGCAGCCAGATCCCGCCGACGGCGCCGACCAGGTTGGAGCCGGTGTCGCCCAGCATCGCCCGCTCGCGCAGGGTGAGCCAGGCGCCGACCAGGATCGGCCCGGCGAAGATCCCGAGCAGCTCGAGCGGCGCCAGGGTCCAGGCGCCGAGGCAGAGGCCGAGGCCGAGCAGTGCCAGCGCCTTCTCCGCCCGGCCGGGTCGCAGGTCGAGCAGGTTGAAGGCGTTGGTGGCGAGGATCAGCAGCGCCACGTCGGCGAGGTAGGCCCAGGACTCCAGGCCGCGGCCGGAGACGACGTAGGCGGCGAGCGCCAGCGCCCCCACCGCCTTGATCGCCCCGGTCGACAGCCGGCCCCGGCGCAGCGCCCGGGCGTGGCCGCGCCAGCCGCGCGCCGTCCCGGAAGCCTCCCCCCGCCCCAGCGAGTCGTCGAGGAAGCCGAGGAAGGCGACTCCGAGCAGGTAGGGCAGCCAGCGGCGCAGCTCGGGGTCGAGCAGGTCGAGGTCGGCGCGGTCGTCGAGGAAGGCGAGCGGCGCCAGCGCCACCAGGGCAGCGGTGGCGAGGATCGCGCCGAGCGGGAAGGCGAGCGCCGCGCCGCGGTAGTTCTGCCGCGTCAGGCCGGCGTCGATCAGGCCGCGCACCCCGGCCGGGACGACCAGCAGCGCCACCGCGATCGCCACCGGGAAGCCAATCCAGGTCAACGAGCCCCCTATCGCCGCGGCGCCAGCAGGTCCGGCAGCAGCCGGTCGGCGCTGCCCTTGACTCCGAAGCTGCCCTCGGCGCCGAGCAGGGCGAAGACCGTCGCCAGGCGTCCGGCCACCAGGTCGACGTCGTCGACGCTGGTCAGGTCGTTGCCGACGTAGAAGGAGACCGAGGACCGTTCGGCGTCGCTCGCCTCGACCCCGACCGCGGGGGCGCGGGTGGCGACGATGCCGGCCGCCAGCCCGGCCTCGATCCGGCCGGCGACGGCGCGCTGCACCGGCCCCATGTCCTGCGGCTGCTCGCGGACGACGATCGCCCCGTCGAGGCGGCCGAAGTTGCCGCTCGCGCGCGAGAAGAGGTGGCCGCGGACGGGCTCCAGCAGCCTGCCGCCGCGGACCAGCTGGCGGCCGACCCCGCCCCCGCTCGCGGTCTGGGTCTCGGCGTTGCGGGCGACGTCGGCGAAACGGGTCCTGGCCAGGTCCTCGGCGAGGCCGCGGGTGTCGACCGGCTCGCGCACGACGCCGACCGCGACCAGCCGCGCTCCGGTCGGCTCCAGGGCTTCCTCGATCGCCCCCAGCACGCCCTCCGGCAGCTCGCCGAGGGCGAGCACGCCGATCCGCCGGCCACGCAGCTGGTCGCGCACCAGGACCGGGTAGACGCGGCCCGAGAACTCGTTGGCGCGGGCGAGCTCGGCGTTCAGCGCATCGGCCCGCTCGCGGGCGTCCTGCAGGTTGCCGCTGAGGCTGCGCTCGAGGTTCTCGCGCGTGTCGTCGATCGCGTCGCCGCCGAGCGCGGCGCCGATTACCAGCCCGACCGCGAGGGCGAGGAAGACCGCGATCAGCGAGGTGGCGTGGTAGCGGCCGCTGTAACCCATGAGCGGAAGAGCCGGGACCTACAGCCCGAGCCAGATCTTGATCTTGAGCCAGATCAGGTCGACGAGATCGCCGAGCGCCGGCGAGACGATCACGAGGACCGCCAGCAGGATCGCGAAGGAGGCGAGGAAGAGCGGCAGCGGCCCGAAGGCCGCGCCCGGGTTGTAGAGGCGGCTCACCCCCTTGGCGTCGACCAGCTTCTCGCCGATCCGCAGCCGGGTGAGGAAGGTCGAGGACATGCCGGCGCGCTTGCGGTCGAGGAACTCGATCAGGTTGAAGTGGGCGCCGACGCTGACGATCAGGTCGGCCCCCTTCTCGTAGGCCATCAGCATCGCCACGTCCTCGCTGGTGCCGGCGGCGGGGACGACGGTGTGGTCGAGGCCGAGCTCGAGCAGCCGCTCGCGGCCGGGAGCGCGGCCGTCGGGATAGGCGTGGACGATCAGCTCGGCGCCGCAGCGCAGCGCCGCGTCGCCGGCCGAGTCCATGTCGCCGAGGATCAGGTCGGGGCGCAAGCCCGCCTCGATGCAGCCCTCGGCGCCGCCGTCGACGGCGACGACGACCGGGCGCACGTCGCGGATGTAGGCGTTGAGCGCCTTCAGGTCGCGGCGGTGCCCTTCGCCGCGGACGACGATCAGCACGTGGCGGTCGCGGAAGGAGGTGCGGGTCGGCGGCAGCTCGACCGCGCCGGTGAGCAGGTCGGTCTCGCCGCGGACGTGGGCGACGGTGTTCTCGGCGAACTCGGCCAGCGCTCGGTCGACCCGCTGGCTCTGCTCGGCCAGGCGCCGTTCGAGCTCGGCCACCCCGAGCTCGTGTCCGCGCAGCAGCTCGCGGCCGCCGGCGCTGACGACGCCGGCGACGACCGTCAGCTCGGCGCCCTCTTCGAGCAGCTCGAAGGGATCGCCGGCCTCGGCATCGGCGTCGACCAGCGTCACCCCGGAGCGAACCAGCAACAGCGGGCCGGCGTTGGGGTAGCGGCCGTCGCTCGACGGCGCGGCGTTGAGGACGGCGCGGACCCCGGTCGCGATCAGCTCCTCGGCGGCGATGCGGTCGACGTTGACGTGGTCGATCACGGCGATGTCGCCGGGGCCCAGCCGCTTGACCAGGTCCTTGGTGCGACGCCCGAGCCGGGCGGCGCCGTGGACGGGAGCCGGCGCGGAGGCCCCGTTGCGGCGCGACAGCAGGGCGGGAAAGCGACGGCGACTGGCGGTGGCCACCGGCTCAGGTTACAGATGGATCAAGCCGCGGCAAGCAGCTCGCGGGCGTGGCGCTCGGCCGCCCCGTCGCTGCTCTCGCCGCCGAGCATGCGGCGGATCTCCTCGACCACCTCGTCGCGGTCGAGCCGCTGCACGGTCGCGGTCGCGCGCTCGCCGCCGACGTCCTTCTCCAGCCGGAAGTGGGTCGACGCCAGCGAGGCGACCTGCGGCAGGTGGGTGATGCAGATCACCTGCCGGCCCTCGCCCAGCGCCCGCAGCCGCTCGCCGACGACCCGTGCGGTCTTGCCGCCGACCCCGGCGTCGATCTCGTCGAAGACCAGCGTGCCGGCCCCGGCGCCCTCGCCGAGGCCGCTCAGCGCCAGCATCACCCGCGAGAGCTCGCCGCCGGAGGCCGCGTCGCGCAGCGGCGCCGCCTCGATGCCCGGGTTGGGCGCGATCCGCAACTCGACCGTCTCGCGGCCGCCGGGGCCGAAGCCGTCGGGATGCGGCTCGAGCCCGACCTCGAGGCTGGCGCCGGGCATCGCCAACCGCTCCAGCTCGGCCGCGACCCGCTCGCGCAGCGGCGCGGCTGCCGCCGCGCGGCCCTCGCTCAGCTGCTCGCCCAGCTGCTCGCGGCCGGCCTCGGCCTCGGCCAGCGCCGCCTCGGCCTCGGCGCCCCTGGTCTCGGCGCCCTCGA
>JBBDTK010000007.1:0-2094 GCA_040904405.1 Solirubrobacterales bacterium | reverse complement strand
GGCACGTAGGCCTCGGGCTGGTAGTAGTCGTAGTAGGAGACGAAGTACTCGACCGAGTTCTCGGGGAAGAACTCGCGGAACTCGTTGCAGAGCTGCGCGGCCAGCGTCTTGTTGTGGGCGATCACCAGGCTCGGCCGCTGCACCGCGGCGATCGTCGCCGCCATCGTGAAGGTCTTGCCGGTGCCGGTGGCGCCGAGCAGGGTCTGGAACTGCTCGCCGGCGCCCAGGCCCTCGGCCAGGCCGGCGATCGCCCCGGGCTGGTCGGCGGTCGGCGTATATGCGGGGTTGAGCTTGAACTCCGGCACCCGGGTGACGATAGCGCCAGGGTAAGAACCTATCTCGATGGGCCCGCCGGGCGGCGCGGCGCGCGGACGCACGCCGCACGTGATAAACATACGAATCTGCAATGCTTCGCGTTGTCTGTAGAGCTTCTGTCGACAGATACAGAGAATCTCATCCATGAAACCACGCGACCGCTTTTCCATAAACCTGCGCAAAGCCCGGCAGAAAGCCGAAATCTCCCAGGAGGAGCTGGGCTTTCGCTGCGATCTGCACCGCACCGAGATCTCGTTGCTGGAGCGTGGCGGCCGCGAGCCGCGGCTGGGAACGACGGTCAAGCTATGCGGCGCGCTCGGCGTGACCCCGGAGCAACTCTTCTACGGGATCTCCTGGAGCGTCAAATCGCAGAGGTTCCAGTTCAAGAAGTAGGCCGAGCGCTAGGGGAGCAGCTGTTCGAGCAGGCCCTGCGCGGGGCCGAGGAAGCTCTGCAGTTCGTCGACCAGCGGACGGGCTTCGTCGATCAGCTCGATCGCCCGGTCGAGCGGGATCTGCCGCACCGTTTCGCGCAGGGGGCCGGCAAGGAACGGACTGAGGGCGCCAGCGCGCTCGGCGTCGTCGACCGCGCGCAGCAGGCCGGCGCGGATCGCCCGCGCCAGCTCGGCATCGTCGACTCCGTAGCGCTCGCTGAACCGCTGCCGCGACTGCGGCGTGGCCAGCGCCCGGGCCAGGGTCTCGCGGGTGACGCCGAGCTCGCAGGCGGCGCCGTCCAGCGCCGAGAGCGAGAACTGCTCGGCGATCTCGTCGAGCCCCTGCGGATCGCGCCACTCGCGTTCCTCGCAGGGGTCCTGAACCTGGGCCGGAGAGTAGGAGGAGCCGCCGGCGGCGAGGTAGGTCCCGACCAGCGCCAGCGAGAGCGCGATCGCGACCCCGACCAGAAGCGTGCCCCGGCCCACCCGCTCCGGCTTCACAGCTCCACCCTTCGCGCTAGGCCGATCGGGACCAGGGCGAGCAGCCCGAGCAGGGCGGCGAGGCCGAACGCGGGGCTGAAGGCGTGGGTGGCGGCGCGGTCGAGCTGGTCCTGCAGTTCGGCCCGCAGCACGAGCACGTCGGCGCGATCGTCGGGGTCGGTCGGCAGCGGCTCGAAGGCCGGGCCGATCGTCGGCACCCTCCCCCGCTCCCCCTCCAGCCGCTCGTCGATCCGCCGCGAAAGCTGCAGCTTCAGCAGCGGGTCGACCCGGGAGTCGAGCACGACCGCGGTGGCGGCGCCGATCGCCTCGCGGCGCTGCTCGGCGATCTCGGCGGTGAAGAGCGGCGTCAGCACGATCAGCCCGGCCGCGACCCCAGCGTGGCGGGCGGCGATCGTCCAGCCGCCGTGGATCGCCTGCGGCGCCCGGCCCGCCAGCGCCGTCTCGGTCAGCGCCGAGAGGACCAGCGCCAGCCCGACCCCGACCAGGATCTGCGGCAGCAGGGTCAGCGCCACCTCGGCACTGGGCAGCAGCGCGAGGCCGCCGAGCCCGCCGGCGATGAGGATTGCGCCGGCGGCGGCGCGCGCCCTGCCATTTCCCCAGTCCGGGCCGAGGCGGGCGCCGAGCAGGGCCGCCAGGGGCATCGCCGAGACCACGATCGCGGCGCCGATCGGGGTCAGCCGCCAGCCCTCGATCAGCAGCAGGACGAGCAGGAAGAGGGCGGCGGCGATCGCCGCGGAGACCAGCGCCAGGGCCACGTTGGCGAGCAGGTGCGGGCGGCCGGTCGCGCGCAGCTCGGCGGCGTCGGTCCCGGTCGCCGCCTCGTGCCTGGCGCCCGCCAGCACCGGCG
>JBBDTK010000006.1:1631-2123 GCA_040904405.1 Solirubrobacterales bacterium | reverse complement strand
GTGCCGTCGGGCTCGGGCTGGACCACGGTCTCGACCTCGCCCGGCAGGCCGGCCGAGATGTCGCGGCCGGGCGAGACGATCGCGGCGACCCGGCCGGCGCCCGCCTCACGCGCGGCGAGGATCGGCCAGGCGACCAGCGCCCGGCCGCAGACGGGATGCAGCATCTTCGGCAGCGAGGAGCGCATGCGGGTGCCCTCGCCCGCCGCCATGACCAGGACCAGAGGCGAGCTCACCCGCAGATCGTAGTGCGTCGGGGAGGGCATGGGGTGTCCCTCCCCCAGAGGCCGTTGCGCAGCGGTGTTGTGGTCGAGGGGCGTATGCCTCTCCCCCAGAGGCCGTTGCGCAGCAGATCGTGGGGGCGATTCGGGTTGCTTGCGCTGGAGCCTCTGGGGGAGAGGCATACGCCCCCCTCCTCAAGAGTGGGAGTACAGCCCAGCCCCCCGCGTCAGTTCAGTTGCTTCGAGCCAGTATCCTGAGTCGTTTATTTTGGGG
>JBBDTK010000006.1:0-1621 GCA_040904405.1 Solirubrobacterales bacterium | reverse complement strand
AATAAACGACCCAGGACACTAGGTCGCGACCGAAGAGGGCTACGGAGACGAGGGCCCAGCCGGCGAAGATCAGGTCTATGCCCACGAGAAGGCCGATCGCCCAGTCGGCGGAGCTGGGGAGCTCGACCAGGATCAGGACGCCGACCAGGAGGCCGGCGACGCCGCTGAGGCCGAGCAGGCCCGCGTTCTGCCGGCCGCGGGCGGCGAAGGCGACGGCGGTCCGGGTGACGCCCATGAAGAGGAAATAGATGCCGAGGATCAGGGTGAGGGTGAGCGTGCCGTGGTCGGGTTCGACGACCAGCCAGAGGCCGACGAGGACGGTCAGGACCGCCCAGGCGAGGCGCAGCAGGAGGGTGCCGACCGAGTGCGCGGTGAAGGCGCCAGCGAGCAGGAAGGCGCCGGCCGCGATCAGCACCCAGCCGATGAAGATCGCCGTCGCGACCGAGGCGATGGCGGGCACGGCGATCGCCACGCAGCCGGCCAGGATCGCCAGCGCCCCGACCGTCATCAGCGCCTTCCAGCTGCGCCGCAGCCCCTCGCGCGCTTCCGGGTCCATCGCCGCTCCACCCATCTCCATGCCGGCGAACCTACTCCCCCGCCCGGACGCGACCGCCGCGGTTAAGGGCCTATGGATTGGCCCGCCCAGGGCTGTACGAGTCTTCAGCCGCGTCGCTGGCGGTACGCTCGCAGGGCCGATCCGGGGTGGTGTAGTCGGCTAGCACGTCTGGTTTTGGTCCAGGAAGCGAGGGTTCGAGTCCTTCCCCCGGAATCGAGAGGCCCGTGTTAGGACCTATCTCGATAGGGATATCGCACCCCTTTACTCCTCGCCGCCGCGGGGGACCTTGCCGCCCTTGGCGCCGGGCTCCTGGCGGGACCGCGGGGGGAGGCGATGCCGAGCACGCGCATCGCCTTGAGGCCGAGGCCGAGCTTCTCGCGGCCCTCGGTAGCGGAGACGTCGTGGCCGCAGAGCTCGCGCACGCGCTCGAGCCGGTAGCGGATCGTGTGGCGGTGGGTGAAGAGCTGTTTGGCGGTGGCGGCGACGTTGCCGTCGTTGGCCAGGTAGGCCTCTACGGTCGCCACCAGCTCGGTCTCGTACTGGTCGTCGTAGGCGGCCAGCGGCTCGATCGTCTCGGCGAAGAAGCGTTCGAGCTCGGCCGGGTCGTCGCTCAGCGCCGGCAGCAGCAGCCGGTAGGCGCCGGTCTCCTCGAAGGCCAGCAGCGGCCGGCCCTCGGCCTCGCCGACGTTGACCGCCAGCCGCGCCTCGCTGCCGGCCCGGTAGAGGTCGGCGGGGTCGGCGACGCGGCGGCTGGCGCCGATCGTCAGGTGGAAGCCGGAGAGGCCGTCCTCGAGCTCGCGGCTCAGCCCCGCCGCGGCACGCTGCAGCCGCTGCTCGTCCTCGGCGGGGACGAGGACCGCGATCTCGGCCGCGATCTCGCCCTCCTCAGCGCTCGCCAGGGCGCCCGGGGCGAGCGAGCGCAGCGCCCGCATCGCCAGGGTCAGCACCCGCGCCCGCCACTCCCCGGCCTGCGCCGCGCGCGGCGCGGCGCGGACCACGATCGCCCCCGCCCCCTGCTCGAGGTCGGCGCCGCGCTCGGCGCCGCGGGCGGCGATGTCGCCGGGG
>JBBDTK010000005.1:0-13142 GCA_040904405.1 Solirubrobacterales bacterium | reverse complement strand
GCGGCGAGGGGGCCGGTGAGGCATTCAACGCCGGCGGCGAGCGGCCCCACCCGGTGCGCGAGGTGGTCGAGGCGATCGTCGCCGCGGCGGGCGGCGGGATCGAGCCCGACTTCCAGGGCGACGGCAATCCCGACGGCGAGATCGACCGCCAGTTCGTCGACTCCTCGAAGCTGCGCGAGGCGACCGGTTGGCGGCCCCGGGTGGGCCTCGGTGAGGGACTGCGGCGCACCCTCGACTGGTACCGCGAGCACCCAGAGGCGAGGCCGCGGCTAACCGCGGTCCGGGGGGCCGACCGTCGTTGACCTGTTTGCGGCGAACAGGCGGGAGGCGACCGGGTCCGCCCAGCGGGTGAGTAGCGGAGCGAGCAGGGCGGTGAAGAGGACGTAGCCGGCGGCGACCGCCCCGAGCTGCGGCTCGATTCCGGCGCCGACGCCCAGCCCGGCGAGCACGATCGAGAACTCGCCCCGGGCCACCAGCACCGATCCGGCCCGCATCTGCCCATGGGCGCCGGCGCCGATCGCCCTCGCCGCGAGCGAGCCGGTGAGCAGCTTGGTCGCCGCCGTGAGCGCACCCAGGCCGACGACGGCGAGCGCCACCGGCGGCAGGGACGCGGCGTCGATCTGGAGCGCAAAGAAGATGAAGAAGGCGGCGGCGAAGAGGTCGCGCAGCGGGCCCAGCAGGTCGCGCGCCTGGACCGCGACCTGCCGCGAGAGCGCCAGCCCGGCGAGGAAGGCGCCGACGGCGGCGGAGAGGCGCAGCCCCTCCGCCGCGCCGGCGACGAGCAGGATCACGCCGAGCGTGGTGAGCAGGAACACCTCGTCGGAGCGGGTGTCGAGGGCGCGGCTGAGCGACTCCCCGTGGCGCACGGCCACGAACAGGGCGCCGGCGCCGGCGGCGAGGGCGAGTGCGATCAGGCCGAGGCCGTCGACGATCCCGGTGCCGGCGATCAGCACGGTGACCAACGGCAGGAAGGCGATCATCGCCAGGTCCTCGAATACGAGCAGGGAGAGGACCGCCGGCGTCTCGCGGTTGCCCAGCCGCCCCAGGTCCGTCAGCACCTTGGAGACGACGCCGGAGGAGGAGATGTAGGTGACCCCGCCGAGCAGCAACGCCGCGACGGGGTCCCAGCCGAGCAGCAGGCCGACCGCCACGCCGGGCGTCAGGTTGAGGCCGATGTCGATCAGGCCCGGGCGGAGGCTCCGCCGCATGCTGTCGGAGAGCTCGTCGGCGGTGAACTCGAGGCCGAGCATGAAGAGCAGCAGCACGAGGCCGATCTCCGCGCCGATCTCGATCACGTCGCCGCTGAAGGCGATCGGGTCGCCACCGAGCTGGCCGAGGATCAGCCCGACGATCAGGTAGAGCGGGATCGGGGAGAGACTGGCCCGGTCGGCGAGACGGGCGAGCAGCCCGAGCAGCAGCAGCAGCGCTCCGAGCTCAAGCAGCAGGACGGCATTGCCGCCGAGGGCGGCGAGGGCCATCTACTCGCCGCGCAGCAGCGCCAGGGCTTTGCCGATCCCGTCCGCGGTGCCGACCACGACCGCAGTGTCGTCGGCCTCGATCGTCTCGTCCGGGGCGGGCGAGGGGATGGTCTCTCCGCCGCGGATCAGGGCGACGATCGAGACCCCGGTGCGGGTTCGCATCTCAGTCTCGCCGAGCGGCCTGCCCGCGTAGGGGCTGTTCGCCTCGACCGGCAGCCAGTCGATCGCCATCCCCTTCAGGCTCTGTCGCAGGTTCGCCAGATGCTCGGTCACGTGGGAGGCACCGAGCAGATCGGCGAGGGTTCGCAGGTCCTCCTCGCCCAGCTCGATCGTCTCCCGGCATGAGTCGGGATCGTCGGTGTCGTAGAGCAGTAGCGAGCGGCGGCCGCTGAAGTGCGAGATCACGCCGACCCGCTTGCCCTCCTCGGTGAGGAAGTCGTGTCTGATCCCCACTCCTGGGAGCCGCGTCTCGTCCACGTCTGGCATCCGCCCATTCTGACGGCTAGCGGTCCATCCGGTAAGTCGGTGCGCGAATTTGCCAGATGGACCACTAGGCTGGGCCGGCGATGTGCGGGCGCTTCACGGTCACGGCCAAGGACACGAAGAAGATCGCCGACCGCTTCCAGGTCGAGCTCGAACGCTCGCTGGAGCGCAACGCCACCGGCGAGGCGTCGCCACCGAGCGCCGAGCGTGCGAGGCGGGCCGAATCGGGCCTGGGGCGCTTCAACGTCGCGCCGACCCAGGAGGTGCTGACGGTGCGCTCCTCCCCGGATCCGGAGGAGGCGGCGGCCGGCGAGCGCGAGGCGCGGTTGATGCGCTGGGGGCTGGTGCCGCGCTGGGCCAAGGACCTCAAGGTCGGCTACCGGATGATCAACGCCAAAGCCGAGAACCTCGACTCGAGCCGGGCCTACTCGCCGCTGGTCGGCAAGTTCCGCCACCGCTGCCTGATCGTCGCCGACGGCTTCTACGAGTGGATGCGGGCCGAGGACCCGAAGCAGCCGCGACAGCCCTGGCGCTTCACGGTCGACGGCGGCGAGCCCTTCGCCTTCGCCGGCATCTGCACCCGCAAGGAGTGGGGGGACGAGGAGGACCGCGGCTTCGATGACGGCTGGCTCTACAGCTGCGCGATCGTCACCACGACGCCGAACGAGGTCGTCGCCAAGGTCCACGACAGGATGCCGGCGATCCTGCCCAGCGCCGAGGCCGAGGCGGCCTGGCTGCGTCCCGACCTGGCGGCCGAGGACGCGATCGCGATCTGCGCGCCGCTGCCGGCCTCGCGGATGGCGGGCGCCCCGGCCAACCCGAAGCTGAACAAGGTCAGCAAGGGGAGCGAGGGCCCGGAGCTGCTGGTCGCGCCCGGCGCTTGAGTCAGAAGCCGCCGACGCTGCCCACGCTCGCCGTGCCGGTGGCGTTCTCCAGCGTGCAGGCGGTCCGCGCCTGCGGGACCCCGGTCGTGCGCCAGAAGGAGGCGAAGCCGAGTCGCAGCGGCTCCGCCGGGCGGCCCTCGGGGAGCCCCCACTGCCACTGCATCGACCTCGGGCTGAAGCTGTCCCAGCTGACGACGACGCCGGGTAGGTCGGTGAAGGTATCGAACGCGTCCTCGAGCTCGAGCGAGGCATATTCGGCGCCCTTGGAGTGGAACTTGATCCCGACCCTGCCGGGTACCGGCTGCTTGGTCAGGTTGTACTCGCCGCTGGAGCGGGGGAAGGCGCCGCGGCTGTTGACGGTGCGGCCGAGCTCGGCGCCGGGCCCGCCGCGCATCCGGCAGCGCACGCGGGCCTGCCCCACGGCCGAGCCGGCCGCGATCCTCAGCACCGCGGTGGCGCGGTAGACCTTTTCGCCCTCGACGTTGTCTTCGGTCGCGCGCAGGCCGGCCTCGCCGAGCCGCATCGAGCCGCCGCCGGGGATCGCCGCCGCCCGCGAGTCGGGCAACGGCGTCCGCGCCGCCCAATCGAGCTGCACCGACGAGCCCCCGACAGAGTCGGTCGAGAGCAGCGCCGCGGCCACCGTTGCCAATAGCCCGACCGCGACGACCGCGAGCGCTCCCCGCGGCGGACGAGTGTCATTGCCCGCATCCATCGAACGCGCCCGACAGGATTCGAACCTGTGGCCTTCCGCTCCGGAGGCGGACGCTCTATCCAGCTGAGCTACGGGCGCAGAAGCAGTCAGTCTACTTCGCGTAGGCTCGCGGCCATGGATCTCTCGCTGGCTTTTCTCGGCACCGGCGGCGCCGTGCCCTCGGCGCGGCGCAACACCGCGAGCCTGCTCGTCGCGCGCGGGGGGGAACGGCTGCTGTTCGACTGCGGCGAGGGGACGCAGCGGCAGCTGCAGCGCTCGCTGGGGCTGGTCCAGGTCGACGCGATCCACTTCACCCACTTCCACGCCGACCACTTCCTCGGCCTGCCGGGCCTGCTGAAGACCTACGACCTGACCGAGCGCGAGCGGCCGCTGACGATCTACGGCCCGCGCGGCCTGCGCGACCTGATCCAGAGCCTCGGCCGGGTGATCGGCAGGGTCGGCTACAAGCTCGACCTGGTCGAGCTGGAGCCCGGCGAGGCGATCCCCTGCGCTGGCGCAGAGGTGCGCGCCTTCGCGGTCGAGCACAGTGTGCGGGCGATCGGCTACTCGCTGGTCGAGGCCAGGCGGCCCGGGCGGTTCGACCTCGAGGCGGCAAAACGCCTCGGGGTGGAGGAAGGCCCCGACTTCGCCGCCCTGCAGCGCGGCGAGAGCGTTCCGGGCGCCGCGGGCACGGTCGAGCCCGGCGAGGTGGTGGGCGAGTCGCGGCCCGGCCGCAGCGTCGTCATCACCGGCGACACGGCCCCCTGCCGGGCCACGGTCGAGGTCGCCCGCAGCGCCGAGCTGCTCGTCCACGACGGCTCCTTCGCCGAGGAGGAGGCGCAGCGCGCCGCCGACACCGGCCACTCGACCGTCGGCCAGGCGGCAGCCGTCGCCCGCGAGGCCGAGGTGAAGCTGCTCGCCCTCGTCCACATCTCCTCGCGCTACCACGTCGGCAAGATGCTGGAGGAGGCGCGCGAGGTCTTCGAGCCGACGCTCGCCCCGCGCGACTTCGACCTGATCGAGATCCCCTTCCCCGAGCGCGGCGAGCCGGAGCTGATCCAGAACGGCGCCCGCGAACGCCCCCAGCCGCAGCCGGCCGAGTAGGGCTCAGCGAGGGAGCGAGGCGATCGCCTCGGCCACCGCGGGGGCCTGGTCCTCCTGGAGGAAGTGCTTGGCGGGGAGCAGGGTGGCCTCGTCGAGGCCAAGTGCGCGCTGGACCTCGCGGCGACGCTTCTCGCCGAGCATCGTGTCCTTCTCGCCCCAGACGACCTGGGCCGGGTAGGGCCGCTCGGCGAGGCCGTCGAAGAAGAAGCGCTGCTTGGCCTCGCTCAGCTCGAAGCCGCGCATGATCTTCAGGAACGCCCGGCCGCGATCCTCGCGCTTGAGCAACGCATGGTGGGCGTCGACCTCGGCGGCGGGCACGGCTGAGCGGTCGTCGATGCCGACCAGGTAGTAGATCTGCCGGAACGGCAGTCGCATCATGCTGCGCAGCCAGAGCTCGCCGAGGCCGCGGATCGAGAACGGGTGCATCGGCCAGGGCCGGTGGAAGGAGGCGGCGTCGACCAGGGTGTTGAGCGCCGTCAACGAGATCACCCGCTCCGGGTTCCGGATCGCCCACTCGAACCCGATCGGCCCACCGATGTCATGCACAACCAGGTGACACCGCCCAATCCCCAACGCATCGATCGCCTCCCCAGTCCACCGGGCAAGCCCCGACCAGCTGTAATCGAACCCCGCGGGCCGCTCGGCCAACCCCAGCCCCGGAAAGTCAAACGCCACTCCCCGCAGCCCCCGACCCGCCAGCTCCGGAACCACCTTCCGGTAGAGGAACGAGCTGACCGGAACACCGTGCAAGAGCACGACCGGCTCGCCATCCCCCTGCTCCAGCGCAAAGCTCCCGACACCACCCGCCTCGAACCGCCGACCGGCAGCTTCATGCCGCGAGATCACATCCCTTACCCCAAGCTTCACAAGCGAAGACTCGCACGAATGGGCAGGGATTTGTAGCGAGCGTGCACGCAAGGCCGGTTGGGGGTGGCCTCGGGATGCCTCCCCGGCACCGCAGAGTGATTCCTGCCCCGAAAGGGGCACTGTGTTTCACCGCCTCCGGCGGTGATGGGCACTCCCGAGGCCACCCCCAACCGGCCTCACCCACTCCCGGAGCATCCCCGTTCGCTGCTACTCTGAGCGCCGTCCTTTAACCCGGTCCCGCGAGGCCAGGAAGGAGCAAAGAGTGAGCGAGAAGGTCGTGCTCGAGCACGACGACCTGAGGCGAACGCTGCGGCGGATCGCCCACGAGATAGCCGAGGCCAACCCCGAGCCCGAGCGTCTCGCGATCGTCGGCATCCACACCCGCGGTGCCGTCCTCGCCCGCCGCCTGCACGCGCTGGTCGGCGAGTTGACCGAGGCCGAGATC
Organism: Solirubrobacterales bacterium; assembly: GCA_040904405.1. Taxonomy (GTDB): domain Bacteria; phylum Actinomycetota; class Thermoleophilia; order Solirubrobacterales; family 70-9; genus VRUE01. The sequence continues at coordinate 7,190 of JBBDTK010000005.1, read as the reverse complement.
CCGATCGGCGACCTCGACATCTCCTTCTACCGCGACGACCTCGCCGGCAAGTCGCCCGCAGCGCAGCCGGTCGTCCACTCCTCCCATATCGACTTCGACCTCAGCGGCCGCACCGTCGCCCTCGTCGACGACGTCCTCTTCACCGGCCGCACCGTCCGCGCCGCGATCGACGCCCTCTTCGACTACGGCCGCCCGCAGCGGGTCCAGTTGGCGGTCCTCTGCGACCGTGGCCACCGGGAGCTGCCGATCCGCCCCGACTACGTCGGCAAGAACCTGCCGACTGCCCGCGCCGAGCGGGTCAACGTGCGTCTGGAGGAGACCGACGAGGTCGACCGGGTGACGATCTCGGCGGCGGCTGAGGTGCCCGCATGAAACATCTGCTGGCGATAGCCGACCTCTCGCGGCCCGAGATCGAGGCGATCCTCGACCGCGCCGAGAGCTTCGCCGAGGTCGGGCGGCGCGACATCAAGAAGGTGCCGACGCTGCGCGGCCGCACCGTTGTCAGCCTCTTCTACGAGTCGAGCACCCGCACCAGCTCCTCCTTCGAGCTCGCTGCCAAGCGGCTCTCCGCCGACCTCGTCTCGATCAAGTCGGCCGGCTCCTCGGCCGACAAGGGCGAGTCGCTGAAGGACACGGTCGCCACCCTCTCCGCCTACGACCCGGCGGCGATCGTGATCCGCCATCCCCACGCCGGCGCCGCCCAGATGGTCGCCGGCTGGAGCGAGGCGGCGGTGGTCAACGCCGGCGACGGCAAGCACGAGCACCCGAGCCAGGCCCTGCTCGACCTCTTCACCCTGCGCCGCCGCCTCGGCTCGCTCGAGGGCAAGCGGATCTGGATCGTCGGCGATGTCCTGCACAGCCGCGTCGCCCGCTCCAACCTGGTCGCCTTCCAGGCGATGGGCGCCGAGGTGACCGTCTGCGGCCCGCCGGCGCTGATCCCGCGCGGGGTCGAGCAGCTCGGCTGCGCCGTCGCCGACTCGCTCGAGGGCCTCGGCGAGGCCGACGTCGTCTACGCCCTGCGGATGCAGCTGGAGCGGATGAGCGAGAGCTTCGTGCCCTCGCTGCGCGAGTACGCGGCGCGCTTCCAGATCGACTCGCGGCGGCTCGGCCCGCGCCAGCTGCTGATGCACCCCGGCCCGGTCAACCGCGGCGTCGAGGTCTCCGGCGAGGCGGTCGACTCGCCGCAGTCGCTGATCGCCGAGCAGGTCGCCTCCGGCCTGGTCGTGCGGATGGCGATCCTCTACGAGCTGCTGACCGCCCTGCCGCAGGAGCAGCCGACCCCGATCGGGCAGCCGGCGTGAGCCTGGCCGAGGCGCTCGATATGCGCTCCGGCGAGGGCGCCGACACGATCCTGCGCGGCGCCACCGTGCTCGATCCGGTCGCCGGGATCGACGGCGTCCACGATCTCGTCATCCGCGACGGCCGCATCGCGGAGCTGGCCGCCCCCGGCGCCGCCGAGGCCGATCGGGCCGAGCAGGTCGACGCCGGCGGCCTGCATGCCTTCCCCGCCTTCTTCGACCCGCACGTCCACCTGCGCACCCCCGGCCAGGAGCACAAGGAGGATCTCGAGACCGGCAGCCGCGCCGCCGCCGCCGGCGGTTACTGCGGCATCCTGGCGATGGCCAACACCGAGCCGCCCGTCTCCACCCCCGGCGACGTCGAGGCGCTGCGCGAGGCGGCCCGCGAGCGATCCTCGGTGCCGGTCGGCTTCCTCGCCACCGTGACCCGGGCGATGGCGGGGGAGGAGCTGACCGAGATGGTCGCCCTGCGCGAGGCCGGCGCGGTCGGCTTCAGCGACGACGGCCTGCCGCTGCGCAGCGCCCGCGTCCTGCGCCGCGCCCTCCAGTACCAGCGCCTCTGCGGCGGCACGATCGCCCTGCACGAGGAGGACCCCGAGCTCTCCGGCGACGGCGTCATGCACGAGGGTGCGGTCTCGGCCGCGCTCGGCCTCGCCGGGATTCCCTCGGTCTCCGAGTCGACCATGATCGCCCGCGACGCGGCGCTGGCCGGCTACGAGGGGGGCCGGATCCACGTCCAGCATCTCTCCGCCGCGGAGTCGGTCGAGGCGGTGCGCGCCGCCAAGGAGGCCGGCGTGCAGATCAGTTGCGAGGCCAGCCCGCACCATCTCTGCCTGACCGAGGAGGAGGTGCGCAGCCTCGACCCGGGGCACGCCAAGATGAACCCGCCGCTGCGCGCCGAGAGCGACCGCCAGGCGCTGATCGAGGGGCTGCGCGACGGCACGATCGAGTGCGTCGCCACCGACCACGCGCCGCACGCGCCGGAGGAAAAGGAGGTTCCCTTCGAGCAGGCGGCGATGGGCGTGACCGGGCTGGAGACCGCCTTCGCGGCGCTGCACACCGAGCTGGTCCTGCCCGGCACGATCGGGGTCGGCCTCCTGGTCGAGCGGATGAGCGGTGGCGCCGCCCCGTTCGACCTCGAGCGGCCCAGCCTCGCCCCCGGCAGCGAGGCAAACGTCGCCCTCTGCGACCTCGGCGCCAGATGGACCGTCGGCGAGGAGGGCTACGAGAGCCGCTCGCAGAACTCCTGGTGCGCCGGCCGCGAGCTGACCGGCCGGGTGCTGATGACGATCGCCGGCGGTCAGGTCGCCTACCGCCTGCGCAGCTTCTCGCTCGGGATCGCGGCGTGAGCGCCGGCTACGTGCTGCTCGAGGACGGCAGCCGCTTCGACGGCGAGCTCTGCGGCAGCCCCGATGCGGCGCTTGGCGAGGTCGTCTTCAACACCGCGATGACCGGCTACCAGGAGTCGGTCACCGACCCCTCCTACGCCGGCCAGATCGTCGTCTTCACCTACCCGCTGATCGGCAACTACGGCGTCTCCGCCGCGGCGATGGAGTCCGACCGCGCCCACGCTCGCGGCGTCGTCATGCGCGACCCGAAGAACGGCGAGGACGCCGCCACCGCCGAGGGTGGCTGGCTCGACTGGCTCGCCGACTGCGGCGTGGCCGGGATCGGCGGCGTCGACACCCGCGCCCTGGTCCGGCAGATCCGCGACCGCGGCGCGATGCGCGGCGGGATCTTCGCCGCCACGCTGCCCGAGGCCGAGGCGCGCGAGCGCATCGCCGCCGAGCCGGCGATGGCCGGCACCGACCTCGCCCGCACCGTGTCGCCGCCGCAGCCGGTCCGCTTCGAGGGCGGCGGCCCGCACGTGGTCGGGATCGACACCGGGGTCAAGCTCAACATCGTCCGCCAGCTGCGCGAGCGCGACTGCCGGGTCACCCTGCTGCCCTGCGCCTCCTCGGCCGAGCAGGTGCTGGCCGAGAACCCCGACGTCGTCTTCCTCGCCAACGGCCCCGGCGACCCGGCCGCCCTCGACTACGTGGTCGACACCGTGCGCGAGCTGATCGGGCAGCGGCCCGTGTTCGGCATCTGCCTCGGCCACCAGCTGCTCTGCCGCGCGGTCGGCCTGGAGACGTTCAAGCTGCCGTTCGGCCACCGCGGCGCCAACCACCCGGTCAAGGAGCTGGCCGGCGGACGGATCGAGATCACCTCGCAGAACCACGGCTTCGCCGTCCAGGGGCCCGGCGGCGAGCCGCGGATCGAGGCCGACGAGCCGGTCCGCTGGGAGACCGACTTCGGCCTCGCAGAGCTCTCCCACGTCAACCTCTACGACCGCACGGTCGAGGGCCTGGTGCTCAAGGACGTAGCCGGCGCCACCGTCCAGTACCACCCCGAGGCCGGCCCCGGGCCGCACGACGCCCGCCACCTATTCGACAGCTTCCTCGCCTTGGCCGGATGACGCTGCAAACCTTCGCCTGCCTGCGTCATCGGTCGCTCGCGTGCAGAGCACGCCACGCTCCCTGCTTCCTTGGCAGACTCGGTTTTCGCGCCCCCGATCCAAGGCGAAAGGTAAGTCTTGCCTCGTAGGGACGACATTCAAAAGATCCTTCTCATTGGTTCCGGCCCGATCGTGATCGGCCAGGCGGCCGAGTTCGACTACTCGGGCGTGCAGGCCTGCAAGGTGCTGCTCGAGGAGGGCTACGAGGTCGTCCTGGTCAACTCCAACCCGGCGACGATCATGACCGACCCCGAGTTCGCCACCGCGACCTACGTCGAGCCGCTGCTGCCGGGGCCGATCGCGAAGATCATCGAGAAGGAGCGGCCCGACGCGCTGCTGCCGACCCTGGGCGGGCAGACCGCGCTCAACCTGGCGATGGCGCTACACGAGGACGGCACCCTGGAGCGCTTCGGGGTCGAGCTGATCGGCGCCGATCACGCCGCGATCCGCCGCGCCGAGGACCGCGAGGAGTTCCGCCGCACGATGACCGAGGCCGGCCTGCGCATCCCCTGGTCGATGACGGTGAGCAGCCTCGGCGAGGTCGAGACGGCGCTGGCCGAGGGCAAGATCAGCCTGCCGGCGATCGTCCGCCCGGCCTTCACGATGGGCGGCCAGGGCGGCGGCGTGGGGAGGACCGAGACCGAGCTGCGCCAGGTCGTCTCCGAGGGCCTCGCGGCAAGCCCGATCAACCAGGTGCTGGTCGAGGAGTCGGTGATCGGCTGGGGCGAGTTCGAGCTCGAGGTGATGCGCGACCGCAACGACAACGCGGTGATCGTCTGCTCGATCGAGAACGTCGACCCGATGGGCGTGCACACCGGCGACTCGGTCACGGTGGCGCCGGCCCAGACCCTCACCGACGCGCTCTACCAGGACCTGCGTGACCAGGCGCTCGCGGTGATTCGCGCGGTCGGCGTCGAGACGGGCGGCTCCAATGTCCAGTTCGCGGTCGACCCCGAAAGCGGCGAGATCGCGGTGATCGAGATGAACCCGCGCGTCTCCCGCTCCTCGGCGCTGGCCTCGAAGGCGACCGGCTTCCCGATCGCGAAGATGGCGGCGAAGCTGGCGGTCGGCTACGCGCTCGAGGAGATCCCCAACGACATCACCCGCGCCACGCCCGCCTCCTTCGAGCCGACGATCGACTACGTGGTGACCAAGGTGCCGCGCTTCGCCTTCGAGAAGTTCCCCGGCGCCGAGGGCCGGCTCTCGACCCACATGCAGAGCGTCGGCGAGGCGATGGCGATCGGCCGCACCTTCCGCGAGTCCTTCGCCAAGGCGATGCGCTCGCGCGAGCTCGACTCGGCGGTCGAACCGCCGGCTGAGCAGGAGGCGCTGCTGGAGGCGATCGCGATGCCCAGCGCCGAGCGCTTCGACCTGATCCTCGAGGCCTTCCGCCGCGGGATCGGGATCGAGGCAGTGCACGAGCGCTGCCTGGTCGACCGCTGGTTCCTGCGCGAGCTGCGAACGCTGGCCGTCGAGGGCGACGGCAGCGAGGGCCTCGAGCGCACCTACAAGGCGGTCGACACCTGCGCCGCCGAGTTCGAGGCGGCGACCCCCTACTACTACTCGGCCCACGAGCGCCCCGGCGCCGCCTCGGAGGTGCGCCGCGGCGATCGCGACTCGGTCGTCATCCTCGGCGCCGGGCCGAACCGGATCGGCCAGGGGATCGAGTTCGACTACTGCTGCGTACACGCGGCGATGACCGCCCGCGAGCTCGGTCGCGACGCGGTGATGGTCAACTGCAACCCGGAGACGGTCTCGACCGACTACGACACCTCCGACCGCCTCTACTTCGAGCCGCTGACCGCCGAGGACGTGCTCGCCGTCTGCCGGCAGGAGCAGCCCGAGGGGGTGATCGTCCAGTTCGGCGGGCAGACGCCGCTGAAGCTGGCCGGCGCCCTCGAGCAGGCGGGCGTACCGCTGCTCGGCACCCCGGTCGACGCGATCGACCTCGCCGAGGACCGGGGCCGTTTCGGCGCTCTGCTGCGGCGGCTCGGTGTCAAGCACCCGCCCTACGGCACCGCGCTCTCGGCCGAGGAGGCGGCGGTGATCGCCGAAGAGGTCGGCTTCCCGCTGCTGGTCCGGCCCTCCTACGTGCTCGGCGGCCGGGCGATGGAGATCTGCTATTCGACCGAGAACCTGAGCGCCTACCTCGAGGCCAACGTCAAGGCCGACCAGGAGCACCCGCTGCTGCTCGACCGCTTCCTCGAGAACGCGATCGAGATCGACGTCGACGCGCTCGCCGACGGCGAGTCGGTCCACGTCGCCGGGATCATGCAGCACGTCGAGGAAGCCGGCGTGCACTCCGGCGACTCGGCCTGCGTGCTGCCGCCGATCAGCATCGGCGACGAGATGCTGGAGGAGATCCGGGTGACGACCGAGCGGATCGCGCTCGAGCTGGGCGTGATCGGGCTGATCAACATCCAGTACGGGATCGCCGGCGGCGAGCTCTACGTGATCGAGGCCAACCCGCGCGCCTCGCGCACCGTGCCCTTCGTCTCCAAGGCGACCGGCATCCCGGTGGCCAAGCTCGCCGCCCGGCTGATGCTGGGCGAGCGGCTCGCCGACCTCGACCTGCCCGAGCCGCCGGCCGGCCACGTCAGCGTCAAGGAGGCGGTCCTGCCCTTCGCCCGCTTCGCCGGCGCCGACTCGGTGCTCGGCCCGGAGATGAAGAGCACCGGCGAGGTGATGGGAATAGCCGCCGACTTCCCCACCGCCTTCGCCAAGGCGCAGGCCGCGGCCGGGGTCGTGCTGCCGACGGAGGGAACCGTCTTCATCACGGTCACCGACACCGACAAGCCGGCGGCGACGCAGCTGGCGGCGCGCTTCCACGACCTCGGCTTCGAGGTGATCGCGACCGGCGGCACCGCCCAGTCGATCTCCTCGATGGGGGTGCCGGTGACGCGGATCAACAAGGTCGCCGAGGGCTCGCCCCACGTCGTCGACCTGATCCGCGAGCGCCGCTGCGACCTGGTGATCAACACGCCGACCGGTTCCGGCGCCCGCGCCGACGGCCAGGCGATCCGGACAGCGGCGGTCCGCCACGGGATCCCCTGCGTGACGACGATGACCGGCGCCACCGCCGCCGCCCGCGCGATCGCCGCCCAGAAGCAGGGGGAGGCGCCGGTGCTCTCGCTGCAGGAGGTGCACGGGTCTCCGGCGAGGGCCGAGCAGCCGCGATGAAGGCCCCGTTTGGGCGTCGCCTCTGCGAGGTCGTCGCAAATCGCGCCAGCGGCGGCTACCGGCTGTTCTCGCTCGCCGACCCGGACGGCCCCGAGCCCGCGCCGGGCCAGTTCTACATGCTCGCCGCCGAGCGGGGCTGGGGGGGCGGTCGCCCCTTCCTGCCGCGCGCCTTCTCCGTCGCCGACGCCGGCCCGGGGGGGGGGGGGGGGGGGGGG
>JBBDTK010000004.1:0-13506 GCA_040904405.1 Solirubrobacterales bacterium | reverse complement strand
GGCCGCGCTCGCCCTGGCCGAGCGCGGCGAGGGGGCGGAGGCGAGGCGGTGAGGGACCGCTACTCGATCGTCGCCGGCCTGCTCTTCGCCGCGATCGTCGCCGTCGCCCTGATCGACGGCGTCGGCGGGGGCGGCGGCGGCGCGCTCGGCCTCGGCGAGCAGCCGCGGCGCTGGCCGCTGCCCGAGTTCGCGGTGCCCGCCGCCGCCGGCAAGCTGGAAGGCGACGCCAACGTTGCCCAGGACGACTGCTCGACCACGCGCCTGCCCTGCCCCGAGGGCTCGCGCCGCGACCCCGCCTGCCGCGTCGAGACGCCCGAATCGCTGCGCGTCTGCGACCTCTTCGACCGGCCCTCGGTGATCTCGTTCTGGTTCAGCAGAGGCGGCGAGTGCGTCGAGCAGCAGGACATCGTCGACCGGGTCTTCCGGCGCTACCGTGACCGCGTGCGCTTCCTCTCGGTGAACGTGCGCGACGATCGCGGCACCGTCCGCGAGCTGATCGAGCAGCGGCGCTGGCAGGTGCCGGTCGGCTACGACCGCGACGGCGCCGTGGCCGGGCTCTACCGGGTCGGCGGCTGCCCGACCTTCGCCTACGCCTACCCGGGCGGCGCCCTGCAGGGCGCCGGCATCGGCAACCTCGACGAGGCCGAGCTGAGCGCCCGGGTCGAGCGGCTGCTGGAGGCGACCGCGGCGGCGGAGTCGCGCTGATGGCGGCCGAGCCTGCCGGGCGCGAGCCGGCCTCGAAGCTGGGCTGGGTCGCCCCCCACGTCGCCGCCGAGTTCCCCGGCCTCGGCATCTCCTGGGTCGAGGTCGAGGGCCGGCCGGGCCGCAGCCCCGAGCCGATCCGCGCGCGCCTGCGCGAGCTCTCCGACCGCTTCTACGGCGCCCACGCCGTCCACCTGCGCGAACGGCCGATCCCCTGGGCCTACCGCGTCTTCTTCCGCCAGATCGGCCTCGACCCCGACCGCACCCGCACGCCGGTGGAGCAGCTGGCGCTGCAGCGGCTCCAGGACGGCGCCTTCAGGAGCGTCGGCATGCCCGCCGACGCGCTGACGATCGCCACGGTCGAGACCGGGATCGCCCTGCGCGCCTTCGACGGCGCGCGCCTGCAGGGCGCGCTCTGCATCCGCGACACCGCCCCGGGCGAGCGGCTGCCCGGGCGGCCCGGGGAGCTCGCCCGCGGGACCCTGGCGATCGCCGACGAGCGCCAGCCGGTCGGCCTGCTCTTCGGGGCGACCGCGGAGGGGCTCGAGGTGGAGAAGAGGACGCGCCGGATCGTGGTCGCGGCGGTGCAGGTCGACAACGTCCCGCAGATCGCCGTCGACGAGGCGCTGTGGCTGGTCGCCTCCACCCTCAAAAACTAGCTCCGCTGTTCCTTCCTCGCTATATATAGGCATAAGGAACAGCGGAACGGGTGAACTAGACTTTGGTTGAGGGTATGACCGCGTTGCTTGAACGAAATGGCCCCACGCCACTCCGCACTGGCGGCGGCGAGCGGCTGGCGCGAGCGGAGCTGCGACGCCAGATCGGCCGGCTCGAGCGGCAGCTGGGCTCGCTCGTCGCGGCGGGGTTCCAGCGCCAGCGGATCGACGCCGCGATCCCCGCCGTCGCGGCCAAGCCGCGCGTCCTCGACCTCGGCGAGCTGGAGGCCGTGCGCGACTCGCTGGCCGAGCGGGTCGGCGAGGCGCAGCGGGCGCTGCGCGGGCGCGACGAGCTGGAGACGCGCAACCGCGAGCTGCTGGAGCGGATGCTGGCGGCGCCGGCCGAGCACAGGTGGCTGCAGATCTCACGCGACGACCTCGGCCTGCCCGGCTGCGGCCACTGGCACTCGCGTCCGCGCTACGGCGTGCTGGGGATGCTGATGGGCTGGTGGCGGGTCAGGATCTCCTCCGGATGCCCGTTACCCGGGCGGCTTGCGGCCGTTGAGCGATAGAGCGCAGCGAAGACCCGCCGCCGGGGAGCGGCCGCCGGCGCCGTGGGGCTCGTTCCCGCTCGCCGAGCTGACCGTCCTGGCCGGGATCGTCGCACTCGCGATCGGCGTCCTCGGCGGCAACCTGACCGCGATCGCGGTCGGCGTCGTCCTCGCCGGCCTCGGCGGGTTGGAGGTCTCGGTGCGCGAGCACTTCGCCGGCTACCGCTCCCACACCACCCTGCTCGCCGGCACCGTCTTCGTCCTCGTCACCGGCGGCCTCCTCTACCTCGCCGGGCTGATCCTGGCGATCTGCCTGGCCGCCGGCGCGGCCGCCTTCCTGGCCGCCTTCATGGCTTTGCGCCGCGGCTTCAGACGCGCCTCGGGCGGGCTGTCCTTCAAGGCGGGTCTATTCCGGTAGGGGTGGAACGTCTTGTACTTTTCTGCGGCGACGCCGGCGGACAGTCGCAGACTGTCTTCAGAAAAAGTTAAGTGGAACCCCTGCCGGAATAGGCTCAGACGAAGACCGTGTCGCGCGGCTTCTGGCTCAGCGCCGTGGTCAGCAGCGCCCGCTGGCGCGGGGTGAGGGTGCTGAGCCGCTTGTTCTCGCTCAACCCGAGCGCCTGAAGCAGCTTGCGGGCGCGGGTGCGGCCCCAGCGGCGCTGGCTGGTCAAGAGCTCCGACAGGGTCATGCTCTCGGTCTCCCAGGGGCACTCGCGCACGACCTCGATCACCTCGACCTCGCCGCGCCCGATCGAGCGCTTCAGCTCCGCCCGGGCGAGCCGCACCCGGTTGGCGCGGGCCAGCGCCTTCATGTGCTGCGGCGGCTTGCCGGCCGGCACCGCGGTCGGCGGGGCAGGGGCAATCGAAACAGCTTCCACTGGGACTCCTCCCGTTTGGGTTTGACTGGTCCTGTAGCCGGCCCTGTGATGCTTGGCCGATCGTGTCACCGCTTCCGCCTGTCCCGGATGCGGCGACCCGGGTGAAGCTACGTGCTGCGGACGCCGGGCGTCAACCCACTCGCGCGGAACCGCGCGCGGCCCGGTCGCTAAGAGCATCTTTTTCGCGCCGCCACCGCCGCCTGCCCGACCTGTATGGGACGAAACTACCCCGGCCGGGGTAGAAGCGGCCGCGGCTCAGGCGCGCGGAAGCTCAGGAAACTTCTCAATGGTTCGGGCGATCGTGGCGAGGGCGCGGTCGAGCTGCTCGCGCTCGTGGGTCGCCATCAGGCTGGTCCGCAACAGGGCGCCGCCCGGCGGGACAGCCGGGTGGATCGCGACGTTGGTGTAGACGCCGGCCTCGAACAGCGCCTTCCAGAGCAGCACCGCCTGCCAGTCGTCGCCGACGATCACCGGCACCACCGGCGTCGTCGCGACCGAGCCGTCGGGCAGGGTCCCCGGCTCGACCACCTTCAGGCCCAGCTCGCGCAGGCCCTCGCGCAGGTACTCGGCGTTGCCGAGCAGCGCCTCGAACAGCCGCGGGCCGTCGGAGCGGATCACCCGCAGCGCCGCCAGCGCCGCGCCGACCGCCGCCGGCACCGCCGAGGCGCTGAAGACGAAGGAGCGCGAGGCGATCCGCAGGTACTCGATCACGTCGGCCGGCCCGGCGACGAAGCCGCCGCAGGAGGCGAGGCTCTTGGAGAAGGTGCCCATCCGCAGGTCGACCTCGTGCTCGAGCCCGAACAGCTCGCTGGCGCCGGCGCCGCGGGCGCCGAGCACGCCGGCCCCGTGCGCCTCGTCGACCATCAGGCGGGCGCCGTGCGCGCGGCAGAGCTCGACGATCCGCGGCAGGTCGCAGACGTCGCCCTCCATCGAGAAGACCCCGTCGACCGCGACCAGGACCCCGCCGCCGTCCTCGCCCGCCCGCTGCAGCATCTTCTCCAGCTTGTCCATGCGGTTGTGGCGGAAGGGGCGCAGCTTCGCCCCGGAGAGCTTGCAGCCGTCGAGGATCGAGGCGTGGTCGCCGGCGTCGCAGATCACCGTGTCCTCGGGGCCGAGGATCGTGCCGATGCAGCCGAGGTTGGCCTGGTAACCGGTCGTGTAGACGATCGCCTCCTCGGTCCCCATCCACTCCGCCAGCTCGCGCTCCAGCGCCAGGTGCAGCGGCGTCGTCCCGTTCAGCAGGCGCGAGCCGGTGACGCCGGTGCCGTAGGCCTCCAGCGCCTCGCGCGCCGCCCCCTTGACCCGCTCGTCGCCGGTCAGGCCGAGGTAGTTGTTGGAGCCGAGCATGATCGTCTCGCGCCCCTCCATCTCGACCACCGGGCCGGCCTCCGAGGTGAGCAGGCGGAAGTAGGGCAGCAGGTCGTGCTGCTTGGCGGCTTCGAGCTGCTCGAGCCGGTCGTGGCTGCGCGCCTTCTCGAAGACGTCGAGGGGGGCTTTGGCGGTCTCGCCCACGGGCCAGAGTGTAGGTTGCGCCCCCGGTGTCCGTCTCGATCCGCCCCGTCCGCACCCGGCGCCAGCTGAAGCGCTTCGTCAAGGTCCCCTTCCGCCTGCACCGCGACCACCCGCAGTGGGTGCCGCCGCTGATCCTCGATCGGATGCAGTTCCTCAACCGGCGCAGGAACCCCTACTTCGAGCACGCCGAGGCCGAGCTCTTCGTCGCCGAGCGCGAGGGCGAGCCGGTGGGGCGGATCAGCGCCCAGGTCGACCAGCGATGGGACGAGCACCAGGGCGGCAGCGACGGCATGTTCGGCTTCTTCGAGTCGGTCGAGGACCCGGAGGTCGCGGCGGCGCTGCTCGGCGCCGCCGAGGAATGGCTGGGCGAGCGCGGCCGGGGGCGGGTCCTCGGCCCGATGGACTTCACCACCAACGACGAGCTCGGCCTGCTGATCGAGGGCCACGAGCTGCGGCCGATGATCCTGCAGAACTGGCACCCGCGCTTCTACCGCGAGCTGCTCGAGCGGGCAGGATACGGCAAGGCGATCGACCTGCTGATGTGGTACCTGGAGCTGGGCGAGCTGAAGCAGGGCGACCAGTTCACCCCCGAGATCCACGCCGCCGCGGAGCAGGCGCTGGGCGACGAAGGGGTGACGATCCGCAACTTCAGCAAGCGAAACCTGGGCGAGGAGATGCGCCGCTTCAGGGACGTCTACAACGAGGCCTGGGCCGACAACTGGGGCTTCGTGCCCCCCACCGACGCGGAGGTCGAGTTCCACGCCAAGCTGCTCAAGCAGGTGCTGGACGAGGACTGGGGGTTCATCGCCGAAAAGGACGGCGAGACCGTCGGCGTCGCCTTCACCCTGCCCGACGTCAACCAGGTGCTGGCGAAGATGGGGGGGCGCCTGCTGCCGCTCGGCTGGCTGCGCTTCCTGCTCGGCAAGCGCAAGATCGACCGCGTGCGGGTCTTCGCGCTCGGGGTCAAGGACGCCTACCGCCACAGCGGCGTCGCCGCCGGCCTCTACCTCAAGCACCTCGAGGCGGCCAGCCCCGACGGCGTCCCCGGCGGCGAGACCGGCTGGATCCTGGAGACCAACAAGGCGATGAACCGGGCGATGGAAGGGATGGGCGGCACGGTCGTGAAGCGGTACAGGGTTTACGAGAAGGTCATTGGCGGAAGTTCCGGCAATCGCCTTGGGTGGCGCTGGTCGTATCGCTAAGGTCGAGCTAGTGACTGATTTCGAGCTGGAGCCAGTTCGGGTCCGCGTCTTAGAGCGCGAGGCGTCGAAGGCGATCGCCCTGCGCGAGGCGCGTACGGCCGCGATCGCCGCTGTGGGGGGCGTGCTGGCTGGCGTGGCCACCGTGGCCACCGTTCGAGCGGTGGCCAAGGGCTCGCCGGGGCGACTGCTGCCCGGCCGCCAGCGGAAGCAGAAGGTCGTCGCCAGCCGCTCCTTCCTGGTGGACGTGCACCTGCTCGGCCGTTGAGGCCGCTCGAGGTCGAGGTCGCTCCGCCCTCGCCCTTCCGCCTGCCGAGCTATGGCGGCAGCGATGGAGTTATGCGGGTCGAGGGCGGCGTCGCCTCGCGGCTCTTGACGGTCGGCGAAGCGCCGGTGCTGGTGCGGGCCTGGGAGCCGGGCAAGGGGCGGGTCGCCTTGCGCGCCGAGGCGGCCGACCCGGCGGCGCTGGCGGCGCCGCGCTCGCTGCCGCCGGCCGCGACCCGGCCGGCCGGGCGCCCGGAGCTCGAGCTGGCCCTGGAACGGATGCGCTTCGCGCTCGGGGTCGACGACGACCTCGGGCCGTTCTACCGCCGCTTCCGCCGCGACCCGCTGCTCGGGCCGGCCTTCCGGCGCCGCCCGCACAAACGCCTGCGCCGACGCCCCTGGCCCTGGGAGGCGCTGGCCTGGGCGGTGGTCAAGCAGCTGATCGAGAGCGGCCGCGCGGCGCGGATCCAGCGCCGCATCGTCGGCCGCTGGGGACCGCGGCTGGGCCGCGACCGGGCGGCCCTGCGCGACGTGCCGGCGGTGGCGACGATCGCCGGCCGGGCGCCGGCCGAGCTGGCCTCGATGGACCTCTCCCCCGCCCGCTCGGTGGCCCTGCGCGCGGTCGCCCGCGAGGTCGCCGCCGACCGCTGCGACCCGGCCCAGGCCGGCGCCGACCGCCGCCTGCTCGCGGTCCCCGAGATCGGCCCCTGGACGGTGCAGTCCCTGGGACTGCTCGGCCGCGGCGAAGCGGACTCGCTGCCGGCCGGGGACCTGATCTACCTGAAGCTGATCGGCCGCCTCGCCCGGCTCGGCCGCCGGGCCACGGTCGAGGAGGTCGAGGAGTTCTTCGCTCCCTACGAGCCCTACCGCGGCCTGGCCGGAGCCTGGGCAGCCGGCATGTACGGATAAAACCTGACGCGGAGGATTCAGAATGAAGGAGCCGGAGAAGGTGACGCGGCTGCTCGGCGAGGGCAGCTTCGAGCTACTCGGGGATCTCGCCCGCTAGGTACTCGTTGGTGAGCACGTCGGCGGGCGCGGGCAGGCCGGCGATCGCTTCGTTGTCGCGCATCCAGGCGATGAAGCGCTCCCACTTCGCCGGGTCCATGCGGCCGCTGCGGGAGAGCAGCGGCAGGGTCGCGACGACCTCGGCGCTGGTCAGCCGCGGGTCGAGGTCGCGGTTCGCCTTCAGCAGCGCGTTGGTCGCCGCGGTGCGGTCCTCGACCGCGGCCGCGGTGCCGCGAGCCAGCGCCGCCAGGAAGAGGCGGATCGGCTCGGAGTCCTGCTCGAGCCGGCTGCGGTTGGCGACCAGGACGAGCTCGTCGTAGGTGGGGACGCCGAGCTGGTCGACCGGGGTGACGACCGGTTTGAGGCCGCGCAGGCGCAGGTCGACCCCCTCGACGTTGCGGAAGCCGCCCAGCATCGCCTGCGCCCGGCCGCCGACCAGCGCCGGCAGCAGCCCGTAGCCGACGTTGACGGTCTTGACGTCGCTCGGGGTGAGGTCGGCGCGGGCGAGGATCGTCCTCAGGTAGGCGTCCTGGTAGGGGATGCCGGCGGTGGCGATCGTCTTGCCTTTGAGGCCGGCGATGCCGCCGATCTTCGATTTCTCCAGCCAGATCATCGAGGTCAGCGGACGGTCGACCAGGGCGGCGACGGCGATCGTGTCGAGCCCCTGCTCGGCGGCGAGCAGGACCTCGGGCTCGTAGGAGATCGCCAGGTCGGTGCGGGCGGCGGCGACCTGCTTGATCGGCGCCGCCGGGTCCGAGGGCGTCTGGATCGTCAGCTCGAGCCCGGCTTCCTCGAAGTAGCCGCGCTCCTGCGCCATGTAGATCCCGGCGTGGTCGGGGTTGGGGTAGAAGTCGAGCGTCAGCGTGAACGGCTCGGCCTCCCCCCCGGCGGTGTCCTCGCTCTTCTCGCCGCAGGCGGCGAGCGCGAGGGCGGCGGCGAGCGCGAGCAGCGCGATCGCCAGAAGGCGCGGGAGGCGGCGGGAGGGAGCGGAGTCGGTCATGCCTGCTTTCGATCGGGTTGCCGGGACAGGAGTTCTATCGCCAAGTGACGACCCGGCGCTCGGCGAGGGCGAGCAGAGCGAAGAGGGAGAGCGAGATCGCCGAGAGGACCGCGACCGCGGCGAACATCCGGGCCGTCTGCAGGTTGGCGTTGTCGAGCAGAATCTGGTGGCCGAGGCCGGAGTTCGCCCCGGCCCACTCGCCGAACACGGCGCCGATGACCGAGATCGCGACGGCGATCTTGGCGCCGCTGAAGAAGAACGGCAGCGCGGTGGGCGCCTCCACCCGCCAGAGCAGCTGCGCTCGGGAGGCGTCGAGGCTGCGCATCATCTTGATCGCCTCGGGATCCACCGAGCGCAGGCCGTCGAGGCTGTTGACGGCGATCGGGAAGAAGGCGATCAGGGCGACGATCGCCAGCTTCGGGCCGATCCCGTAGCCGAAGAGGACGACGAGGATCGGCGCCACCGCCGGGATCGGGATCGTCTGCGAGGCGACGATCAGCGGGTAGAAGGCGCGGCGCAGGGTGGCGGAGAGGTGGAGCGCGAGGGCGAACGAGGTCCCGGCCGCGGCGGCGCAGAGGAAGCCGAGCAGGACCTCCTGGAAGGTGACCCAGGCGTTGTCGGCCAGCAGCGACCGTTCCTGCCAGAGCGCCTCGCCGATTTCGGCCGGAGAGGGGACGAGGAACCGCTCGAGGTTGAGCAGGTCGGCGAGGGCGCCGCTGCTCGCCGCCACCTGCCAGAGCCCGATCAGCGCCGCCAGCACGGCGGCCGGCAGCCCCCAGCGCCTCATCCCAAACCCCTGTCTGGCGCGTAAGTCGGAATATGTCCGACCAAGTCGCCAGGCAGCGTCATCGCGACCCCTTTTGCAGCGCCGCCAGCGCCCGCTCGCGCACGGCGACGAACTCCGGGGCGGTGACCGCGGCGTCGCGGTCGGGGGCGCGCGGCGCCGGGGCGCTGAGCTGCTCGACCACGCGCGCCGGGCGGGCGGAGAGGACGGCGACCCGGTCGGAGAGATAGAGCGCCTCCTCGACGTCGTGGCTGACCAGGATCACGGTGCGGGGGTCGGCGCGCAGCGCCGCGGCCAGCCAGGCCTGCATCTCGGCGCGGGTGATCGCGTCGAGCGCGGCGAAGGGCTCGTCCAGGGCCAGCGCCGGCTTGCCGGCGAGCAGGGTGCGCAGGAAGGCGACCCGCTGGCGCATGCCGCCGGAGAGCTCGGCGGGACGGGCCCGCTCGAAGCCGGCGAGGCCGAAGCGCTCGAAGAGCTGCGCCGCCCGCGAGCGCGCGGCGGCGCGGCGGGCGCCACGATTGCGCGGCGCCAGGGCGGCGTTGTCGAGCGCCGAGAGCCACGGCAGCAACAGGTCGCGCTGCGGCATCAGCGCGCAGCGGGCGAGGCGCCCGGCGGCGTCCCCGGCGCCCCCCACCTCGATCGCCCCCTCGTCCGGCTCGCGCAGGCCGGCGATCAGCTCGAGCAGGGTCGACTTGCCACAGCCCGAGGGCCCGACCAGGGCGAGCACGGCGCGGGCGGGCGCCTCGAGGTCGAGCCGCTCGATCGCCCGCAGCTCGCCGAAGCTGTGGCCGAGCCCGCGCACCGAGACGGCGGCCTCGATCTCCGCCCCGGGGGCAGGCGATGCCGCGGCGGCGGCGAATTGCTCGATTTCCGCGCCCACCTTGCTATCCTGGCGCACTTCGCGCTTCTGACTAAGAAGGTCAAGAAAGTCGATAACGGACGCGCGGAACCCCTGGATGGACCCGGCAATCATCATCTTCGGCTTCGGCATCGGCGCGATGGTCGGCATGACCGGTATGGGCGGCGGGACCCTGATGACGCCGCTGCTGATCCTGATCTTCGGGGTCAAGCCGGTGACCGCGATCGGCACCGACATCTTCTACGCCGCGGTGACCAAGACCGTCGGCGGCTGGCGCCACCTGCGCATGGGCACGGTCAACATGGGCCTCTCGCTCTGGCTCGCGGCCGGCAGCGTGCCGGCCTCGATCGCCGGCGTCTGGGTGATCTCGATCATGCAGAGCAGGATCGGCGAGGAGCGGCTCGACTCGATCGTCTACGCGCTGCTCGGCGGCACCCTGCTGATGGTCGGCATCGTCACCCTGGCGCGGGCGCTGATCCTCAGCAACCTGGTCGAGGAGCGCGAGGACTTCGAGATCAAGCGCCGCCACAAGATCGCCGCGGTGGTGATCGGCGCCACCACCGGCTTCGTGATCGGGATCACCTCGGCCGGCTCCGGCACGGTGATCGCGATCCTGCTGATCGCCGTCTTCCGCCTCGCCCCGAGGAAGGTGGTCGGGACCGACGTCTTCCACGCCGCGATCCTGCTCTGGGCCGCCGGCCTCGCCCACTGGGTCGGCGGCAACGTCGACTTCGTCCTCGCCGGCAACATCCTGCTCGGCTCGGTGCCGGGGGTGGTGATCGGCTCGCACTTCGCCGCCCGCGTCCGCACCGGCTTCCTGCGCACGGCGCTCGGTGTCGTCCTGGTCGCGGCCGGCGCCGTCACCGTGCGCGAGGGTGACCCGACGGTCTGGCCGATCGCCGCCGCGGTCGCCGGAATCGGCCTCGGCCTGCTGATCTGGTTCCCGCGCTGGTGGAACAGCCGCCGCGCCGAACGCGAAGCGGAGGAAGAGGAGGGGCCGCCGCACGACCGCTCGGGCGAGCTGGCGCCGGAGACGATCGGCTAGTGGCAGTGGGCGCCGGGGGGTGTCCGGCCGGGCGCTGGGTTTTTCGCCTGAAGACGTTCACCCGTCCCAGATCGTGGGTGGGGCGAAAAACAGGACGCCGCGTCCGCCCGGACACCCCCCGCCACCCACTGCCAGCGGCAGATATCCTTCTCCCGTGAGAGTTTCCGCCAAGGCTGACTACGCAGTGCGAGCGGCCGCGGAGTTGGCAGCTGAAAAGGACGGGCCCATCAAGGGGGAGGCGCTCGCCGAGGCGCAGGACATTCCGCTGCAGTTCCTCGAGCACATCCTCTTGGAGCTGAAGCACCACGGGATCGTGCGGGCCCGGCGCGGGGCCAAGGGCGGCTACTGGCTGGCCAAGCCGGCCGACGCGATCACGATCGCCGACGTGGTGCGCGCGGTCGAGGGGCCGATCGCCCACGTGCAGTCCTCGCCGCCGGAGTCGATCGAGTACCGGGGCCACGCCGAGCACCTGCAGGAGGTCTGGATCGCGGTCCGCGCCAACCTGCGCGCCGTGCTCGAGCACGTCACCCTCGCCGACCTGGTCAGCGGCGAGCTGCCGGCCGCGATCGAGCAGCTGGCGGCGACGCCAGACGCCTGGGCGCCGCGCTAGTACACGTATCCGGAAATTCTGGTCGGAATCGGCGAGTGGCTGGGCGTGCCTGACGACGCACGTGGGATGAGTCGATGCCGAAGCATCGGCGATTCCCACGGGTGGCGTCAGGTGCGTCCAGACGCCGCCGAAACGACCAGAATTTCCGGATACGTGTACAAGTACACGCCGCACCCGGCTACTCTTGGCTGCCCAGCCAATTTTGAAGGGAGCGGTCAGGTGGAGAGCGGAACGGCACCGAAAGTGGACGAGGCGGTGAACGGCGCCGCCTCCGACGGCGGCGCGGAGCGAATCGAGGTTCTCAACCCGGCGACCGGGGCGGCGATCGGCAGCGTCGAGGTCGACTCGCCGGAGCGCGTCGCGGCGACCGTGGCACGGGTGCGCGGGAACCAGGCCGAGTGGGAGGCGCTCGGGGTCGCCGGCCGCTACCGCTGGCTGGGCAGGCTGCGCGACTGGCTGCTCGACAACCAGGAGCGCGTGCTCGACACGATGCAGGCGGAGACCGGCAAGGTCCGCGGCGACACCACGGCCGAGACGATCTACCTCACCGACCTGATCAACTTCTACGGCAGCAAGGCGGCGAAGTTCATCGGCGACGAAACGGTCCGCCCCCACTCGCCGCTGGCGGCGTCGAAAAAGCTGATGGTCCAGTACCGGCCCTACCCGGTGGTCGGCGTGATCAGCCCCTGGAACTTCCCCCTGGCGCTGGCGCTGGGCGACGCGATCCCGGCCCTGCAGGCGGGCGCCGCTGTCGTCGTCAAGCCCTCGGAGTTCACGCCGCTCGGCCTGACCGAGATCGTCGACGCCTGGAAGCGCGAGATCGGCGGGCCGGACGTGTTCGACTGCGTGCAGGGCACCGGCGAGACCGGCGGCGCCCTGGTCGACAACGTCGACTTCGTCCAGTTCACCGGCTCCGACCGCACCGGCCGCAAGGTGATGGCGCGCGCCGCCGAGACGCTGACCCCGGTCAGCCTCGAGCTCGGCGGCAAGGACCCGATGATCGTGCTCGACGACGCCGACATCGACCGCGCCGCCAACGCCGCCACCTGGGGCGGGATGTTCAACTCGGGCCAGGTCTGCCTCTCGGTCGAGCGGATCTACGTCGAGGAGCCCGTCTACGACGAGTTCGTCGCCAAGCTGACCAAGGAGGTCGGAGCGCTGCGCCAGGGCGCCGACGGCAGGACGCCGGCCAAGGACGTCGGCGCGATGACCTCGCCCAACCAGCGGGCGGTGGTCGAAGCGCAGGTCGAGGACGCGATCGCCAAGGGCGCCAGGGCGGCGACCGGCGGCAGGCGGGTCGAGGGCCCGGGCGACTACTTCGAACCGACCGTGCTGGTCGACGTCGACCACTCGATGACGGTGATGCGCGACGAGACCTTCGGCCCCGTGGTCGCGGTGATGAAGGTGCGCGATTCAGAGGAGGCGCTGCGCTTCGCCAACGACACCCGCTACGGCCTCGCCGCCTCGGTCTTCGGCGAGAAGCAGCGGGCCGAGCAGGTCGGGCGGCGGATCGAGGCCGGCGCGGTCAACGTCAACGACGTGATCGTCAACTACGTGCTGATGGACGTGCCGATGGGCGGCTGGAAGGAGTCGGGGATCGGCTTCCGCCACGGCGAGTACGGGATCAAGAAGTACTGCCGCCCGGAGTCGGTGATCGTCGCCCGCTTCGGCGGCAAGCGCGAGCCGACCTGGTACCCCTACACCAAGGCCCGCCGCGGCCTGATCGGCCGCATAGCCCGCGCCGCCAACGCCCGCGACTGGCGCCGCCGCCTGGGCCTTAAGTGACCATCCACAAACCCCCGCGCACGTCTGGCGGCACCGGACACACTGCGCGGTGCGGCGTCCTCGGTCCTTGCCCCGCTTGGTCCGGCACTCGCCAGCCGCACACGCGGGTTTGTGGATGGTCACTAAGTCCGCTGAGCCCCCGATCGCAGCATTTTCCGGCCCATGGCCCGGAAAATGCTGCGATGAAGGCTGGGTTCCAGTTCTACGTTAGGCCGGGGCCTCGATCCTGGGGAAGAGCGGGGGGATGCGCTCTACCTTTTGGCCCCCCGGGCGGGAGCCGAGGTCGGTCAGCTCGCGGGAACCCTCGGCGAGGGCGGTGAGCAGGGTCTCGCTGGTCCGCGGCAGGTATGGGACGAGCAGCAGGGTGACTACGCGGAGGCCCTCGACCAGGTTGTAGAGGACCTCGTCGAGCCGCTCGGGGTCGGCCTCGTCGCGGGCCAGCTCCCACGGCCGCGTCTCCTCGACGTAGCGGTTGAGCCGGCGGACCAGGGCCCAGGCCAGCTCCAGCGCCTGGCTCAGCTCGGCGCGGTCGAGCAGCTCGCTGAAGCGGGCGGCGGCGCCTTCGAAGTCCTCCTCCAGCACCGCGTCGACCTGGGCGGGCGGCACGGCGCCGTCGCGGTAGCGCTCGACCATCGCCAGCACGCGGCTGGCGAGGT
>JBBDTK010000003.1:2136-13946 GCA_040904405.1 Solirubrobacterales bacterium | reverse complement strand
CCGCGTGCCAGGAGGCACGTGGGTGCGTGCCGGGTGCCGCCAGTCACGCCCGGACGCCGCCAAACGCGACGGTACTTACGGCCGGGAGTACTTAGCGATGCCCGTGGTGGGCGCCTGCGAGGCGTCCAGTGCCATCGGAATGGCGACGGCGCGCCCTGGGAAGCTCAGGCAGGCGGTCGGCAAAGTAGCCGAGCGCGGCGCCGCTTGCCACCGCGACCATGCCGAGCGCGGCTACGGCGACGCCGGTGCCGGCGTCCAGGCCGTTCAGCAGCAGAACCAGCGCGACGACGGCCGCGGTGGGGAGGGCAGCAAGGGCAATTCGAAGCGCCATAGGATCAGTGTAGATCACGCGAGGGCGTCGATCAGGAGGGCAAGGGCCCCCAGGCCGAAACCGAGGAAGAAACCGATCCCGGTAGCGCGTTCGATCTCCCGCTCCGAGCGGTCTGCGAGGACGGCAGCGTAGTGCGCCGCGCCGCCAAACAGGCCCGTAAAGGCGATCAGAGCCGCAACGGCGCCGGAGAGCGCGTCCGTGAAGATCCCGCCGAGAACCAAGCCTGCCATGCGTTCGCCAGGCTACGCCCCGCCCCGGATGGGAGCCGAAGTGCTTTGGCTGCCGTGCCGGAGGGCGCTACGCCAGCGAGAGTACGCCCGGCTTGACCGTTGCCGCGTGGTTCGCCTTCTGTCCCGCCGGGGGCGCTACAGTGCGCATTGCGATCTCGGGGGCAACGGCTTTGCCGAGCTTCCCAGGGTTTTGCAAGCGGCTCGCCCCCTGGGCGGGCCGCTTGCGTAAGAGGGGGCATACTGCCCGCCGTGACGACGGTGCGGCTGGAGATCGAATATGACGGCTCTGGGTTCAGGGGGTGGGCGGCACAGCCGGGGCTGCGGACCGTGCAGGGGGAGCTGGAGGCGGCGCTGGCGACGGTGCTGCGCGAGGAGGTGAGGCTGACCGTGGCGGGGCGGACCGATACGGGGGTGCATGCGCTCGGGCAGGTGGCGAGCTTCAGCACCGACGCCGAGTTCGGCGACGACCTGGCGCGGCGCCTGAACGGGGTCGGGCCGGACGATCTCGCGGTGACGGCGGCGGCCGTCGCCGCGGAGGGGTTCGATGCGCGGCGCGGCGCGCGCTCGCGCAGCTACGCCTACCGCGTCCTCGCCCGCTCGTCCCCCGCCCCGCTCGAGCGCGGCCGCGCCCTCTGGTGGCCGCACCTGATCGACCGTGAGGCGCTCGAAGCCTGCGCCGCCGCCCTCCCCGGCACCCACGACTTCACCGCCTTCACCCCGACCCAGACCGACCACGTCCGCTTCGACCGCAAGATCCTCGCCGCCGAGTGGACGGACGAGACCGCCGCGCCGGGCGAGCTGCTCGCCTTCCGCATCACGGCCGACGCCTTCATGCGCAACATGGTCCGCGCCCTAGTCGGCACGATGCTCGAAGTAGCCAGTGAGCGCCGCACGGTCGAGAGCTTCTCCCAACTCCTAACCGGCGCCCCCCGCAGCGAGGCCGGCGACACCGCCCCACCCCACGGCCTGTATCTGGAGTCGGTCAGCTACGCGTAACCGACATTGACCCCACCCCAGTGTGGTCAATATCCGATGCGCTGCGGGCGAAGGGCCGGTACAGGGGGTCTCCGGGACGCAGCGGCGTCCTCTTTTTCGCCCCACTCGCCCACGGGCGACAGTGGGCTGGTGGCTCTCTCAGCTGGCACCACCGCAAGCGGTCCGAACTGGGGAGGAGGGAGACCCCTCTCGAACCGGCGGATACTCAAAATGCCGGTCTGACCAGACCGGCATTTGTCCGGGTGAGAGAGTCCCCATCCCTCGTCCCAGACTTCCGCCCCGCTACACCAGCTCGAGATAGACCATCTCGGTGCTGTCCGACTTGCGCGGCCCGAGCTTGACGATCCGCGTGTACCCACCGGGCCGCTCGTCGTAGCGCGGCGCGACCTCCTCGAACAGCTTGTGGACGACGAACTTGTCGTTGTGCAGCGTCGCCAGCGCCTGCCGGCGCGCGTGGAGGTCGCCGCGCTTGGCCAGCGTGATCAGCTGCTCGACCTCGGGCTTGACCGCCTTCGCCTTCGCCTGGCTGGTCTTGATCCGCTCGTGCTCGATCAGCTGCTTGGAGAGGTTGGAGAGGAGCGACTCCCGGTGCGCCGCGTCGCGACTCAGCTTGTTGCGTTTCTTGCGGTGGCGCATCGGGCTCCTCGGCTCTCCCTGCTCGCCTCAGCCCGCCGAGAGATCGAGGCCGCGGGCCTGCAGGGTCTCGATCACTTCCTCGATCGACTTCGAGCCGAAGTTCGGGATCGCGTTCAACTCCGAGCGCGTTTTGCGCACCAGGTCGCCGACCGTCTGCACCCCCGCCCGCTTCAGGCAGTTGTAGGAGCGCACGCCAAGCTCGAGCTCCTCGATCAGGATTTCGTCGAGGCCGTTGTTGGCGGCCGAGCTGCCGTCGCCGGCGGCCGAGCTGCCGTCGCCGGGCAGCCCCGCCGCCGGTTCATGCGCGGTCAGCTCCTCGACCCGGTCGGCGTCGGTGAAGATCGCCAGCGTCTTGATCAGGATCTCGGAGGCCTCGCGCAGCGCCGCGCCGGGCTCGATCGAGCCGTCGGTCTCCAGCTCCAGCGTCAGCTTGTCGAAGTCGGTCCGCTGGCCGACGCGGGCCGTTGCCACCGAGTAGGAGGCGCGGCGAATCGGCGAGAAGATCGAGTCGATCGGGATCACGCCGATCGGCTGCTCGTCGCTCTTGTTCTCTTCCGCCGGCGAGTAGCCGCGGCCGCGGCCGATCGTCAGGTAGACCTCGAGCTTGGTTTTCTTCTCCAGGGTGGCGATCGGAGCGTTCGGGTTGAGGATCTCCACGCCGGAGGGGAGGTCGATGTCCTTCGCCTTGACCTCGCCGGGGCCGCTGGCGACCAGCGGCGCCTCGACCTCGTCGGCGTCGGTGTGCATGCGGACGACGAGCTCCTTGAGGTTGAGGACGATGTCGGTGACGTCCTCCTTGACGCCGGGCACGCTGGAGAACTCGTGCGCGACGCCCTCGATGCGGACGCTGATCACAGCGGCGCCGCCCAGCGAGGAGAGTAGGACGCGGCGGAGGCTGTTGCCGAAGGTGTAGCCGAACCCCTTGTCGAGGGGCTCGATGGTGAAGGTGCCGCGGCGGTCGTCCGTTTGATCTGCGGTTATGCGAGGGACCTGAAAGTCAGTGGTCATGTGTTCCTTGCGTATGGGGGTGTTCGAGAAATCGGTCCGGGCTACTTGGAGTACAGCTCGACGATCAGCTGCTCCTGCACCGGCGCCGAGATCTCCGCGCGCTCGGGGTAGCGGAGAATCTTGGCGGTGAGCGAGTCGTGGTCGGCCTGCAGCCAGGCCGGCACGGTCGAGATCAGCTCGGTGGCCTTGCGGATCGTGTCGGTCGCGGCCGAGCCGGCCTTGATCGAGATCACGTCCTCGGGGCGCACCTGGTAGGAGGGGACGTCGACGCGGCGGCCGTTGACCAACCAGTGGCCGTGGCGGACCAGCTGGCGCGCCTGGCGCCGCGAGGCGGCGAAGCCGAGCCGGACGAGGACGTTGTCGAGGCGCGACTCGAGCAGCCGCAGCAGGTTCTCGCCGGTGACGCCGTCCTGGCGCGAAGCCTTGTCGTAGTAGGCGCGGAACTGGCCCTCGAGCACCTGGTAGTAGCGGCGCGTCTTCTGCTTCTCGCGCAGCTGCACCCGGTACTCGGACTGGCGCATTCGGCCGCGGCCGTGCTCGCCGGGCGGGTAGGAGCGGCGCTCGACCCCGCACTTGTCGGTGAAGCAGCGCTCGCCCTTGAGGAAGAGCTTCTGCCCCTCGCGGCGGCACTGCTTGCACTGGGCGCCGGTATCGCGGGCCATCAGCGAATCCCCCGTTCCGGCGCGCTCACACGCGCCTCCGCTTCTTCGGCCGGCAGCCGTTGTGGGCCTGCGGCGAGACGTCCTTGACGGTGGTCACGTCGAGCCCAGCCGCCTGCAGCGAGCGGATCGCGGTCTCGCGACCGGAGCCGGCGCCCTTGGCGAACACCTCGACTTTTTCCAGCCCGTGTTCCATCCCCTTCTTGGCAGCGGCGTCGGCGGTGACCTGCGCCGCGAACGGAGTCGACTTGCGCGAGCCTTTGAAGCCGGCCGAGCCGGCCGACTCCCAGGCGATCACGTTGCCCTGGGGGTCGGTCAGGGTGACGATCGTGTTGTTGAAGGAAGTCTTGATGTGCGCCTGGCCGTAGGCGATGTTCTTTTTGGTGCGGCGCCGGGTGCGCCCTTTGGCCGGTTTGCTGCCTGCAGCCATGGTCTCTACACCTTTCGCTTCCCGGCGACGCTCATCCGCCGCGGGCCCTTGCGGCCGCGCGCGTTGGTCTTCGTCCGCTGGCCCCGCACCGGCAGGCCGCGACGGTGGCGCAGGCCCCGGTAGGCGCCGATCTCCATCAGCCGTTTGACGTCCTGCGAGCGCTCGCGCCGCAGGTCGCCCTCGACCTCACGCCGCTCGACCGCCTCGCGCAGCTTCACGACCTCGTCCTCGGTCAGGTCCTTGACCGGGGTGTTGGGGTTGACCTTGGCCTCGGCGAGGATCTCCCGCGCGGTGGAGCGGCCGATGCCGAAGATGTAGGTGAGCCCGATCTCGACCCGCTTGTTGACAGGGATGTTGATTCCGGCGATTCGCGCCATCGGCTAGATGCCTTTCTTCCTGGCCAAGTGCGCCTGGGGGCGGGTCATCCAGGTGTGCTGGGTCGGGGAGAAAGGCATCTAACCCTGCCGCTGCTTGTGCCGGGGGTTCTGACAGATCACCAAGACCGCGCCGTTGCGGCGGATCACCTTGCACTTTTCGCACATCGGCTTTACAGACGCTCGAACCTTCATCGCCCTCGAATCGCATTTCTAGAAGGAACCCCACCCGGTCCCAGGAGATGGACAGGGGGACACAGCCAGCCCAAGCGGGCCGACGGGGAAAGATAGCAGGGGAGTGCTTGCGCGCGCACTCGGCGACCTCCTACTCGTCCTCGTGCCAGGGAGTGAGGATGCGGGGGCCGCCGGCGGTGACCGCGACGGTGAACTCGAAGTGGGCGGCGAGCGAGCCGTCCTGGGAGTAGACGGCCCAGCCGTCGTCGCCCCCCTTGACGAGCGGCCCGCCGGCGGTGACCATCGGCTCGATCGCCAGCACGGTGCCCTGCTCCAGCTCCGGGCCCTTGCCCGGCTCGCCGTAGTTGGGGACCTGCGGGTCCTCATGCATGTCGCGGCCGATCCCGTGGCCGACCAGGGTGCGGATTATCGAGTGGCCCTCGATCTCCACCGTGCGCTGGATCGCCGCCGAGACATCGCCGAGGTGGTTGCCGGGCCGCATCCGGTCGACGCCGGCGAAGAGGGCCGCCCTGGTCACGTCGAGCAGCTTGCGCGCGCCGGGGTCGACCGCGCCGATCGGCAGCGTCATCGCCGCGTCGGCGACCCAGCCGTCCTTGATCACCCCGATGTCGACCGAGAGCAGGTCGCCGCGCTTCAGCTCGTAGGGGCCGGGGATGCCGTGCACGACCATCGAGTTGGGCGAGGCGCAGATCGAGCCGGGAAAGCCACGGTAGCCCTTGAAGGCGGGCTCGGCGCCCTGCGAGCGGATGAACCTCTCCGCCGCCCGGTCGAGCTCCCCGGTGGTGACTCCGGGGCGCGCCTTGGCGGCGATCATGCGCAGGCAGCGGACCTGGATCCGGCCGGCCGCCGCCATCGCCTCGACCTGCTCAGGGGTCTTCAGGACGATCATCCGGTACAAGCTAGCCGCCCCTGGGCGCGCTCAGATCGCCTCGTCGGCTTCGAGCTTCAGCGTCGCCAGCGAGCGCTCCAGCTCGGCCGCGACCGCGCCGGGCTCGGCGCCACCGTCGATCCGGCGCAGCAGGCTGCGCCGGTCGTAGAAGGAGATCAGCGGCTCGGTCTTCTCGTGGTAGGTCTCGAGCCGGCGGCGGATCACCTCGGGCCTGTCGTCGTCGCGGACGATCAGCTCGCTGCCGTCGACGTCGCAGATGCCCTCGCGCTCGGGCGGGTTGAACTCGACGTGGAAGACGTGACCGCCCTCGACGCAGGTGCGGCGGCCGCCGAGGCGGCGTTCGACCTCCTCCTCAGAGGCGTCGATCAGGAGCACCGCGGTCAGCTCCCGGCCCAGCTCGTCCAGCTTGGCGGCCAGCGCCTCGGCCTGGGGAACGGTGCGTGGGAAGCCATCGAGGATGAACCCGTCGGCGGCCTCGCCGGAGTCGATCCGCTCGGCGATCGCGCCGACGATCACCTCGTCGGGCACCAAATCGCCCCGGTCCATGTACTGCTTCGCCTCCCGACCCAGCTCGGTCTCGTCGCGCACCGCGGCCCGCAGAATATCCCCGGTCGCCCAGTAGGGCAGCCGCAGGTCTTCCTGCAGCCGCTCCCCCTGCGTGCCCTTGCCGCTGCCCGGCGGGCCGAGAAGTACGAGGTTGAGCTCTATTTGAGGAATCCCTCGTAATTGCGCATCATTAGCTGCGCCTCCAACTGCTTGACCGTATCCAGCGCGACGCCGACGACGATCAGGATCGAGGTGCCGCCGAAGAAGAAGTTGGCCGAGGTCTGGCTGATCAGGATCGTCGGCAGCGCTGCCACCGCGCCCAGGTAGAGGGCGCCGGGGAAGGTGAGCCGGGAGAGGATCCGGTCGAGGTACTCCGCGGTCGGCCGGCCGGGACGCACGCCGGGTACGAAGCCGCCGTATTTCTTCAGGTTGTCGGCCTGGTCGACCGGGTTGAAGGTGACCGCGGTGTAGAAGTAGGTGAAGATGATGATGAAGAAGACCTCGCCGACCACATAGGCCCAGCCGTCGGGGCTGAAGAAGGCGGCGAAGTCGAGCGCCATCGGGGTGTTGAGCAGCTGCCCGATCGTCGGCGGGAAGGCCATGATCGAGGCGGCGAAGATGACCGGGATGACGCCGGCCATGTTGACCCGCAGCGGCAGGTAGGTCGAGCCGCCGGAGGTCATTTTGCGCCCGACGACACGTTTCGCGTACTGGACCGGGATCCGCCGCTGGCCCTCCTGGACGTAGACGATCGCGACGATCACCGCCAGCGCGACGAAGGGCATCATCACGACGAAGACCTGGTCCGGGTTGGTCCACCAGGCCGTGATCCCGCCGGGCAGGCCGGAGACGATCGAGGCGAAGATCATCAGCGAGATGCCGTTGCCGATGCCGCGCTGGGTGATCAGCTCGCCCAGCCACATCAGCAGGGTGCAGCCGGCGGTCAGGCAGATCACGATCAGCAGCACTTTCGCCCCGCTGAGGTCGCCGATCACGTTGCCGCCCGCCTGGTTGCCGAAGGAGCGGAAGAGGAAGACGAAGCCCCAGGCCTGGCCGAAGGCGAGGCCGACGGTCAGGTAGCGCGTGTACTGGGTGATCTTCTGCTGCCCGACCTCGCCTTCTTTCTGCAGCTTCTCCAGCGAGGGCACGACGACGGTCAGCAGCTGCAGGATGATCGAGGAGGTGATGTAGGGCATGATCCCCAGCGCGAACAGCGAGAGCCGCTCCAGCGCCCCGCCGGAGAAGAGGCTGAGGAAGCCGAGCACGTTGCCGCCTTCGAAGTTCGAGGAGAGTTCCTTGACCGCTTCGGCGTCGACCCCCGGCGCCGGGATGAAGGCGCCGAGCCGGTAGAGCAGCAGCATCGCCGCGGTGAAGGCGAGCTTCTTGCGGATGTCCGCGACGCTGAAAGCGTTCGCAATAGTCCTGAGCATTAGGGCTCCAGAGTGTGACAGGAACCGCCGGCAGCCTCGATCTTCTCTTTGGCCGCCGCGCTGAAGGCGTGGGCGTGGATCTCGAGCTTCTTCGAGATCTCGCCGCGGGCGAGGATCTTGACCGGATCGGAGCGCTTCGCCAGCCCCTTCTCCCTGAGCGAGGAGGGGTTGACCTCGGCCCCGGCGTCGAAGCGCTCCTCGAGGTCTCCGATGTTGACCGGTTGGGTCGAGGTGCGGAAGTTCTCGAACGGCATCGACTGCTTTTTGTGCGGGCCGCGCAGCTTTCGCATCCGCATGTGGATCGGGTTCTGGCCGCCCTCGTAGCCGGCCTTCCGCTTCGCCCCCGAGCGCGAGCCGTAGCCTTTGTGACCGCGGCCGGAGGTCTTCCCCAGCCCGCTGCCCTCGCCCCGGCCCAGCCGCTTGCGCGGCCGTTTGGAGCCCGGCTTCGGCGACAGGTTGTGCAGCCCGATCTCCTGCGAGCGCTCGCTCGGCGCGTCGGCCTTGGCTTTCTCAGCTTTGGCTTTCGCCGCTTTCTCAGCCACCGTCAACCTCGACAAGGTGCGAGACGACCTTCAGCTGCCCCTGCAGCTGCGGCGAGTCCTTGCGCTCGACGGCATTCCCGATCCTGCCCAAGCCCAGCGCCTGCAGCGTCGCTTTCTGGCTCGGATTGGTGCCGTTGGCCGACCGAACCTGCTTGACCTTGACCGCGCTCACGACTGCTCACCCTCAGCTTTCTCCTCCTCGGCGGCGGAGGGATCGTCAACCTCAGGCGCCTCTCCCGCGGGAGGCGCGGGGCGTGGGTCCTCCGGCGGGTGAGCCGAAGGGCCCTCCCCCGCGACAGGACCCGCGGGCCCGGTGCCCGGTCCCTCGGCCGTCCCACCACCGGCCTCCCCCGCGACGGGTCCCGCGGCCGGAGCGGTCTGTCCCTCAGCCGAAGCGCCATTCGTCTTCTCGACCCCCAACACCTGCGCAACCGTCAGCCCGCGCAGCTCGGCAACCTCCTCGGGCCGCCGCAACCGCACCAGCCCGTCCATCGTCGCCTTGACCAGGTTGATCGGGTTCTGCGTGCCGATGCTCTTGGTCAGCACGTCGCGCACCCCGCCCAGCTCGAGCACGGCGCGCACGCCGCCGCCGGCGATCACCCCGGTGCCGGGGCTGGCCGGGCGCAGGACGACGTGGCCGGCGCCGTAGCGGCCGATGATTTTGTGGGTCAGGGTCTGCCCGTATTTGGGCACCCGGATCAAGCTCTTGCGGGCGTTCTCGACCGCCTTCTGGATCGCCAGCGGCACCTCGCGCGCCTTGCCGTAGCCGATCCCGACCACGCCCTCTTCGTCGCCGACGGCGACCAGCGCCGTGAACGAGAAGCGGCGGCCGCCCTTGACCACCTTGGCGACGCGGTTGATCTCGATCACGCGCTCCTGGAGATCCAGCCCCCGCGGGGAGATCGTCTCCACATTGGTCATGTCCATGCCCTTCATCGGACGATAGAAGGTAGCGGACGGGGGAAGTACGCACGACCCCGAAAACCAAGCAGGTCGGGGGATGCAGGGAGGCCGACGAGGGGAGCGCACATGTTCGTGCGTGACCCGAGGAGGCCGACTGAAGACCCCGAGATGCGCCGGTTTGCAGGGGTCGCCATCAGAATTTCAAGCCGCCCGCTCTCGCGCCGTCGGCGAGAGCGCGGACGCGACCGTGGTACCGGTAGCCGCCGCGGTCGAAGACGCAGGCCTCGATCCCGGCCGCCTTGGCGCGCTCGGCGAGCAGCTCACCGGCCCGTTTCGCCTGCGCGGCGGCGCTCAGCTTGCGCAGCTCCGGCTCGGTCCAGTTGACCGCGGCCAGGGTCCTGCCCGCGGCGTCGTCGACCAGCTGGGCGAAGACGCCGCGGTTGGAGCGGTAGACGGAGAGCCGCGGCCGCTCGGCGCTGCCGACGATCCGGGCGCGGACGCGGCGGCGGCGGCGCAGCCGGCGCTGGCGCTTGGTCAGGACGGTCATCGCTATGCCCTCTTCCCGACCTTGCGCATCACGTGCTCGTCGCGGTAGCGGATGCCCTTGCCCTTGTAGGGCTCCGGCGGGCGGCGCTTGCGGATGTCGGCCGCGACCTGGCCGACCAGCTGCTTGTCGATCCCGCGCACGATCACCTCGGTCGGCTGCGGAACCTCGAACTCGATCCCCTCGGGCGCCTCGACCGAGACCGGGTGCGAGTAGCCGAGCGCCAGCTCGAGGCCCCTGCCCTTCAGCGCCGCGCGGTAGCCGACCCCCTGGATCTCGAGCCGTTTCTCGAAGCCCTCGGTGACGCCCTCGACCATGTTCGCGATCAGGCTCCGGGTCAGCCCGTGCAGGGCGCGGTGCTCGCCGCGGTCGGTCGGCCGCGAGACGGTCACGGCACCGTCCTCCTGCTCGACCTTCATCTCCGGCGCCAGGCGCTGGCTCAGCTCCCCCTTCGGGCCCTTGACCGCGACCTGGCCAGGGGCCAGCTCGACCGTGACGGCCTCGGGCACAGCGATGGGCTTTCTTCCGATGCGACTCATTGGCTGCCTTCGATCACCAGACGTAGGCGACGACCTCGCCGCCGACGCCCTTCGATTTCGCTTCGTGCCCGGTCATCACGCCGGCGGAGGTGCTGACGATCGCGGTGCCGGTGCCGCCGTGCACCCGCGGCACTTCGGTGCGATCGACGTAGCGGCGCCGCCCGGGGCGCGAGACCCGCTCCAGCCCGGCGATCACGGGAAGGCGGTCCTCGGTGTACTTGAGCCGGATCTCGATCGCCTCGCCGACCGTGGCCGGCTTGCGCGAGAAGCTCTCGATGTAGCCCTGCTCCTTGAGGATCCGCGAGATCTCCTCCTTCAGCCGCGAGGCGGGGATCTCCACCGCGTCGTGGCCGGAGCCGATCGCGTTGCGAATCCGGGTCAGGTAATCGGCTATCGGGTCGTTGAGCATGATTCCGTCGATCCTGTCTCTACCAGCTCGACTTGGTCATGCCGGGGACGTAGCCCTCGTGGGCGGCCTCGCGCAGGCAGATCCGGCAGAGGCCGAACTTGCGGTAGTAGGCGCGCGGCCGCCCGCAGCGGCGGCAGCGGTTGTATTCCCGCGACTTGAACTTGGCCTTGCGGCCCTGCTTCACCTTCATCGAAGTCTTAGCCATCGTCATTCCCTTTCCCAGCTTCATCGTCGGAGGACGCGGAATCGTCGTCCCCGCCGGCTGACGTGGACGAGGAGGTATCCGACCGGGTGGGGTCGGATACCTCCTCGGCCGCGTCCTCGCCAGCCTCCTCGTCCTCGCCACCCTCCGCAGCCTCAGGCTCCGGCTTCGCGTATGCCTCGGGGTTCTCCTCCTTCAGCTGCTCCAGCGCCGCCTGCTCGGCCTCGGCCCGCCGGCGCGCCTCCTCCTTGCGCCGCTCCTCCTCGGCCTCGGCCTCAGCCTCGGCCTGCGCACCAGGCCTGCCCTCTTTGGCGAACGGCATACCGAGCAGCAGCAGCAGCTCGAACGCCTCCACGTCGGTCGGCGCCGAGGTCGCGATCGTGATGTCGAGACCGCGCACCTCGTCGATCGAGTCGTAATCGATTTCCGGGAAGATCAGCTGCTCCTTGACGCCCATCGAGTAGTTGCCACGGCCGTCGAAGGAGCGTGGATTGAGGCCTCGGAAGTCGCGGATGCGCGGCACCGCGATCGAGGTCAGGCGGTCGAAGAACTCCCACATCCGCGCCCGCCGCAGCGTCGCCGAGAGGCCGACCGGCATCCCCTCGCGGACCTTGAAGGAGGCGATCGACTTGCGGGCCCGGCGCACGTTCGGGTGCTGGCCGGCGATCGTCGCCAGCTGCGACTGCGCGGCCTCGAGCAGCTTCGTGTTCTGGCGCGCCTCGCCGACCCCCATGTTGAGGACGATCTTCTGCAGGCGCGGGATCTGCATCGCGCTCGAGTAGCCGAAGCGCTCGACCAGCGCCGGCGCGACCTCCTGCTCGTAGCGCTCGCGCAACCGCGGCGGCGGCGCGGCCTGCTTGGTGGCGGTCGCCTCCATCAGAACTGCACCCCGCTTCGCTTCGCGTAGCGCTCGCGCCGGCCGCCCTTGCCGGCGCGCACGCCGCCCC
>JBBDTK010000003.1:0-2126 GCA_040904405.1 Solirubrobacterales bacterium | reverse complement strand
ATCTTCTCGAGGGTGGGGGCCTCCATCGGCGAGGAGTAGCCGAAGCGCTTGATCAGCTCAGGCTTGATCTCCTGCTCGTATTGGTCCCTCAGCCTGGGCGGCGGAGCGGCCTGCTTCTGCTGTTCGGTCGCGGCTTCCATATGCCTAGTCGATCGGGTTCCCGGTCTTGGCCGAGACGCGCTTGCGCTTGCCGTCCTTGCCGCGCTCGACCTTGATCCTGGTGGGCTTGTTCGTCTCGGGGTCGAGCAGCATCACGTTGGAGACGTGGATCGGCCCCTCCTTCTCGACGATGCCGCCCATCGCCTGGCTTTTGCGCTGGGTGTCCTGCACCGGGCGCGGTTTTTCGTGCCGCTTGACCAGGTTCAGCCCCTCGACGTAGACGAAGCCGCGCTTCGGCTCGGTGCGCGAGACCCGCCCCTCCTTGCCGGCGTCCTTGCCGCCGATCACCCGCACCATGTCGTCGGCCTTGACCCGCATCGACTTCATGATTCGTCCTCCGAACGGACCGCCATCAGAGCACCTCCGGCGCCAGCGAGACGATTTTCATGAAGTTGCGATCGCGCAGCTCGCGGGCGACCGGCCCGAAGATGCGGGTGCCGCGCGGGTTGTTGCTCGCCGGGTCGATCAGCACCGCGGCGTTTTCGTCGAAGGAAATGTAGGTGCCGTCGTTGCGGCCGAGCTGCTTCTTTGTCCGCACGACCACCGCCTGCACGACCTCGCCCTTGCGCACGCCGCCCTGCGGGTTGGCCTGTTTGACCGTCGCCGTGATCGTGTCGCCGACCCCGGCGTAGCGGCGGTGCGAGCCGCCCTTGACCCGGATGCAGAGGATCTCGCGCGCGCCGGAGTTGTCGGCGACCTTCAGTCTGGACTCCTGCTGGATCATCGCGCGAGCCTCACTTCGCCCTCTCCAGAACCTCGACCAGGCGCCAGCGCTTGGTCTTCGAGAGCGGCCGGGTCTCGACCACGCGGACCGTGTCGCCCTCGCCGGCCTCGTTGCGCTCGTCGTGGGCGTGCAGGGTGCGCGTGTTGCGCACGACCTTCTCGTAAGTCGGGTGGCGGCGCACGACGTCGATCCGCACGGTGATCGATTTCTGCCCCTTGTCGGAGACCACGATCCCCTGCCGCACCTTGGCGGCGACGGCGTCCTTCTCTGCCGGCGGCGTTCCCGTCCCCGGGGTCCTCTTGCCCTTCGCGTCAGCCCGCCCCTTGCGCCGTTCGGCGGCCTTGCGCCCGCGCGCCTCGAGCCGAGCGGCCTTGCGCTCCTCCGGCGTCTGCGACGGCTTCGCCTTATGAGGTTGACGTGAACGATCGAGCCGCCGCTTCTCCTTCCAAGGAAGATCGTCCCCTTCGGAGGGCTCGGCGGCAGGCGCCGCCTCCGACTGCTCAGCAGCCGGAGCCTCAGCGGATTCCGCCTCATCGGCAGCAGGCTCCTCCGCCTCCGCCTCGGACTCCTCAGCCTTCTCCTCCTCAGGCGCAGGGGCATCCGCCTCCGCGGCCGGAGCGTCGTCAGCCTCAGGCACATCGTCCTTGGGCTGCTCCTCCTCAGACGCCTCATCCGCGGGTGGCGTGGACGTGGAGGTATCCGACCGGGTGAGGTCGGATGCCTCCGCGGCCGCGTCAGGACCCGCGGCCTCAGGGCCCTCGTCCTGCGTTTTTTCGTCCTTTTTCGTCTCGTCCTCAGCCATCATTTCCTCAGCTCTCGGTCCACGTCGATTCCGCGCTCCCTGGCGACCGTGATCAGCCGCGCGATGTCCCGCTTGGCCGCACCCAGCCGCGCCGTGTTCTCGAGCTCGCCGGTGGCGTGGCGGAAGCGCAGGTTGAACGACTCCTGCTTGGCGTCGATCAGCTTCGCCAGCAGCTCGTCGTCTTTGAGGTTATGGGCCTCGCCCGCCTGCATCATGCCTCGACCCCCTCGCGGACCACGAACTTGGTCTTGATCGGAAGCTTGTGCCCGGCCAGGCGCAGCGCCTCGCGAGCCAGCTCCTCGGGCACGCCGGCCAGCTCGAACATGACCTTGCCCGGCTTGACCACCGCGACCCAGCCCTCCGGGTTGCCCTTGCCCGAGCCCATCCGGGTCTCGGCCGGCTTCTTCGTGTAGGGCTTGTCGGGGAAGATGTTGATCCAGA
>JBBDTK010000002.1:0-2283 GCA_040904405.1 Solirubrobacterales bacterium | reverse complement strand
CGTGTGGTCGCGGACCTGGGTGAGGCCGGGACGGGTTTACTCATCGATCTAGGTCTGAGCTGCATCGGTTCGTGGTCGAGCGCGGCGTCTCGGAGGCATCGGCCTCGACGATCGGGCGCTGGCTCGCCGAGGACGCGATCCGCCCATGGCAGCAGCGCTCCTGGATCTTCCCCCGCGACCCCGACTTCCTCGAGAAGGCGGGCGGGGTGCTTGACCTCTACGCGGGCCGCTGGGAGGGCAAGCTTCTTCACCCCGGCGACATGGTCATCAGCGCCGACGCGAAGCCCTCGATCCAGGCACGGCGGCGGATCCACCCCTCGGCTCCGCCCGGCCCCGGCGGCCACGGCCAGCTGGTCGAGCACGAGTACGAGCGCATGGGCGCCCTCACCTACCTCGACGCCTGGGACGTGCGCCGCGGCGGGGTGATCGGACGCTCGGAGCCCAGGGGCGGGATCGAGCCCTTCGATCGCCTCGTCCACCAGGTGATGACCAAGGAGCCCCACGCCTCGGCGAGGCGCGTGTTCTGGATCGTCGACAACGGCTCCGATCACCGCGGCCAAAAGTCGATCGACCGCCTCCAAGGCCGGTGGCGAAACCTCGTCCTCGTCCATCTGCCGGTGCACGCCAGCTGGCTCAACCAGGTCGAGATCTATCACTCGATCATCCAGCGCAAGGTGCTTGACCCCAACGACTTCGAGAGCACCGCCGAACTGGCTCGCACCCTCAACGAATTCGAGCGCCGCTACAACGAGATCGCCGAGCCCTTCGACTGGACCTTCACCCGCGAAGACCTCGCCGCCCTGCTCGACCGCCTCTCCGACGACGATGAGACGCCTCGCCTATCGCTCGCGGCTTGATCGCGACGGGATTTGCGGCGGGGAGCACTAAGTTGAGCAAAACTAGGTCCAACTCGGACCAACCAGAACCGCTTGAACAAGCCAAAAACCAGCCCAGTCGACCAGCGCTAGCAAGCTCATAACCCGAAGGTCGCAGGTCCGGACGCCGCCCTCCGGGGTACGGACATCGCCGTCGGCGATCCGTCCAGCGACGCGGCCTACTGCGGCGGTCGGTCGAGGCGCAGGTCGTACTCGATCCACTCGCTGCGCTCGGCGCCGGTCGAGTCGTAGAGACGCTGGGCGGTCTCGTTGTCGGGAGCGGTGGCCCACTCGAGCAGGTGGGCGCCGCGTTCGCGGCCTGCCTGGGCGGCGGCCTCGATCAGGGCGCGGCCGATGCCGTGGCCGCGGCTGCCCGGCTCGACGAATAGGTCGTTCATCAGCACAGTCTCGGCCGGGATGAGCGAGGTGAAGGACCAGTAGAGGCAGGCGTAGCCGAGCGGCTCCCCGCCGCGCCAGGCGGCGAGCAGCATGCCCTCCTCGCTGGGGGCGAGGAAGCGGGAGAAGAAGGCGCGGTTGCGCTCGTCGTCGATGTCCTTTGCTTCGTAGAAGCGCTGGTAGGCGGCGATCAGCGGCAGCAGCGCCTCCAGCTCTGAGGCGGCGACCGGCTCGATCCGCGGCTCGGCGGGCATCTCCCACCAACCTACCGCGCCGCCTTCGCCGGGCCACTCGGCTCTCGCAAGCCGGCGCCCGCAGGGAGGGACGCGCCTCGCCCCGCCGTAAACCCTGAGACGACAGGCCGGGTTGCGACTCCCTTTAAGCTTTCAGGGCGCGACGCCGGTAGGCAACTACCAGCCCCCGCAAGGAGGGAATCACCGCCTTGGCACGTCCCACCGACTCGAACGAGCAGCTCCTCTGCAGCTTCTGCGGCAAGTCGCAGCGCCAGGTCAAGAAGTTGATCGCCGGCCCCGGCGTCTACATCTGCGACGAGTGCATCGACCTCTGCAACGAGATCATCGACGAGGAGCTGACCCCGCCGGGCGGCGCCGGCGTCGAGCTGGAGAACCTGCCGAAGCCACGGGAGATCCACGAGGTCCTGCAGGAGTACGTGGTCGGCCAGGAGGCCGCCAAGCGGGCGCTCTCGGTCGCCGTCTACAACCACTACAAGCGGGTCCAGATGTCGGCCGAGGGCGACGACCCCGAGGTCGAGCTGCAGAAGTCGAACATCCTCCTGCTCGGGCCGACCGGCTGCGGCAAGACGCTGCTCGCCCAGACCCTCGCCCGGATCCTCAACGTGCCCTTCGCGATCGCCGACGCGACCGCCCTGACCGAGGCCGGCTACGTCGGCGAGGACGTCGAGAACATCCTGCTGAAGCTGATCCAGGCCGCCGACTACGACGTCAAGAAGGCCGAGACCGGGATCATCTACATCGACGAGATCGACAAGATC
>JBBDTK010000001.1:0-2285 GCA_040904405.1 Solirubrobacterales bacterium | reverse complement strand
CGGTCACCGGCGACACCGTCGGCGACCCCTACAAGGACACGGCCGGCCCGGCGATCAACCCGATGATCAAGGTCGCCAACATCGTCGCCATCCTGATCATCCCGATAGTCAACTTCTGAGGGGTTCCCGAGCGGGGAGGGCACCGATTACCCTCCCCGCTCCAGACCGGGGTAACTTCGCTCTAGATGGCTGAACGGCACCCACGCGAGGAGGCGCTGCGCCGCGTCCACGGGGTCGGCGCCCTGTTCTCGACCGCCTACGGCAACGTCGGCTCCTCGATCTACTACGCGCTCGGGGTGGTCGCGATCTTCGCCCTCGGGATGACGCCCGTCGTCTTCCTGATCTCGGGCCTGATCTTCGTCTGCACCGCGGTCACCTATGCGGAGGCGACGGTGATGTACCCGGA
Organism: Solirubrobacterales bacterium; assembly: GCA_040904405.1. Taxonomy (GTDB): domain Bacteria; phylum Actinomycetota; class Thermoleophilia; order Solirubrobacterales; family 70-9; genus VRUE01. Next base: position 1,879 of record JBBDTK010000001.1, on the reverse strand, counting down.
GGCGGGCGGCTCCTCGAGCTTCGCCCGCCACGCCTTCAACGAGCTGGTCAGCTTCTTCGCCGCCTGGGGGCAGGTGCTCAACTACGTGATCACCGTCGCGATCTCGGCCTTCTTCGTGCCCCACTACCTGGCCGTCTTCTGGGAGCCGCTCGAACGCAACCCGGCGGACATCGTCGCCGGCATCGTCCTGATCGCGCTGCTGATCGGGGTCAACGTGATCGGCAGCAGGGAGTCGGCGCGGCTCAACATCGTGCTGGCGATCGCCGACCTGATGACCCAGGTCGTGCTCGTCTCGATCGGCATCGCCCTGGTCCTCGACCCGGAGATCCTGGTCGGCAACGTCGAGCTCGGGGTGGCGCCGAGCTGGGGCAACTTCGCCCTGGCGATCGCGGTCGGGATGATCGCCTACACCGGCATCGAGACCCTCTCCAACATGTCCGAGGAGGCCCGCGACGCGCCGCGCACGGTGCCGAAAGCGGTCGGGCTGGTGGTCACCGCGGTGCTGACCCTCTTCCTGCTGATCCCGATCGTGGCGCTCTCGGCGATGCCGGTCACCGAGCAGGGTGGCGAGTACACCACGGCGCTGGCGACGACCTACGCCGAGAACCCGATGCTGGGCATCGTCGACAACCTCGGGCTCGGCGGGGCGGCGACCGAGGCGCTGCGGGTCTACGTCGGCCTGCTTGCCGCGATCATCCTCACGATCGCGACCAACGCCGGCCTGATCGGGCTCTCGCGGCTGACCTTCTCGATGGGCCAGTACCGGCAGCTGCCGGAGGCGGTGCGGGCGATCCACCCCCGCTTCAAGACGCCCTACGTCGCGATCCTGCTCTTCGGCGCGATCTCCGCCGCCGCCCTGCTGCCCGGCGAGACCGAGCTGCTGGCGACGATGTACGCGTTCGGGGCGATGCTCTCCTTCACCGTCGCCCACGTCTCCGTGATCCGCCTGCGCAGCCGCTATCCGGACGCCGAGCGGCGCACCTACAAGGCACGGGGCAACCTGCGCGCGTTCGGCTTCGAGTGGCCGCTGGCCGCGGTCTTCGGCGGCCTCGGCACCTTCGCCGCCTGGGTCGTGGTGATGGCGCTCAACACCCGCACGCTGCTGATCGGCAGCGCCTGGATGCTCGCCGGGATGGTCGTCTACATGCTCTACCGCCGCGACCAGGGCCTGGGCCTGAGGCAGACGGTGAAAGTGGTGATGCCCGAGCCGCTCGGGGTCGAGGAAGTCGAGTACCGCAGCGTCCTGCTCGCGGTCGAGGGCGGCGGCCCGTTCTCCGAGGAGATGGTCGCCACCGCGGTCAAGCTGGCCTCGAAACGGCGCCGCGGCATCCATGTCCACTCGCTGCTCACCGTGCCCACCAACCTGCCGCTCGATGCCGGGATGGGCGCGGCCGAGGTCGAGGCGCAGAGCAAGATCGAGCAGGCGAAGCTGATCGGCGGCCAGCGCGTGACCGGCCACGTCGCGCGGGTGCGGCCGGGGCAGGCGGGCTACTCGATCGCCGAGGAGGCGAGGGAGATCGAGGCGGCGGCGGTCGTCATCGGGCTGCGCTTCCGCGACGGCACGCCGCTCTACGACAAGACCCTGCAGACCGTGCTCGGCGAGCGCCCCTGCCGGGTGATCGTCGTATCCGATCCAACCGTAGAATCGCCCCCGTGGGCTCGTCCCGACGGATCTACGGCGGCGCCGTCCGCACCCTCTCCCTCGTCTTCGTAGCGATCGGCCTGGCGATCCTCGCCAGCACGATCGCCAACGGAGGCGGCCCGCTCTCGCTCGGAGTCTTCCTCGGCATCGCATTCGTCGCGGTGGGAGCGCTTCGCCTCTACGCAAGCGGCCTCTTCCGCGGGTGGCGGGGGGGGGGGGGGTGTTCGGCCCGGTGAG